>NZ_JAKLTU010000023.1:0-115183 GCF_022570815.1 Synechococcus sp. PCC 6716
TCTGTTTTCACTCTCCTTCAGTTTTGCGTAGAGGTTGACATACTTCAGAACCTTGAACGGTTTCCGTCCTTGTTCAAAGAAGTATTGCCGAGACTCATACACGCCTTGGTTGTAGAGATTGTTGGCAAGACGCGCTAACTCAGTAAGCAACTGAGCAAGCTGCTTGTCAGGTTGAAAAACATCTTTTTGGACGGCTAAAAACATCATTGGGTTAAGATGGTATGCAGTTATTATAGATGCCTAGTTACGCGAATAGCAACCGTATGAGAGAACATGGCATACAGCTAAAATCGACTCGCCATTGCAAGTATCAGCCAAGACATCACTTTGTCTGCAGAAGAATGTCAAGACTGATTCTGCCTACTGCCGTAGGCGCGGGAACCGTTCTGTATCCCCGTTGTGAACGAGCGAGGTTTTATCCGGTTCCCGAACCCTCCGGTTTCTATAATGGGTTTGCAGGTAGGCAATGGCACTGGCGCGATCGCTCACTAGGCCATCAAGGGTGGCAGCTTGGAGTGCCCTCAACATCTGCCGTAGTTGCGGGCCGCGTTGATAGCCCAAGGCTTGAAGGTCGTGGCCATTGAGGAGGCTTTTTTGCAGCCGCCACTGCCACAAATAGTCCCGTAGCAGCTCAACACGGTGGGGGTCAGGCTCGCTATGCAGTTGTGCCGCTAACAACACGACCAGCGGCAGCGGGTAGCTCTCTAAACAGTGGTAATAATCACTTAAACGAGCACTTGCTGCGAGGATAGCTTGCCACTGTTGGCGCAGCGCCGGTAAGTCCTGTAGCCACCGAATAGCATCTTCACTGAGTTGCAGTTGCTGGGCGATCGCCACAGCAGTGGGAGCATTAATAATTAAGGCCAATAATAAGAGTTGCCAGAGGGGAACAGTTTGCCATTTTTGTTTTTGCGGGAGTTGCGGCCACCACTGCCACACCAGTTGCAAACGAGCACGAGCCGCGTCATCAAAACAGACGTGCCGATCTAAGCACTGGAGTGCTCCCAGTTCCGCCAGCAGGGTAAGGGCGCGATCGCCAGCAAAGGCCTCCCCAGGAGCGACAGGCAGTTCTAATATATGGCGCAGTTCATTGCGGAGGCGGCTTTGGAGAGAGGGTCGTTTGCTAGCAGCGCGATCGTCCCCCTCAAACACCCCGCTGGTGAGGGCATACTCAATATACTGCCGGGTTTGGGATTCTAGCTCAAACCCCAGCCGCACCGCAAACCGCACCGCCCGGAAGATGCGCGTCGGATCCTCAATAAAGCTATTGGGGTGCAGCACACGGATTAAGCGCTGCTCTAGATCCTCGCGCCCACCAAAAAAATCTAGCACTTCACCGTGGCGGGGGGCACTAAGGCGCAACGCTAGGGCATTAATCGTAAAGTCACGGCGGTAGAGGTCTTGGCGAATCGAACTGGCGGCCACTTCCGGATGCGCTGCCGGATAGGGATAAAACTCACTGCGGGCGGTGGCAATATCCACGGCAAAGCCAGCCAAATCAGAGTGCTTTGGCCAGTGCAGGGCAGCGGTTTGAAACTGACCATAGACCTGGAGCACCGTCTCACGGTAGAGATCATGGAGAGCTTGGGCTAGGTGCACCCCCGCCGCCTCGTCCTGCTGTACCCCATCCACCACTAAATCAAATTCACGGGTGGGTACCGCCTCCGACCCTTGGGCGATCGCCAGCAATAAATCCCGCACAGCTCCACCGACAAGATACAGTTGCCAGCCTCGATCCTTAGCAATGTTGGCCGCCCGCTGCAGTAGCGCCCACAGTAACGAGGGCAGCCGCTGCTGCAACGCCTCATAAAGATTCAGTGTCGGCAGCGGGCACACCGTTTCGGTCTCCACCGTCAGAGCATAGAGATGGCGCAACACATCGGTGCGGGTGACAATTCCTAAGAGGTCCCCCTTAGGGGTCATCACCGGCAATCGCCCAATATCATACTTCACCATCAGGGATTGAATCTCTGGCAACGTGGTATCGGGGGTAATGGTGCGCACGGGTGCCTTCATATAGCCTTTGACTGGCGCGTGGGCAAAGCCGTGGTGCAGGGCAATATCCAAATCTCGCCGCGAAATAATGCCCACCAGTGTCCCTGTGGCATCAACGACCGATAACCCCGAATGACCATAGCGCAGCAATACCCGATGGGCATCTGCAATGGAGGTGTCTGGCCGCACAGTTCGCACGGGGGACGACATCAGTTCTACGGCAGTGGGAGGATGCGGCACCTGCTGACAAAGACTGTGATACACCTCTTTAAGCACCTGCTCCGGGGTCTCTGTGATCACGGTAGCGGCGGCGGCTTGGGCGTGCCCTCCCCCTCCCAAAGCAGCAAGACTGTAGGCCACATTCACTCCCGGAATTTGACTGCGGGCAATCACCGCCAGATGGTTGTGGCGATAGGCATGGCCGAGGAGGATTGCATCGCACTCACTGAGATCTGCAAGTTGAGTAACGAGCCGCGACAACCCGGGGAGATAGGATGCCGTTGCCAGCAATACCCAACCTAGGCGATAGCCGTGGTGCTCCTCTTGGTGCAAGTGTTCCCATGCTTCTCGTAGGAGGGGCTGTAAGTCTTCACTTAGCCCCGCCTCACTATAGGTGGCGATCGCCCGTTGATTGGCGCCCTGACTCAGCAGCCAAGCTAAGGCTTGCACGTCCCGCACCGTCGTTTGCTCAAAGGTAAGAGAACCCGTATCCGCATGAATCCCCAGAGCCAGCACCGTGGCCTCAGTGGGGGTTAAGGTAAGGTTGGCAGCCTGTAGCTGCTCAGCAATAATTGTACTGGTGGCACCCACTGGCTCTAGGTACAGGGTAGTAGCGGCAATATCCCCGGACAGCTCCACGTGGTGATCGTAAATCGTAATCTTTACCTGCGGTTGATCCAGCCATAGAGCGGCTTKTCCCAACTGCTTGCGCCATTGGGTATCCACAATCCACAGTTGACGTAACTGGGTTGGGTCCACAGCTCGCGCTTCAATCAGAGGATATTCGTCACGGTGGTAGGCCAAGAATTCACCAATTTTGGGATGGGTACCCCCCGTTAAAACAATTTTTGTGCCCGGATAAAGCCGTGAGAGACCCACCGCTGCCCCTAGGGTGTCAAAATCAGCAATTTGATGGCACAGCACCAGATCCATAACATGCCCTAAAAAACTGCAAACTGATATTAGCGGGGTGAAAACGTGAAAAGCCTACCCCACACTGGCAAAACTGATCCGCCGAAGCAGACAATGTTCCTAGGGCACTAAGGATACCTGCATAGATCCTAGCGCGGCAACAAAGTTGACATCCTCCCCGCCGCAAGCGGACGGGGTTGTTCGCTCACATTCGATAAATCTTTTTATTAATTTTTGTTAATATTCATCGTAGCTGAAACTATTCTAGGCACTGCGGGTACCTTAGGAGGCAAATCTCCTTAGACTGACATCAGTGTTGTTGCGGTTCCACCTCGTGAATCAGTATTGGCACGGATGATTGCTATGTCTTAGTAAGGGGTAGGAGGTCGGATGAAAATTGGCGAAATATTGCTCAAAGCTGCCCTGATTAACACCGGACAACTGCAAGTAGTGCTAATGGAGAAAGACATTTATGCCAACTTGCGGCTAGGGGACATCATTTCCCTGCATGGTTGGGTTGCCCAAGAGACGATTGACTTCTTTGTGGAGGAATGGCCGCAGCTTATCCAAGCCAAAGAAAAAAAACCACTGGGGTTCTATCTCCAGCGTGCAGCTTTACTCACAGAGGCGCAAATTCAACAAATCCTTAAAGATCAGTGGCAAGCCAGTTACCGCTTTGGTGCCCTTGCGGTCTTAAATGGCTGGTTAAAGCAAGAAACCATCAATTTCTTCCTTCAACACATTAACCCTAATGCTCTCAAAGAAAGCACGCGGATTGAAAAAGCAACCCTATCGGATATATCTCGCGTCAGAGTGCCTAAGGTGCCCCGCTCAAAGCAAACGTTGACTGACGAGCTTCAGCGGCAACTCATTGACCCAGAAGATTTAGCAGATATAGATATCGACCTTGATGACGTGACGTGGCTAAATTAGCGCAGCAGCGGCGGGGKGTTACTCATTCGACAGAGCAACTAAGGCCTGGAGTTTAGCCCAGGCTGCACCGCTAGCAAGAATGGCTTTGGCGTGATCCACACCTTGCCACCAGTCGTTTACTGCCCCAGCAACGTAGAGTGCCAAGGCGGCATTAAGAGCCACGACATCTGTTTGGGCTGCACTGCCATTGCCCTGCAAGACAGCCTCTAGAATTGCGCGATTTGTGCTGACATCGCCCCCTGCAAGTTCTGAAAGGTCAGCCTGCCGTAGCCCCAAGGCTTGGGGGTCTAGCACCTCTTGCTGTAGGGAGTCTTGGGGGCTTGTAAACATGACCATATCGGTCATATTGCCAAGGGTGGCCTCATCAACCCCTTCCCGACCATAGAGGACAATTCCCCGCTGACAGCCTAGTTGTTGCAAGGCACCGGCCATGGCTTCCAAATAGCGATCGCTAAACACACCAATGACTTGACCCGTAGGATGCAGTGGGTTGACCAAGGGGCCAAGGAGGTTGAAGACGGTGCGAATTTTCAGGGTACGGCGCAGCGGGGCAACGGCCTTCATGGCGGGATGCCAGCCGGGGGCAAATAGAAATGTAATCCCTACCTCCTGCAACAACCTCTGGGGATCGGGGTGGGCAAGGTTCACGCCCAACGCTTCCAGAACATCTGCCGACCCGACGCGGCTCGAAACGGAACGGTTGCCGTGCTTAGCCACCTTCACGCCTGCCGCTGCCACCACAAAGGCAACGGCTGTCGAAATATTAAAGGTGCCCGCGCGATCGCCACCAGTGCCACAGGTATCAATGAGGGGAACGCCCAAATTAATGGGCTGACCGGTTGATTGCTGGAGGAGCACACTGGCCATCCCCGTGAGCTCAGGCACCGTCAGTCCCTTAAATTGTAGTGCCGTTAGAATTGCTCCCCCAAGCGCCTCAGGAATGTCGCCTTTTAGCCACCCCTCCATTAACTGCACAGCTTGCTCTTGGCTAAGAGCCTGCCGATCCAGTAGTTGTTGCAGAAGTTCTGGCCACATGAAGACATTGAGGCGTAGAAATTTATAGGAGATTAATTAGGCTGCTGCTGCCGCTGGCGAGACTGCCAATAGTGCATTGGTAAGCACAGGAGCGAGGAGAACGTCAGCAAAAAGGCCAACAGTGCCGTAATTTTGCACATCTGACCTAGATCAGTGCCTTCTAATGGTACAGCGATCTGGAGGCCGGTGGCACCACAATAGACGAGCCAATAGACAAAAATCATTCGCCATAGGGTTTCACCATAGGCTTGCTGAGGGGAACAGCCCTGCAGTGGGTGCTGTTTGCTCTGCTGCTGAGCCTCGTGGAGGAGCCAACTCAGACCAATCAGAGCGGCGATCGCCGACACAACTAACATGACAACAGACCACTGACTCACCACTAACATTGCACCATTTAACTCCCACAAATGTATGTACCGTCCTTTAGTCTAGGGGAGTTGTTTATAAGCTATGACAAATGCTTACAATTTGAAATTTTTACATCAACATAATTTACAAACTGGTTCTAAATTAAGGTGAGCCATCACAGCATCAGTCAGCCGATCCAGTTGTCGGTCTCGCTCCGTTGCATAGTCAGGGATCGCTGTGGGCAACGGGGGCAACTGTCGCCGCGATCGCAGCTGATTGAGCCAGTGGCGCCGCCATGAACCATTTTCAAAAAGACCATGGAGATACGTTCCCCAGAGGGTTCGTGCGGTATTGACGCACCCTAGCTCTGGCGTTTCAAACAGCATCTGCCAGTCGCCTACGGTGGCAGTATAGGTACTTTGGCCGTGATGAATTTCATAGCCATGAATGGGTGTGTCACTCGGAAAAACGAGGGAACGGGTCTGCCGCTGTTGCGTGATTTTCTTGGGGGTCAGGTGCGTCTGTAGGGGCATTAATCCTAGCCCCGCGTGCACGCCTTGGCATCCTTCTAGCCCCTCCGGGTCGGCGATCGTCTCACCGAGTAATTGCCAACCGCCACAGATTCCCAAAATGGTGCCCCCCTGAGCCGCATACTCCTGTAGTTGTTGCGCCATCCCCGTCTCACGCAGTACCTGCAAGTCGGCAATGGTGGTTTTTGTCCCCGGCACGATCACCGCATCGGGGTTCCCTAAGGGGTCAGACGGCGAACAAAACCGCAGACTCACCGTAGGCTCTGCCAACAGCGGATCAACGTCGGTAAAATTGGCGATCCGCGGCAGCCGCACAACCGCAATTTGAAGATCGGCAGCGCGCTGCGGGCGTGGATCCAATAGATCGAGGGAATCCTCCGCTGGGTGGTGCAGATCCAGCCAAGGGATCACCCCTAAAACCGGTACACCCGTTGTCTCCTCGAGCCACTTCAAGCCCGACTCCAGCAGCGATCGCTGGCCGCGAAACTTATTGATGACAACTCCCCGGATCAACGCTCGCTCGTCGGGGTCAAGGAGCATCAGGGTTCCCACAATGTGGGCAAACACACCACCACGGTCAATATCTGCCACTAGGATCGTTGGCGCATTCAGATACTTCGCCACTCGCATATTCGTGAGATCGCGATGCTTCAGGTTCACTTCCGCCGGGGAACCCGCTCCTTCACAGACAATCCAGTCAAAGCGCTCCTGTAACTCTCTCAAGGCCGTGGTAATGGCCTGCCAGCCCCGATCAAAATAATCTCGGTAGTAGTTGGCCGCCTCGGTCACGCCAGCACTGTGGCCATTGAGAATCACTTGGGAGGTCATGTTGCCTTGGGGCTTTAGCAAAATTGGATTCATGGCCACCTCCGGTTCAACCCCCGCTGCCCAAGCCTGTACTGCTTGGGCATAGCCAATTTCGCCGCCCTCGCTAGTCACGTAGGCATTCAAGGCCATATTTTGCCCCTTAAAGGGAGTCACCCGGCAGCCGTGCTGTGCTAACCAGCGACAGAGCACCGCCGTCAGTAACGATTTTCCGGCATGGGACGTGGTGCCCACGATCATTAATGCCTGTGCTGCCATCATTGCCCCAAAAGGAACGCCGCTGTAACCTGAATCAATGATCCCAAAATCCAGTAAGGTTGATGCAGTAGTTGACGAGTCACTCGCGATTCATGACGGCCTCAAAATCCACAAAACGCCCCCTGCCCCTTGCAGCGCAATTCTTGAAACTGGTCGGCATCATTCTCCTACTCACGTTTTTTGTGGAGTGGGGACTTCTTTTTGTCTCCCCCCAGTTTAGTAATAATCAGTGGCAACTGACGGTCGTCAACCAGTTTATTGAGCGCGCTGCCACCCCCCTCATTGGCTTTGTTTTTATTTATACTGGCTTTTGGATCCAAGCGGTCTCTGGAAACGCCCCTCAAGTAGATCCTAGCCAGTCCGCCCTGAAAGACTGGCGGTTTTGGGTGTTTGTTCTCTCTAGTTTGCTGGGGCTCCTTTGCCTGTTGGGGATTCCGCTTTACCTCTCCATTACAGGGCAAATTACTGAGCAAGCAGTCAATCAGATCAATCAAGAAGCCGCCCAAGCTGAGATCCGTGTTGATCAAGAGCAGCAGCAAATAAAACAACTCGCCAGCAGTGGTCAATTGGAGCAAATTTTACAAAGTGGTCAACTGCCTGCCGAGCAAAAAGCGCTTCTCCAGCAGTTGAAAAATGATCCGCAAGCCCTCGATCGCCAAGCGGGTCAAGCTCGAGAGCGCATCCGTTCTCAGCAGCAAGAAGCGGTGGAGCGGGCGCAACAGGAAGCCCTCATCAACCGTCTAAGGGTGAGTATTCGCAGCTTTTTGTTAGCCATTGGCTTTATTACCATTGGTTGGAGCGGCCTGCGGGAACAACGTTAAGTTTTTGCCATGGGTTGTGTGGGTTGGCTGGCCAATCTCGCTACAATTCCCTAGAAGCAGGCCATGGCAGAGGAGTGAAGTATGGTCTATTTAGTATTTTTGTGGCGATCGCTGACCCGTGCTGGTGGCCTCAGTGTGCTGATGACGCTCTTGCTCTCCTCAGCGGCTTGGGCAATTGAGCTACGGGTGGCCATCCTTGAAGGGGTTCGTCAAGTTACCATTAGCAGCTCTACTCCTGCCCAGTTACGGGACGATGCGGGTCGCGCTATTGCTGTCTCGCCCCAGCAATCTGTGGCCGCAGTCTTTACCGGTAGCAGCGTTCAGGCAGCGGGGATCCAAGGCCGACAATTGCTCCTTGAACCACGGGACACCGGTTTAGTGCGGGTGGGCGATCGCTGGTATCGGGGGCGGTTGCAGATCCTGAGCACCAGCCGCGGTTTGTTGGTGATTAACCTTGTTGACCTTGAAGACTACCTCCCCAGTGTTGTCGGCAAGGAAATGTACCCTTCATGGCCACAGGAGGCTCTAAAAGCCCAAGCGGTTGCCTCCCGTTCCTTTGCCCTGTTTCGGCGCGATCGCGAACGGCGGCGTCCGGGTACCCTCTACGATGTGGGTGCCACAGTCACCCATCAGGTCTATCCCGGTGTGAGTTCAGAAACCGCCAGTACCCTCGCAGCGGTGGCGGCTACTCGTCATCAAGTCCTCACCTATGGCGGTCAAGTTATTGAAGCTGTCTTTCATGCTGCGTCGGGAGGGCATACGGAGGATTCTGAGTACGTTTGGCAAAAACCTGTGCCCTACCTACGTGGCACCCCTGATTTTGATCAGGTATCGCCTAACTTTCAGTGGACTGTTCGCTTAACAGCGGCACAACTGCGCCAGCGCATTCCCGGTATTGGCACCATTGTTGGCTTCCGCCCCCTACAAACCAGTCCCCAAGGACGGATTATTTCCATGCAAGTGGTGGGGACAGCGGGTAGCCGTACTATTTCTGGCAATGAGTTGAGACGTGCTCTGGGGTTGCGCAGTACCCTCCTCACGGTTGCCCCTGAGTATGGGAATGTGGCCAGCCAAGCGGGACAAAGTGTGCCCGTTGCCTTTACGATTACAGGACGCGGTCATGGGCATGGCTTGGGGATGAGCCAGTGGGGTGCTTACGGTATGGCATTGCAGGGCTATACCTACGATCAAATTTTGGGGCATTATTACCAAGGGGTGACCCTCAGCGAAATCAGTAACGCTGGGCGTTGAGGCTGCTGGTTACCTCGTCTATACTCCCAGTGCAAGGCAGGAGACAGCGGCTATGGGCTTGACACTTTACTTTTTACGCCATGGTCAAACCAGTTTTAGCCGTGCTAATGCATTCTGCGGTGAACTGGATCCCCCGCTCACGGAGGCAGGGACTGCCATGGCGGCAGCCTTTGCCAGCGCCTATGCCGAACTGCCTTGGCAGGCAGTGTTTGCCAGCCCCATGCTGCGAACCCGTGCAACTGCTCAGTTCCTCTGCGATCGCCTCGGGTTAGAGATGCAACTGCGGGATGGCCTACGGGAAATTTACTACGGCCAGTGGGAAGGATTATCCACCCAAGAGGTTAACGAGCGGTTCCACGATGACTACGTGAGTTGGCTCTCGGATCCGGGCTGGAATGCCCCAACGGGCGGGGAGCGCGGTATTGATATTTATTACCGTAGCAATGCCGTGCTACTGGAAATTGAGCGTCAATATCCGAGTGGCAACATCCTGATCGTGTCCCACAAAGCCACTATTCGGATCATGCTGTGCGGCTTGCTGGGGATTGATGTTGGGCGGTTTCGCGATCGCATTGCTGCGCCGGTGGCCAGTGTGAGTATTGTGGAGTACACAGCTCGCGGCCCATTATTACTCGCCCTTGCGGAGCGATCGCACCTGCCAGCCCATTTGCGGGAGCTACCCGGAACGTGATGTCCCCGCAGCAAACCTTGTTGGGACAGCGCGGCGCTTCCTAGCTAGTCGCTTGGAGATCTCAACAGTCGCCGTAATAGCTGCTGTGGTCAAAGTCGGTCTGATCACAACAACTCCCTTGCAGGTTGGCATGGCGAAAATTGGCCCAGCGGCAAACAGCATGGCTAAGATTGGCATTCACAAACAGTGCTCTGGCAAAATACCCCTTGGTTAGCCCTGCATAGGTGAGGCTGGCTCCCTGAAAGTTACAGCGATAGGCATACACGCCTTCAAGGGAGGCATAGTCAAGTTGGGCAAAACGCAAGGTGGCATCGTTGAGGCTCGCAGCCACCAGTTGCCCACCTTTGAAGTCCGCTGCGGTCGCTTGGGCAAAACTGAGATCCGCATCCCGAAAATTGGCTTCACGGCAGTCCGCTTGCTCGAGAATAGCCCATGCCAAGTCGGCGTGCTGAAACTGTGCCTGTTGCAAATTGACCAAGCGCAGAATGGCCCGCTGACAGGTGCTGCGATCGCCCACGGCTCGGTAAAACAACGCCCCCGTACAGTCTGCCTCTTCTAGATTTGCCGCGTGTAAGTCTGCGCCATAGAAATTGGCGTAGCAAAGAGTTGCGCGCCGCAGGTTAACCAAGCGCAGTACACTATGGCTAAAGTTACACCCCCGCAGATCATAGCCGCCTAAATCTAACCCCGTGAGATTCACCTCACTCAGATCAACGCTAAGCTGGGGATAGGACTGCCGCCACTGATTCCAATGGTGGCGACCCGCCCGCAGGCAACCGTACAGCCACTCCCTTGATGCCATTGCTATCGGCTTACCGATCATCTATCCCTCCGCAAGACACCTTCGCGCAGCACGCACAGGATGTCAATTTGGATACAGTATTCTTTGGTTTTCGTTATCATGACGTGAAATTTGATAGAATTTCATCTATAGTAGTTTTACTGCTGTCTGCAGCACATCCAACAGTTGGGTCTCTCTGTTGGAGGTCCTATAGATCAATGATGCTATTAGTCGTAATCACTTTGCTGAGGAAAGGAGAGTGGGTTTGAAACAGGCAACCCTACATCAGCTGAAGGTGTTTGAGGTCACTGCTCGCCACGGAAGTTTTACTCGCGCTGCGGAGGAACTTTTTCTGACCCAGCCCACGGTTTCAATTCAGATGAAGCAGTTGACCCGTGCTGTCGGTATGCCCTTGTTTGAGCAGGTGGGTAAACGCCTTTACCTCACTGAAGCGGGTAAGGAACTGTTAGCCACCTGTCAAGACATCTTTGAGCGCTTAGATCGCTTTGAAATGGCGGTTGCCAACCTCAAGGGGTTGAAGCAGGGGCACCTGCGCCTCTGTGTTATTACCACAGCCAAATATGTAATCCCCCGCTTGCTGGGGCCATTTTGCCAGCGCTATCCGGGGATTGACGTTGCCCTCACGGTCACAAACCACGAACAGGTGGTAGAGCGTATTCGTGGGAATATGGATGATCTCTATATTCCCAGCTATCCTCCCGACAACGTCGATGTAGAGTGTCACCCTTTTTTAGATAATCCTTTAGTGGTGGTTGCCCCCAGTCAACACCGCCTGAGTCAGCGCCATGGCATTTCCATCCACGATCTTGAAGGCGAACCGTTTATTATGCGCGAGCAAGGGTCGGGGACGCGCCAAGCGGTGGAAAAACTCTTTGCCCAGCACGGGGTGTCGATCAATATCCGCTTAGAACTGGGCAGTAATGAGTCTATTAAACAGGCGATCGCCGGGGGATTAGGAATTTCGGTGTTGTCCCATCACTGCCTTGCCCTTGACCGCGAGTCCAGTCAGTTGACTATTCTTGATGTTGAGCACTTTCCGATTCAACGCCACTGGCACATTGTCTATCCAGCTGGGAAACAGCTTTCAGTGGTTGCCCAAGCCTTTTTTGACTACGTTTCTACGGAAGGGCGCGAGATGATTGAGTCTAGTTTGAGTTATCCACCACTGCCCCAAACGACGAAGGAACTCAACCCTGTCTAGCCATGGCTGCCCTGCGCTACCGTTGTGCGCCTGATCCGCCAACAGCGGCCGATCGCACCCTATTATTGCTCCACGGCTGGGGTGCCAATGCCGCAGACCTGTTACCCCTTGCCTCTGTGCTCGCCCCCACCTATCAAGCCTATGCGGCGGACGCTCCCTTTCCCCATCCCTACGTTACGGAGGGGCGGATGTGGTACGACCTCAGTCAGCACGACGGTGCCTCGGAGTCCTTGCTACTCGACGATCGGGCAACGGATTTAGCCACTAGTGAAGCAATGCTCTCAAAGTGGTTTGAGGAACTGCCCATTGACCTCAGCCGCACAATTCTGGCCGGGTTTTCCCAGGGGGGTGCCCTCACCCTCTCACTGGGGTTACAGTTCCCCTTTGCGGGCTTAATTGTCTTTAGTGGCTATCTTGTGCGCCCCCCCACACCGCGATCGCCCTGTCCACCTGTACTGATGATTCATGGCACTGCGGATCCGGTGGTACCCTTTGCCATCGCCCAAGCCAGTTACCGCCACTTAGCCGCTGCCAATGTTCCGGTTCGCTTCCATCCCCTCCCCATGGGTCACGAGATCAATCCGGCGGCGATCGCCCTCGCCCAAAGCTTTATTGCCTGCCACTGAGAATTGCCCCCTCAACGGTTGCCTTGACGTGCCACTTCGAGGAAATAAGCGATGGCGGCTAAAGTACTGTTACCTAGACAGATAAAAATTTTTAGTTTTATATTATTTTTTATTGCCAAACACGTAACTAATGAGGGGTTCAGGGAGCGATAACTTGTACCTTTCTTGTTGGGCGTTGCTGAATAGACGAATGATTTTCGGGTTTGAGTCTTTTGCCGCCCTCACCCTAGCCCTCTCCTTTGGGAGAGGGAACAAAACTCTTAGCTCCCGTCTCCCTGGGGAGATGGGTTGGAGATGAGGGCAATTCATAGCTACATTCAGCAACATCTCTTTTTGAATTTCAACACTTCTGATCAATCTGATCAAGATGAATATCCATGGATGCTATCCCTGATTAAAAGTATCTTGTTATACAACCTTCACTACTGTTGCGGAAGAACCTTTAGGTTTATTCGATTTCTGACCCTAGTGGTTACGGTGCCGGTCTTCCCGTCTAGACGACAAAATAAATCGCACCTAGTTCACACTAGATGCGATTCTATCGCTTTGAATCGATCTATGTTGATCTAAAACAGACCCAAGGTTAGAGACTTATCTAGGGGGAAAGCAGCACCAATGCCCAGCCAAAGGGTCACGACCGTGCCAAACAGAAACACCGTCATCGCCACTGGCCGACGAAAGGGGTTCTGGAACTTGTTAATGCTTTCTATGAAAGGAATCAGCATTAGCCCCAGCGGAATCGTCGCATTCATGAGCACCCCCAACAGCTTGTTAGGGACAACACGGAAAATTTGGAACGTTGGATAGAGATACCACTCTGGCAAAATCTCCAACGGCGTTGCAAAGGGATCCGCAGGTTCACCGATCATGGCGGGATCCATCACTGCCAAACCAATTACCAAGGCGATCGTGCCCATGATCACAACAGGGAAAATGTACAACAGATCATTGGGCCACGCGGGCTCGCCATAGTAGTTATGGCCCATACCTTTTTTGAGCTTTGCCCGTAATGCCGGATTTGCTAAATCAGGCTTTTTCAGAACTTTTGCCATAGAACCGTTGTTCTCCTAAGGGTTAGCAAGGGGGAGTGTACTTGGAGCATAACAAGTTCCGACGCCACGTAGGGCTGGCGACGTTACATTTCGTTATGCTCAACCATCGTCAATTGCGTTTTAGAGGGGGCCAGAAATGCCCTGCTTCCGAATCATCAGGAAGTGCATGAGCATAAAAACAGCAATCGACCAAGGTAACACAAAGGTGTGTAGGCTGTAGAAGCGAGTTAAGGTGGCTTGGCCAACGCTTTCACCGCCACGCATCAGCTCTACCAATTGGTCGCCGACCACGGGGATGGCTGCTGGAATACCGGAAACAATTTTTACCGCCCAATAGCCCACTTGATCCCAAGGTAACGAATAGCCAGTCACCCCAAAACTGACGGTGATCACCGCTAAAACTACGCCTGTTACCCAGGTCAGTTCACGGGGCTTCTTAAAGCCACCGGTCAAATACACTCGGAAGACGTGCAGAATCATCATCAGCACCATCATGCTGGCGGACCACTTGTGGATCGAGCGAATCAACCAGCCAAAGTTCACCTCATTCATGATGTACTGCACTGAGGTAAATGCTTCAGCGACGGTGGGCTTGTAATAAAAGGTCATCGCAAAGCCCGTCGCAAACTGCACCAAGAAACAGGTCAGCGTAATGCCACCAAGACAGTAAAAAATGTTGACATGAGGTGGAACGTATTTACTGCTGATGTCATCGGCGATCGCCTGAATTTCGAGGCGTTCCTCAAACCAGTCGTAAACTTTATTCATAACAGAGATCAGTCCTGAGAAACCGCTGCTTTACCTTGAAAAATGTAACACAACGCTTCTCAGAGTTTCCACATTTCGCAACAATCTCCTTGTCTTGCCGCCAGATGTTGGTTGCTTGCGGCTACCGCCCATTGGATAATAGCAAGTAACCGTCAACAGCAAGGGACAATGACCAGCTGTGTGACCTAAAATACTTGAATTTTAGCTTGACCTCAATAGTACACAACCGCTTAGGAGGGTTATCGCATGGGTCTGTTGAAAAAACTCTTTGGTGCCATTTTTGGTCTTTTTGCCGCCCTTGGCAAACTCTTAGGACTCGGAAAGAAGGGGGAATTCTACGTTGAGCTAGAACCAACCGCTCCGTCACCAACGCCAGTGGCGGCACCCGAGCCAAGCCCTGCGGTGGCCACCCCCAAACCAGACCCTGCACCCGTGGCTGCCGCGGCTGCTGTAGAGCCACCGCCCGCTGCTCCGGCTCCTGCACAGGCTACAGCGAGCGAGGTGTCATCGCGACCCTATACCCAATTTGTCCGCCGTCGTCCGGGGGCTAACATGGCGAGCTTTTTAACGATGGCGCGGCAAGTGCGTCCTTCGACGTAAGGCACCTCAGGGCAACGCCTAAAACACTTTAACTACGAAATAAGATCGGGGCGGTTATCCCATAGGTAACGCGCCTCAGTTTTACTTTTGCAAGGGTCAGGTTGAAATGAACCCCTGCTTGGAGTACGATGCTTGCAAACTGTGAAGAGTGAACGACTATGGGTCAGCCGCAATCGTGGGCATGGATCAAAATTGTTGCCGGTGTGCTCCTTCTTCTTGGGGTCGGTGCCTGTGAAAATACGAACACAACGACTGGTTCTGCAAGTGATGGCCTGCGCATTGGTTCGCTACTGCCCTCAACCGGAGACTTGGCCTCCGTAGGTACCCCTATTGCCGAGACAGTTCCGCTGCTGGTGGAAACCGTTAATGCCTGTGGCGGTGTCAATGGCCAACCGGTAACGTTGATTGCGGCTGACGATCAGTCGAGCCCAGCGTCGGGCGCAGAGGCTATGACAAAACTGGTAGAAATTGATCGTGTTGCTGGTGTGGTTGGCTCCTTTGGTAGTAGTGTCTCTAATGCTGCTGCGGACATTGCCACCCGTGGGCAAGTAATGCTAGTGTCGCCAGGTAGTACCAGCACCTTACTGACCGAGCGCGCCAAAAAAGGAGACTTTAATGGTTACTGGGCACGCACTGCGCCGCCTGATAACTATCAAGCTCAAGCCTTGGCGCAGCTAGCGAAAGATCAGGGGTTCAAGCGGGTTTCTACGGTCGTTATCAACAATGACTATGGCCGCAGCTTTGAGCAGGAATTTACTCGCGCGTTCAAGGCGCTGGGGGGCACTGTGGTCAATGAAGCCCGTCCTACCCGCTATGATGAGCGCTCAACCACCTTCACTACAGAAGCAGCCGCTGCCTTTGCTGGCAACCCTGATGCTGTTGTCGCTATTTTATATCCGGAGACGGGTAGCCTACTTCTCAAGTCAGCCTTTGAGCAAGGACTCACCCAAAATGTGGCTATTTTGCTCACGGATGGGGTGAAATCTGACAGTTTTCCAGAACAGGTGGGGCGCACTCCCGATGGCACGTATATTATTGCTGGAGCCAAGGGCACTGTGCCCGGTGCTGATGGCCAAGCCTTAGCTGCCTTGCAAGAACTCTGGCGTACCAAAAAAGGGGGAGAGTTACCTGCCTTTGCCGCTCAAGCGTGGGATGCTGCCGCCTTACTTGTTCTGGCGGCTCAGGCCGCTAAAGCCAATACCGGCGACGGGATTCGCTCTAAGTTGCGGGAGGTCGCTAACGGCCCCGGTGAAGAGGTGGATGATGTTTGTGCCGCCTTGGCGCTGCTGCGGGAGGGGAAGGAAATCAACTACCAAGGGGCGAGCGGTAATGTGGATATTGATGAAAACGGCGATGTGGTTGGGGTCTATGACATTTGGCAGGTGACGAAGGACGGTAAATTAGAAGTGATTGGTAAAGTTAACCCCAAACCCTAGGCATGGCAAGTACGTTTTCCTTTGATATTGTGAGTGATTTTGACTGGCAAGAGTTGGTCAATGCCGTTGATCAAACGGAACGAGAAATTAAGGCTCGCTACGATCTTAAAGACACCAAAACGACGGTGGAACTGACCAAGGAGGGGCTGACTATTCAAACTGATAGTGAGTTTACGCTCACAGCAGTGCATACAATCTTGCAGCAGAAGGCTGCCAAACGGCAACTTTCTCTAAAAATATTTGACTATGGTGCGGTGGAGACGGCTAGTGGTAGCCGTGTCAAGCAAGTCATTCAATTGCGTAGGGGTATTAATCCTGAGCTGGCGAAGGAAATTAGTAAGCTCATTCGGACTGAGTTTAAGAAGGTGCAAGCCTCAATTCAAGGAGATACCCTAAGGGTTACAGCTAAATCTAAGGATGACTTGCAAGCGGTAATTCAACGCTTAAAGGGGGCAGACTATCCGGTGCCATTACAATTTACGAACTACCGTTAGGGTCACAACTGAAGACTATGCTAGGTTCATTTTCCTTGGGCACCGTTGGCTTACTTGTTGGTTCGCTGCTGACAGTGGTGGGGGTCGTTGCCTATGCAACTGGGAATGCCACTCTCAATCTCGCTGGGTTCTTTTATGGTGTGCCGTTGCTATTGGGGGGGCTGGCACTGAAGGCTGCAGAACTTAAACCTGTGCCCTACCGTGAGCTACCGACGGCTGAGGTAATTGCTGCGCGATCGCAGGCAACGCCAACACAAACACAAATTCGCAAGGATGTGACTCGCTATCGCTATGGCCAAGAGGCACATCTAGATAGTACGTTGGCTAGTTTGGGACTGAGTCCGTCGGAGGATGAGCGTCCAGTTTTGGTGGCGATCGCCGAAGTCTTGAGAAATGGAGCCTACACCTTAATTTTAGAGTTTGATTCGCCGGCGGTTCCCCTTGAGGTCTGGCAGTCTAAGCAACTGAAAATGGAAACATTCTTTGGGCCCGGGGTTGCTGTGGCCGTTGAGGCGTTAGGAGACAACCGAGTGCAAGTGGCGCTGATCCGTCACTCGGTGGTAACAGGTGTTACAGTTCAGCAAAATTCCTAGTAAATATCATTTTTCAGGATTAGGGTGCTACCATAGCATCATTATTGGGGCAATATAACAGGTAAAGATGAATTTCGCCGGGTCGAAGTCATTCTTGGTCTTGGAAAACAGATTTCGGAAATAACTCATTGGCGGCTATGGGTAAAGTCATTGGCATTGACCTCGGAACCACAAACAGTTGTGTAGCTGTTTTAGAAGGGGGTAACCCAGTTGTCATTCCCAGCGCTGAAGGTGGTCGAACAACGCCAAGTATCGTTGCTTTTGGTAAATCGGGAGATCGTCTTGTTGGCCAGCTTGCGAAGCGCCAAGCGGTGACCAATGCGGAAAATACCGTGTTTAGTATTAAGCGCTTTATCGGTCGTCGCTGGGACGAAACTGCTTCGGAACGGGCACGAGTGCCCTATACCTGTGTTCAGGGGCGTGACGGCACGGTGGATGTACAAATTCGCGATCGCACCTACACACCCCAAGAAATTTCGGCCATGGTGCTGCAGAAACTCAAGCAAGATGCAGAAGCCTACTTGGGGGAGACTGTGACCCAAGCAGTCATTACTGTGCCTGCCTACTTTAGTGATGCCCAGCGCCAAGCTACCAAAGATGCTGGGGCGATCGCCGGCCTTGAAGTCATGCGGATCATCAACGAACCCACTGCTGCCGCCCTAGCCTATGGTGTTGACAAACAGGATCAAGATCAAAAAATCCTTGTCTTTGACCTTGGGGGTGGCACCTTTGATGTGTCTATTCTCCAGCTAGGGGACGGCGTTTTTGAAGTCTGCGCCACTGCTGGTAACAACCACCTCGGGGGCGATAACTTTGACGAGTGTATTCTAGACTGGCTGCTGGCAACCTTCAAAGAACAAGACGGTATTGATCTGTCCAGCGATAAGATGGCACTACAGCGATTGCGCGAAGCCGCTGAAAAAGCCAAAGTCGAGCTCTCTGGTACCCTCTGCACCTCTATTAACCTCCCCTTTATTACAGCGGATGAAACCGGACCGAAGCACCTTGAAATTGAACTTACCCGCAGTAAATTTGAAGAGCTTTCGGCACACCTGATTCAAGCAACCCTTGAGCCAATGCAGCAGGCACTTGCTGATGCCGGTCTCACCGTTGAGGATATCGATCGCGTTCTCTTGGTAGGTGGCTCAACCCGCATCCCAGCCATCCAAGAGTTAGTGAAACAGTTTTGTGGCAAGCCCGCCGATCGCTCCGTCAACCCTGACGAAGCCGTTGCTGTTGGTGCCGCCATCCAAGGGGGAATTCTTGGCAAAGAAACCACGGTTAAAGACTTACTGCTGCTGGATGTGACCCCCCTTTCCCTAGGTTTAGAAACCTTGGGCGGCGTATTCACAAAAATCATCGATCGCAATACGACTCTGCCCACCAGCAAAACCCAAAGCTTTTCAACGGCAGCGGATGGTCAAACCGTGGTTGAAATCGCTGTTTTCCAAGGAGAGCGCCCCATTGCCCGGGACAATAAGCAACTGGCCTGTTTTGAATTAACGGGCATCCCCCCTGCTCCCCGAGGTGTGCCCCAAATCGATGTCACCTTTGATATTGATGCCAATGGTATTCTCAGTGTTTCAGCAGTCGATAAAGCCACAGGTCGCCAACAGAGTGTTCGCATTACCAACCGTGGCAGCCTCAGCAGCATGGAAATTGAGCGGATGCGCCAAGAAGCCGCAATCTATGCTCAGGCTGACGAAATAAAAAAACAAGTGGCAGAACTGCGCAACCAAGCAGACACCCTGCTTTACAGCTACGAGTCAACCCTGAAAAATCACGGCATTAGCTTGCCTGCGGATCTGCGATCGCGCATTGAGCCAGCAGTGCAAAGTATGCAGGCAGCCATGGTGGATGACAGCATCACGCCTGATGAAATTCGCAAACGCATGGAGGTACTCCAGCAGGCGTTGGTAACCCTTGGCACCGTGGTTTATCAACAAACTGCCGGGGGATCCGTCATGGCACCTACCCCTACAATGGCAGGCGGATCAACCATTAGCTCCCAAGCAACCCAAGTTTTAGATAGTGATG
Organism: Synechococcus sp. PCC 6716; assembly: GCF_022570815.1. Classification (NCBI taxonomy): domain Bacteria; kingdom Bacillati; phylum Cyanobacteriota; class Cyanophyceae; order Synechococcales; family Synechococcaceae; genus Synechococcus; species Synechococcus sp. PCC 6716. Next base: position 19,428 of record NZ_JAKLTU010000023.1, read on the forward strand.
CCACAGTAATCAGCGATAATGAAGATACGGTTGTTTCAGATTATGAAGCTGTTGATTAATTTAGGTAACTGTGGCTATGGCTCGTGATTTCTATGAGATATTGGGTGTCTCGCGTTCTGCCGATGCCGAGGAATTAAAGCGAGCTTATCGGCGTCTAGCCCGTAAATATCACCCCGACGTCAATAAAGAGGCAGGCGCTGAGGAAACCTTTAAGGAAATCAACCGCGCCTACGAGGTATTGTCGGATCCCCAAGCCCGCGCCAACTACGATCGCTTTGGGGAGGCCGGAGTGACTGGAGCGGCTGGCTTCAGTGACTTTGGCGTTGGCGATATGGGAGGCTTTGCCGATATTTTTGAAACCTTCTTTGGCGGCTTTGGCACAGGGGTCGGTACAACGGGTCGTCGCCGTCCGGGGCCAACCCGTGGCGATGACCTGCGCTACGACTTGAGGTTGGACTTTCGAGAAGCTATTTTTGGTGGCGAAAAAGAAATTCGCGTCAATCATCTAGAAACCTGTCAAGCCTGCAAAGGCAGTGGTGCCAAGCCTGGCACTCGCCCTGTTACCTGTAGTACCTGTAACGGTGTGGGTCAAGTTCGACGCTCAACCCGCACCCCCTTTGGGAGTTTCACCCAGTTGAGCACCTGTCCCACCTGTGGGGGGTCTGGCTCGATGGTGGAAGATCGGTGTGAGGCCTGTGGTGGCCAAGGACATATTCAAGTCAGTAAAAAGTTAAAGATTACAATTCCAGCAGGGGTTGATACCGGTACGCGGTTGCGGGTGTCGGGGGAAGGGGATGCTGGTCAACGCGGTGGGCCTGCAGGCGATCTGTACGTTTACTTGTTTGTAGAGCCTGATCCCGAGTTTCAACGAGATGGCAACAACATTCTTTCACGGCTTAAAATTAGCTACTTGCAAGCGATTCTAGGGTGTCGGGTCATGGTTAGCACTGTGGATGGTGAGGCAGAGCTAACCATTCCAGCCGGAACCCAACCAGGAACAGTGCTTACCTTGGAAGGTCATGGGGTACCACGGGTGGGTAATCCGGTGGCGCGGGGCGATCACTTAATTACAATTGAGGTGGAAATTCCTACCCGTATTAGCCATGAGGAACGAGAACTTCTAGAAAAATTAGCGAAGATTCGTGGTGAGCGCCTTGGGAAAGGCGGCCTTGAAAACTTTTTAGGGGGTCTCTTTGGCGGCTAGGGTAACGCCCGGTTAAAAGAAAGAGAATAACCCCCTGTTTACTGGATAAAAGCCGCATAACGATTGAACTCAATCAAAAAACTAAAGTAATTTCTTGAGGGTTCTGAAAATGATTTGACAAGATTTGAAATTTACCTTGAAAGGTCATAATCTTTTTGGCATTGGTTATTGCGATAATAAATATCCTGAAATCTTATTTGCTCTATGCTCAAGGTCGTTAAGGTCAGGCTATATCCAAATGAGCAGCAAAAGCAATTGCTAGAGCAATCCTTCGGCAATTGTCGGTGGCTGTGCAACTATGGGTTAAGCTTGATTCGTCAGACCTACAAAGAGACGGGGAAGGGGCTGTCTAGCTATGACATTAAAAAGATGATTCCCCAGCCTAAACAGGAGCATGAGTGGCTAAAGCTGACCTATGCACAGTGTCTCCAGTAGGTGTGCATTAACCTAGGAACCGCCTTTAATAACGTCTTTGAAAAACGGGCAGGGTACCTGCGCTTTAAGTCGAAGTGGGATCATCAATCCATCCAGTATCCCCAACATGTCAAGGTACTGGACAATGGCTTGCGCTTGCCCAAGATTGGAGAGGTTAAGGCGGTTCTTCACTGTCCAATAGATGGGAAGCTCAGAACCGTCACCGTTAGCAAGAATCGCTGTGACCAGTATTTTGCTTCCGTTCTGTTTGACGATGGCAAGCCTGAGCCAACGCCATCTACGAATGGTAAAGCGGTTGGCATCGACCTAGGGCTAACCGATTTTGCGGTGACATCTGACGGCTCTAAAGTTCCTAACCCGCGATGGCTGGCAACATATGAACGGAACCTAAAGCGGAAACAAAAAGCCCTATCGAGAAAGCGAGATGGTTCTAGTAACCGCAACAAAGCTCGCAAGAGGGTGGCAAGGGTACATGACAAGATTGCACGTTGTCGGGACGATTTTCTGCACAAGCTATCGCGTAGGATAGTTGAGGACAACCAAGTCATTTGTGTCGAGAACCTTAACGTTAAAGGCATGGTCAACAACCGTTGCCTCGCCAAGCCGATTAGCCAAGTTGGTTGGGGAATGTTTATAAAAGCCCTTGCCCCTTGATGATCCACAAAAATTTATTTTTACCTAGATAGCCTAGTGGCTGCAGAACATCCCTTTGTCCTTGAACTTGCGATCGCCCTTAGTACCTCCGCCTTCGGGGGATTTATTGCCCATAAATTCCATCAACCCGCCCTCTTAGGATACTTGGGCGCTGGGTTATTGATCGGGCCAGCCGGGGTAAGTTTCATCAGCGACCCTCAGCAAATTGAGGGATTGGCGGAACTTGGGGTTGCGTTTTTGCTATTTGCCCTTGGCGTGGAATTCTCTCTAGCAGAGCTCAAGCGAGTACGAACCCTAGCAATCCAAGGCAGCATCTTACAGATGGGGCTCACCACCTTATTGGTTATGATATTGACCTTGGTTGTGGATTGGGTGACTACGCCCCTTCAAGGCCTGTTTATTGGGTTAGTTCTTTCTCTGTCTTCAACCGCCGTGGTCTTGAAAATCTTGACGGAACGGGGAGAAACAGCGACTCTACATGGGCAACTAATGTTAGCTTTACTGATTGCCCAAGACCTAGCTTTAGGGCTGATGTTGGCGTTTCTACCAGCGTTGGATCACCCTAAAGCTTTTTGGTCCATGCTAGGTATCGCATTACTTAAATTTCTTGTATTTGTTGCAGGTGCCATCTTGTTCGGGCGATGGGCCGTTCCACGGTTGATGCAAACGATAGCTGCAACGGAAAGCCAAGAGCTTTTTCTACTGACAATTATTGCTCTATGCCTCAGTATTGCTTGGATAACGGCACAACTAGGGTTATCTATTGAAATGGGAGCATTTGTGGCTGGTTTAATGGTGGCTGAGGTTGATTATTCCAATCAGGCTCTCGGTCGTATTTTGCCTCTACGAGATACCTTTGCATGTCTATTTTTTGCCTCAGTGGGAATGCTCATTAATCCTCAGGTTTTAATCCAAAACTGGGCTATTATCTTAGTTCTTGTCACCTTAGTTATGCTAGGTAAAGCATTGATTGTTTTGCCTATAGTTTTGCGATTTGGATATTCCTTTAGAACCGCTCTATTAGTTGCAGTTAGTTTAAATCAAATTGGTGAATTTTCTTTCGTTTTAGCCTTAGAAGGATTTACCCTTGGCTTGATCAATGAACATCAGTATCTCTTATTACTGGGAACAACAGCCATTACTCTAATTCTTACACCTGCATGGATTAACAGTGCCCCTTGGATAACCACAACCCTAAATAGAATCCCATTTTTTAACGATTGGTTTAGCCATGCCGCTGAGCCAACACTTTTCTCAGTACCTGAGAATTTGCAGGGACACGTCATCGTGGCCGGTTATGGAAGAGTAGGGCAAGTGCTTGTGAATATGCTTTTGAATCAGGGCTATACAGTGGTTGTAATAGACAATAGTGAAGTGGCTGTTCAGCGTCTTCGAAGTCGTCACATTCCTTTTGTTTATGGTGATGCGGATGTTGAACAAGTCCTTGAAAAAACGCACCTAGAAACTGCTAAAGCCCTTGCGATAGCACTTCCTGATCCTGTTAGTACACGCCTTGTGCTCCAACGAGCACTCTCTCGTGCCCCTCAACTAGATATTATCGCTCGGTGCCATATTGACAGTGAAATTGATGCATTAACACAGTTGGGTGCCCGCGAGGTTGTACAACCAGAATTTGAAGCTGCTATGGAACTCGGCGCTCACCTGTTAGCGAGCTTGGGCGAAAGTTCGGAGTCTATCAATGATATCATTCAAAGCATTCGTCGCGATCGCTATCGCAGTATTCGCACATACAGCGGTTTGCATGACTAACTGGCACAGTAGCAGCAGTGAGCAAAGTAGTTCGGCTCTGCCGTTAGTTGCGGTAATAATTTTTACTAATTAGAGAATCAATCTAACAACCTTTCCCGAAAATTGCTGAAGTTTACAAAGCCATACGCTTGTCGTTTAATCAACTTAATACGATTATTCATTCTCTCTATTGCTCCACTGGTGGTGCGGTTTCTAAAGTAGTTGCTAATTCCACAACTTTGGAAAACCCTCCCCACATATCCACGCTCATCTCTTCCACCTGTGCTCTCACCTCAAAGGACTGCTGCTTCAGGTCTTCAATAGTCTCTTCCTATTGAAGCCTATCAATGACTTCGATGAATTTCCCCATTTCAAGATTTCCGATAACGGTAGCGAAGTTTTGATGTCCTTTGCGCTTACTGACTACATCGACTCCAATCCATTTGACTCCGTTCCATCCAGCGTTTTTTCTGAGCATACTGATGCTTGAAAATCCCTCGAATTCGCTCAAGACTTAATGGTTCTGCTCAACTAACTTGTTCAATGCTGCATCGCTGTTTATGTATCGACTTTCAATATTTCTGTCTCCATGCATAATCTTTGATTTGGGTGGAGAGGATGTCAACGTTGTTTCATTGGTAATTCGCTATTGATGGCTTCAATGCGGTCTTGCTCTGCGGCATTCATGTGGTCAAGGTAGTGATCAAAGATCTGGGCAAGGCGCGGCTCATAAAATCGATGGAGGCTGTAGTTGGGCGTTGCCGGAAAGCCGCGGCGTTTCTTGTGGCTGCCGCCAGCGCCGGGATCAAACCGCTGGATACCGTTGGCGATCGCCCACTCAATCGGTTCGTAGTAGCAGGTACTAAAGTGCAAGCAGTCAATATCTTGCCGTGTGCCCCAGTAGCGACCGTAAAGCTGATCTCCCTTGGTGACACAAAAGGACATGGCCGTAGGCTGGTGGCCTCCTTGGCTTGGGTAGGCGGCAAACAACACTAGGCGGTGCTGATAGCGATCGCTGAGGGCTTCAAAAAAATCTCGGGTGAGATACTTGCTGCCCCACCAGCCAAATTTGTCGCAGGTATCGGCATAGAAATCGTACATTTGCCGCAACAGCCGCCCAGTAACGTCATTACCATGGTGGACCCGAAAGGTCAGTTCCGCTTGGGCAACGGCCTTGCGCTCCCGCTTGATATTACGGCGTTGGTTGGCATTAAAAGCCGCTAAGTAGTCCGCAAACGTCTGGTAGTTGTGATTGTGCCAGATGTAACTGTGGTGTAGCCATGGCTGATAGCCATAGGCTGTGGCGTAGGGCATCCACTGCGGATCCACGTAGAGAAAATGGCAACCAGACAGACGATGATGGGCACAAAGGCGATCGATTTCGTGGAGCATCACCTTCGTAAGGAAGGCCACATCCGCCTCGGCGGCTATCAAAAAACGATAGCCTTCTGCGGGGGTGAAGGGTGCCATACCCAACAGCTTCGGATAGTAACGCACCCCCAGCCGTTCCGCTAGGTCGGCCCACTGACGATCAAAAACAAACTCCCCTTGACTATGGCCTTTGATGTAGAGGGGCGCTGCCGCTACTAATTCACGATTCTTTTGGGGTGTCTCTTGCCACACCAGTAAATGGTGCGGTAACCACCCCGTTTGGGGTGTTGCGCTGCCGGATGCCTCAATTTGATGAAGCCACTCCCACTCAAAAAAAGGGGTCTTGAGAGGCAACGCAAGGGCATCCCATTGCTCTTGGGGCACCTTTGCAATGGCATTGACCCACTGAATCGTTAAGTTAGCAGCCAGTTCCGCCTTAGCCATACCCTTGAGTGCAAAAGCATCTGTTGTACTATAGCAACTTGCATCTTCAGACCATACGTGTGGCGCTCATTGCCTCCGGTGCGTCGTCGAGGCGGCAACCCCTTATTCTGCTCGAAATCCGTGGACAATCACAAGAATAAATTCTTGCAGAGGTGAATTCACTGCGGTGTAAGGTAGAAGGTTAAGACCCCCAATGTGCGACTAGGGGGTGCAGCCGCCGTTATCTTGCTGAGGACTGGGAATGCTAACAAATCTACTGGCTTGGAGTCTGGCGATCGCCAGTTTAGGCTTGTACTTATCCGGGTTCTTTTTGCCAGAGTTGTACCGTAAGTTTGATTTGGCAGCCAGTGGTGCCGGTCTCTTTTTTGCCTTGACCTTGTGGATCTACGGCGATCGTGTCAATGGTGGTTTACTTTTGGGTACTACCGCAGGGGTTGCCCTAATTCTCTGGTTTGGTTGGCAAACCTTTCAGTACCGCTGGCAACTGACCCACCCTAGCGATCGCACCGATACCCAAAAGGCAAAAGCGCTCTGGCAACGCATTCAAACATTGCTTCCAGAAAGTACGCTAACCCAGATCAAAGACCGTGTCCAACGTCTATTCAGTGGTGCCGTAGCAAAGGACAAAGACAAAGGGATAGCCGCTGCACCACCTACTGCTCCCAGCTCAGAGCCGCTGATGGATACAAGTTCTGATATGAAGGAGGACTTGTGGAGCGAAAGCCAAACCAGCAGCACCTTACCCACGAATGTTGAGACAGTGTCCCCAACCGCAGACGCACCAGCAGAGTCAACTGTTGAAGACTCACCATCCATAGCAGCAACAGCCGCACCACCCAGTGAGCCAGAACAGCCACCGGCCACCCCAGACCCAGAGCGTGCAGAGCTAGCGGATGCTCCGGAGAACACGCCAGTATCAACCCCCGTCACTGACGAGTCTGCGGGTTTAGCGGATTTAGAGGTAGAGGAAACCCCTGCATCAGCGGTAGATCTCATCAATGACATTCCCGACAACAGCGACGAAGAAACCCCCACCACAAGCATTGAAAATCCAGAGCACTTGTCATTTCCCACGGATAGCTCTAGTTCACATGAAGGTGAGTCATGGCCTCCTCCGGGCACTAGCGTATAAAAGGGCACTCAGAACCCATCAACTAGTTGAAGAAACCTTTGGTCGCCATGTGGGTTGTCAAGCAGCGCGAGAAATTTTGCAGCAGAACCCACAAGGGGGTAAAATGCGCGGCGGTTTTGCTCAAGACAAGTGCAGTCAAAGACCCGAGACGGCTGGGGAATCAGTTGCCACGCCTTCGTCTTAAGTTGTTCGAGGGGCTGGCGAGTCACAATGGCACTCCCCCAGCGAGCGGCAGGAACCGGTAACTGGTAGCACACCTTATTGAGGGCATAGGCTTCTGTTCCTAGTTCAGGATTCTGCTGCCACCGGCACGTGAATGGATAAAGGAGTCGTGCCTCCTCCTCAAGGGTCTTAACACAAAACTGGTTGAGGATCACTGGGTAGGAGTTGCCAGAAGATGTCATGCTGTGGCTCGAGAGTGTAATGCGCTAGGGGCGATCGCCAACCATGTCGCGAATCAGCATCAACCGTGATGAAATATAAGTTTCCAGATGAGACCGTTGGCTCTGTTCAAGGGGATAGGTATCACTAAAATGGTTGAGGAGCCATCGCTGCAATGCACAATCATCTAAACTGAGCAAAATCCCCACCTGAGTCTGCTCGACAAAATACCAAAACTGCCGTAGTAGAGAGGGGGTCATCGTCACTCTCCTTTAAGATTTTCTTTATAATCTCTACTTTACGTCCCTCCCTTTAGATGCGGGGGTGATGTGGTCAAGATGCAATTAAAGTTAGCGATTCCACATGAACTAATGTAAAGATTTGCTACGACACTTGACAAATGGCCTGAGTTGAAATGGTTCGTGCTGTTCTGCCACCCATGGCACAATCAAAACATAGCCTCTGAGATATGAGATAGCTGATGAGCCACTCTCCCCTTGTGACGGATGCGGATATTGCCGCTGAAGGACTGAAGCCTAACGAATACGATGAAATTGTTCGCCGTTTAGGGCGGCATCCCAACCGTGCCGAATTGGGTATGTTTGGGGTGATGTGGTCAGAGCACTGCTGCTACAAGAACTCTCGCCCCCTGCTCAAGCAGTTCCCCACTCAGGGAGAGCGGGTCTTAGTTGGGCCTGGGGAAAATGCTGGTGTGGTGGATTTGGGAGATGGCCTTCGCTTGGCCTTTAAGATTGAGTCCCACAATCACCCTTCAGCCATCGAACCGTTTCAGGGAGCCGCCACGGGGGTCGGGGGCATTCTGCGGGATATTTTTACGATGGGGGCGCGTCCCATTGCCCTGCTGAATGCGCTGCGGTTTGGTGACCTGAAGGAGGCGAAAACCCAACAGCTTATCAAGGGGGTGGTGGCCGGCATTGCCCACTACGGTAATTGTGTGGGGGTGCCCACCGTAGGGGGCGAGGTCTATTTTGACCCCAGCTACCGCGGCAATCCTCTGGTGAATGCCATGGCATTGGGACTGATGGAAACCCCAGAGATTGTTAAATCCGGTGCCAGCGGTGTGGGGAACCCAGTGCTCTATGTTGGCTCTACCACTGGACGGGATGGCATGGGGGGGGCCAGTTTTGCCAGCGCCGAGCTAACGGATGACTCCATGGGCGATCGCCCCGCAGTTCAAGTCGGAGACCCGTTTCTAGAGAAGTGCTTGATTGAAGCTTGTCTTGAAGCCTTTCAAAGTGGTGCGGTTGTAGCCGCCCAGGATATGGGAGCCGCGGGCTTGACCTGCTCCACCGCCGAGATGGCCGCTAAGGGAGGGGTAGGCATTGAACTCGATCTTGATAAGGTGCCAGTGCGAGAGCAGGGGATGGTGCCCTACGAGTTTTTGCTCTCGGAATCTCAAGAACGGATGCTCTTTGTAGCGGCCAAGGGTCGAGAAGAGGAGTTGCTGGCTATCTTCCACCGCTGGGGACTACAGGGGGTTGTGGTGGGTCACGTCATTGCCGAACCGGTGGTGCGAGTACTCTACCGGGGTGAGGTGGCAGCAGAAGTGCCTGCCCGCGCCCTTGCCGAAGATACACCCCTCTATACGCGCGAATGCCTCCCAGCCCCACCAGCCTATGTACAACAGGCACGGCAGTGGCAGCCAGAGCAGTTAGCATTGCCTAGCCAATCGTGGTCGCACGTTCTCCTGACGCTGCTAAGTACCCCTAGCTTGGCCTCCAAAGCGTGGGTATATCGCCAATACGATCACGAGGTGCAAAATAACACCCTTGTTTTCCCAGGGGATGCGGATGCAGCGGTGATCCGCCTGCGGGGCACCCACAAAGGGATTGCAGCTACGGTGGACTGTCCTAGTCGTTATGTCTATTTAGACCCCTACGAAGGGGGCAAAGCCGCCGTGGCTGAAGCCGCCCGCAACCTCAGTTGTGTCGGTGCAGACCCCCTAGCCGTTACTGATAACCTCAATTTTGGCAGCCCTGAAACCCCGGTGGGCTATTGGCAGTTGGCGGAAGCCTGCCGGGGCTTGGCGGACGCTTGCCGTGCCTTCAACACCCCCGTTACTGGCGGCAATGTCTCCCTCTATAACGAAACCATTGACAGTACCGGGCAACCCCAGCCCATTTATCCTACGCCAGTGGTGGGGATGGTGGGGTTGATTCCGGATCTGGCACGGGTGGTCGGTCAAGGGTGGCAAACCAGTGGGGATCTCATTTACCTATTGGGTTTGCCGCTGACGACACCGCTTAGCGATCCCCGCGTGACGTTAGGGGGATCGGAATATCTTGCCCAACTGCACGGCTGTGTTGCTGGTTGCCCGCCGCAGATTGATTTGCACCTAGAGCAGCAGGTGCAGGCGGCCTGTCGTTACGGCATTCATCAAGGCTGGCTGGCCAGTGCCCACGATCTGAGTGAGGGAGGGTTGGCCGTTGCCCTTGCGGAATGTTGCCTCAGTGGCCAGCGGGGAGCAAGCATTCAACTGCCGGAGGGGATTTACCCGCGCTGGGATGCTGTTCTTTTCGGGGAAGGGGGAGCGCGTATCCTTGTTTCTGTTACGCCAGCACAACAAGTGCTGTGGGAGGCCTATTTGAGTGAGCACTTGCCGGAGTACTGGACGCGCTTGGGAATTGTCAATGCTCAAGGGACAGAATTGTGCATTGACACCTGTGACAATTGCACCCTTATCAAGGTTACGATGGAGGAGTTGACCGCCGCATGGCGATTGCCCCTGCCAGCGTACTTAGACTAGATGACTAACTCAAAACTGACCGATAAACCGGAAGAAGCCTGTGGTGTTTTTGGGGTGTATGCCCCCAATGCCGAAGTTGCCCGCCTTGCCTACTTTGGCCTTTACGCCCTACAGCACCGCGGTCAGGAGTCGGCAGGTATCGCCACCTTTGCGGGTGACACCGTGCACTGTCATAAGGACATGGGGTTAGTCTCCCAAGTCTTTGATGAGGGGATTCTCAACACATTACCTGGCGAGATTGCAGTAGGCCATAATCGCTACTCCACCACGGGGTCAAGCCGTATTGTCAATGCCCAACCTGTCTTGGTACAAACTCGCCTTGGCTGGCTGGCTCTGGCGCACAATGGCAATTTGGTGAATACCTATGCGCTGCGGGAGCAGGTGTTAGCCTGTAGTGAACCCACGGCCGTATTAGCCAGCACCACAGACTCAGAACTCATTGCCTGGGCGATCGCTCAAGCGGTAGAAACCAGTCAAACCTGGCAGGAGGGCATTGTTTCTGCCGTGCAGCAGTGCCAAGGCGCCTACAGCTTAGTGATTGGCACGCCTGTCGGTCTCTTTGGTGTGCGGGATCCCCACGGTATTCGCCCCTTGGTCATTGGCCGCCTCCTCTCAGCCCCTGGGGCTGATCCTCACTACGTTCTAGCCTCTGAAACCTGTGCCCTAGATATTATTGGCGCGGACTATATCCGCGATGTGGAGCCTGGGGAAATTGTCCATATTACTGCCAGCACCATCAGTAGCCATCATTGGGCCGAGTCACAGCGCAAGCTCTGTATTTTTGAAATGATTTATTTTGCCCGCCCCGACAGCGTCATGCAGAGCGAGAGCCTTTATAGCTATCGCCAACGTCTTGGCCAGCAGTTAGGGCGCGAGGCACCGGTGGCCGCAGATGTTGTGATTGCTGTCCCCGACTCTGGGGTACCGGCAGCCATTGGCTTCTCCCAAGCCACGGGGATTCCCTATGCCGAGGGGCTGATTAAAAACCGCTACGTTGGCCGCACGTTTATCCAGCCCACCCAGTCCATGCGGGAGTCGGGTATTCGCATGAAGCTCAATCCCCTGCGGGATGTGCTGATGGGGCAGCGAGTGGTCATTGTGGATGATTCGATTGTCCGTGGCACCACCAGTCGCAAAATTGTCAAGGCACTGCGGGATGCAGGCGCGGTGGAAGTGCATATGCGCATTTCCTCACCGCCGGTGACCCATCCCTGTTTTTATGGCATTGATACCGATAACCAAGATCAACTCATTGCCGCGACCAAATCGGTGGCCGAGATTGCTGAGCAAATTGGCGTAGATTCCCTCAGTTACCTGAGTTGGCAGGGGATGATTAGCGCCACCTACGATACGGGCGATCGCTTTTGTTCCGCCTGTTTTACGGGGCAGTACCCCATTACCATTCCCGAGCCAGTGAAACGGCAAAAACTTGTCCTTGAACATATTCCCTAATGGTACAGACAGCGCCCTACGGGCAATGGGACTCCATTCTGACGGCAGAGCGCGTCAGTGCTGCCGCCACGGCGATCAGTGACTTACGTTCAACCCCTGCCGGACTCCTATGGCTAGAGCGCCGTCCCCAAGACCAAGGACGGGTGGTTCTGGTGAGCGAGCAGCAGGATCTTCTCATCCCTCCCTACAGTGCGCGATCGCGAGTGAATGAGTACGGTGGGGGTGCCTATTGGTGCCACGGTGATCAGATTTACATAGTCAACGATGCAGATCAGGGGATTTATCGGCTCTCTAGGCAGCAGCCTATCCCCCAACCTCTCTATCAGGCAGCCAATAGCCGCTTTGCCGATGGCTGTGTGCATCCGGTGAGTCGTTGCCTTGTCTGTGTTCAGGAGCAGCACCTAGAGCAGGGAGCAACGCAGCAGCAGTTGGTGGCTATCACCCCCACAGGAGACCTCACCCCCCTCGTGTACGGTGCTGGATTTTATGCCGCGCCCCGCTTTAGCCCTAGTGGCCAGACCTTAGTGTGGTTGCAGTGGTCACCTCCGGCGATGCCGTGGGATAGCTGTGAACTCTGGGGGGCAACCGTCACGGCGGATGGTACCCTTGGACTCCCTTACCGCATCGCGGGTGGGGCAACGGAAGCGGTGCAGCAACCTCAGTGGCAGGGAGAGACCCTCTACTACGTGAGCGATCGCAGTGGTTGGTGGAATCTCTACCGCTATCGCGAGGGGGTGCACGAGCCCGTATGGCAGGCTCCCTACGATGCGGGGATGCCTCCTTGGGTCTTTGGCCAGTCCACCTATGCCCTAGTGAACGCTGAAACTGCCGTCTTAACCTATAGCGATCGCGGGCTGTGGCGGTTAGCTCTTGTCTCCCTCAAGGATGGCAGTTGGCAGACCCTTGCGTGTCCCTACACCGAGATTCACGCCCTAATCACTGAGACTGCTGAGCAAATTGCCTTTATTGGCAGCAGTCCCCAAGCTCCCCCCCAAGTGATCCGCTTTCATCTTCAGCACCAGCAGTGGTTACCTCTACCGTCCCAGGAACCAAGCCTCCCCAAAGAGTGGCTGTCCCAACCAGAGGTTGTTGAATTCCCCAGTAGCGAAGGAGCCATTGCCTACGGGTTTTTCTATCCTCCCTGTAACCCCGAGTATGCTGCCCCTGCCGGCATCTTGCCCCCTCTGATTGTCAAAAGCCATGGGGGGCCAACCGCCGCTAGTGGTACGGGTTTAGATCTACGCACCCAGTTTTGGACGAGTCGTGGCTTTGCGGTCTTAGATGTCAATTATGGCGGCAGCACCGGCTATGGACGTGCCTATCGCGATCGCCTGCGGGGACAGTGGGGAGTTGTGGACGTGGCGGACTGCGTGGCGGGAGCGCAATTTTTGGTAGCCCAAGGTCGAGTCGATAGCCAACGCCTTGCCATTCGCGGCAGTAGTGCCGGAGGCTTTACCACACTATGCGCCCTGACGTTCACTAACGTGTTTCGAGTAGGGGCAAGTTACTATGGGGTGGCCGATCTCATCGCGATCGTCCAAGACACCCATGCCTTTGAAGCCCACTATTTTGATTCCCTGATTGCCCCTTACCCTGAGAGGGCAGACCTCTATCGCCAGCGATCGCCCCTGTACCACACCGATCGCCTCACCTGTCCAGTAATCTTCTTCCAAGGGCTAAAGGATACGGTGGTTCCTCCCGCTCAAGCCGAACAGATGGTTGCCGCCCTCCAGGACAAGGGTATTCCGGTAGAGTACTACACCTTTGCCACCGAAGGCCATGGCTTCCGCCACGCCAGTACCATTGAAGCAACGCTGACAGCAGAGCTAGCGTTTTACCAGCGCTTTTTACTCTGACAATGTAAACTTCCCCGCCCTAGACGGGCGAGGCTTTCTGTAGCCCTCCGGCTATCTCGCAAGCTAGCCAGGAGCCTCCAGGCAGCGTTACGGACTGCCCCAAAAGCGCAATATTGATTGCTCCATTTAGGTCTGCATCACCAATCCATCCGCAATGCCCACACTTGAACTTTTTTTCAGTTCTCAACCCAATATGCAAGCAACAATGGCAGGTTTGACTGGTATAGGCAGGTGGTACAGCAACCACCTCAACTCCTTCCTTGATACCCTTGTATTCCAAGAATTGTCGCAACTGATAGAACGCCCAACTGTTCGACCGTCTCCGCTCGGTCGTGTTTCTCGGTTGCTGGTTGATTCTATCTCGAATGCCGGTCAAATCCTCGATAGCAACAATGGCATGGAGGTGTTTTGCTTCACGAATGATGGATGCACTGATGGAATGATTGAGCCATCGCTGAAAACGTCTCTCCCTCCCCGACAGCCGTTGCAGGACGTGTCGGCATCGACGCCGACTCGACCGTGTGCCCTTCGAGGCTTTTTGCTGGAGCGATGCTCTCACTTTGGCGAAATGATCTCGAACTTGATTCAACTGCTTAGCATCCCACCCTTTACCGGTACTAGTTTTAGCGATTTCACGCCGACCGAAATCAACGCCAATCCCCTTGTCTGACCGAATGGGTTCAGGAGCGTCGTCGCTCAGTTGAATGTGGATGTAGTATCGTCCATCTCTGTGCTTGCACAGTTGAGCCGACGTGGGTTGACACCCCTTCAGCTTGCTGCGCTGGTAGTGTCCTATGTCCAGTTTGATGTGTTCTCTACATCCCAGCAGGGTCAGGCTGACTGTCCAATCCTTCTCCCGAAAAGAGAAGATTCGGGCATCGTAGTCTGCCGAAGTTGGACGAAACGCTTTGACAGGCTTGCCCTTCACTTTGGCTGTTTTTCGATTCGCCCCAACCCTAGCACAAACCCTGACTGCCTGATTAGCACTCAACCCAAACTGTTCTCGCAGGTCGTTATAGACCAACGACTGAATCGTTGTTTTGCTGGTTGTTTTGGGTTTGACGCGCTCATTGGCATAGTTGCAAGCAGCAGCAAACGCCTGAAGCACTGCCTCAATCTTGGCATTTTGTTCAGGTGTGGTTGCAAGTTTGCAAACTAATGTCAGAGTTTGTTTCATCCTCTTATATTTCCACATGTAACTATGAAAAACAAGCGTACTAAACTTGGCAATTTCGGGGGTATTGAACCCCTCTCAATTGCCGCTCCTGTCCCTCCCCGACCTGAAGGTGCGGGGCTTCTCGGAGGTTTTCTGTGAACGAGCGAGGTTTTATCCGGTTCCCGAACCCTCCGGTTTCTATAATTTTTAGCTTTGCATCTTTTGTTACCCTCACCCTAGCCCTCTCCCAAAGGCGAGGGAACAAAACCCTTAGCTCCCTTCTCCTTGGGGAGAAGGGTTGGGGATGAGGGCAATTATGCGCACTCGCTACCCTTGCGCGATCGAATCGTGCCCAGCAGCGTGACCACTTGGACACAGCGTTGACTATTGGCGGCGGTACTCCCCACTGGCTGCAAGGTAATTTGTTGCGGTGGCGTATTGGTAGTGGCCACACGACCATTAAACTCGTAGGTCAGGCGATAGATTCCCCCATCTAAGGGCAAGGTTGTTTGCGCAGCAACAATCTGCAATTTATCCGCATCATTCTCGAGCAGGTTTTGCCACTGCCACTGGGCAACAGGGGTCGTGGCGCGATTCACAGACCACTGCACCCGGTTACCCTGGGTGCGAAAGGCCACCGTCCAGCGGAGGTTTTCCCGCCGTGCTCCGGCTTGCGCGAGCCGCATCGCGGAAATGACTTCATTGACCCCCGATCGCATCCGTTGCTCGCTTAACAACGAGAACCACGACACCCCGGCCAAGCTGGCAATCAGCGCCACAAGCACCACAATAACTAGAGTTTCAATAAGGGTAAAGCCACTGTAGCGCCGCCGCACTGCCATCATGTTAGGCACCTGAGTCATACTGAGTCCTCCTTTAGTTACCGGGCACTTTTTGATATACGCCACGACTGAGCACTGTGGTGGTTAAGACCGGCCGTACCGCTTCATCTTGGGTACGAATGGCAGGCTTGCCCCGAGGATTGGCGCGCAGATACACAAAGGTGGCGGTGTTGAAGTTCGAGCCACGACTCTGAACACAGGCATAAAAGCTGTTTGGGGGTGACGTGCTCAGCAGGGGAGTGCGCACATAGGCATTGATATTGGGACTACTCACAGCCCCTTGGCAGGCGATCGGGGTGCTGGCAACATCCGTCCAGTTGCCATCAATAAAATCGGCAACAACCGGTAAGTTCGCCAGATCATTACTGGGGCTGGATGCTTGCAAGTTTGCACCTGTATTTAAATTTAAGGGCCATGCCACAAAGTTGGTATTCACCGTGGGATCGACATAGCCGGGGGTTTGGGTAATTGTGGTGCCGTTGATGGTTGCATACTGGCGTAATTGATAGCGCCGTAGCCGAGCAACACCCTGCCATTGGCTATCTGCGGTTGTATCGAGGTAGTAAACCACCAGCGTGTAAGCCCGGCGGGCATTTTGAATTCGCAGGCACTGTTGATTATTGGCTGGGCAACTGGTGGGCAATACAAAGGCAGGGTTATTATCGTAGGGCAACGGCTCTAAAATCCACATGGCTAAAATGGGGCGGATATTGGCGCCAAAGTTAGGAAAATAATTGGTAATGGGGGTGCGGCTACTGCCATCAGCGTTAGCGCACAGGCCAGCACCCTGTAAGCAGTTGCCATCATAGACAAAGGTGGCTTGGGACAAATCTGCCATAATAAAGTTCATGGCGGATTGAAGTTCTTGCCGCACCTCGTTCAGGGAGGCTTCCCGAGATTCGGTTTCAATCATGTCAATTAAAATGGCGCCCAGAGAGACCGTGATCACTGAGCCAATCAGGAACGATACCAATAGCTCAATTAGGGTAAATCCTCGGGCTGCTCGCCGCCAATGCCGCAGTTTCATCGCTCGTCTGCCTTTATTTTAGGAACATTCACTAATCGAACAAAGCGTTGTGCTCGAATCCCCCTGCACAATATCGGTGGTGATGACCGCCAAGGGTAAGCCAACATTACCAATGGAACTCGTCATAGTGGCGGGTTGCTGCTGAATGGGCGTGGCGGTACTGGGGCTGCCATCGGTAAATGTGGCGCGGTTATAGACCCGCACCTGCATTGGGTAGCCAACGATGCGGTTATTGGGGCCAAGGGTGAGGGTGCCACGATACATCTGCACGACAAATTGAGCGTTATTAAAGGTGCGCAAGCAGCCTTGGGTGGCGGCTGTGGGCAACCCCATGCCGCCGCCAGTACAGGTGGTCACGGTCGTGGGAGGGGGCTGGCTTGAGAGCAGATTTGGCTGCCCCAGTGTTGCACTTACTGAGCTTTGGGGTGGAATGACGTTAGTGGTCACATTTACTCCCTGCTCCATCAGGACGCGCATGCGATCAGCTTCGGCAAGGGCAAGGGCAGTGGCTTGGGCAATGCGATCGTTTTGCACCCGCGTGGCTGCCACGAGCATGAGGGGCGCGGCTAAGGCGGCAACCGCCACATTCACGACAAGAATGGCCACAATGCACTCGACAAGGGTGAGACCGCGTTGGGCATAACGAACTGGTGTAAACACGATACCCATGGCAGAAACCTCCAGATTAGGCGGGGCAACCGGTAACGCTTGGATCCACCCTGCCGCCGCCGCCTGGGCGTTGGGCACAACGCAGCCGCAGGATGTACGGATCATCGGCAGGCAATTCAGTGTAGTACTCGCTGCGTTGGCGGGCGGGGGTAATAAAGCGGCTGGCAACCGGCCCGGCGGGCGCTAGCTGAAGGCCAACATCGTAGCCCCAGCGCCGAGTAGGTGCACCATAGTAGTTAATGCGCTCAGCCCCATCGGCAGCACAGTTAAAGGCGGTGTTGACGTTGCGACAGGCAGCGGTTGCGGGAACTTCCCACTGGTCTTGATCAAAGGGACCTGTCGCTTGGGTGGAAAAGTTGAGCTGAATAAAGGCTCCCTGAATCCAGAGGTTGCCCCATCCTTCAAGGAAGCGCGGGAAGTTATGCATGCCGCCGTAGGACTGGGTGGGGCGGGAGGGCACAACCCCGCTGATCAGCACGGCATTGACGCGAGTATCAGCTGGGGTAATCCGCGATCGCGCGTCTGTGAAAGCGTAATAGGTATTGTAAGGGTTATTGGGGGCCGGGTCGCCCCCGGTGCCACTGGGATAGATTTCTAAGACTGCACCAGTGCGATCAACTCGCGCACCGTTTGTATGATTCACCGCCCATGGTGTGCCATTGCGATCCACAAAAATGGGGGAGCTGGGGTCAAAGGGGCTTTCCCGCAGCCAAACGGAATTCCCCGGCAGATCGGCGCTGGGGCGGTTGGCATTGAGGAACGAGGTGCGCAGGTTATCACTGGTAGCACAGGTCGTATAGATCCGCGTATTGGCGGGATTGTTCACCTGCGCATTGCCCCCTGTTTGTTGGGTATAGTTTGTGGCCACGTTTTCCGGTGACGTATTGCCGTACCCTTGGATGGGATCGTTGTAGGCTTGGGCAAAGTAATCGTTGGCAGAGCCATTACAGAAGTTATTCGAGAGGATACTGACAGCATCTCCGAGAATTTCTGTGGGGCGCCAGGTATCTGAGGTGGGGCGGGCAAAGCGACTGTCGAGGGTGGTGCGGTTGTTGTAGAAGCTTGTGGCATCAAAGTCGTTGGGTAGCTTTTGGGTAAACTCTTCGATGCGGTTCGCTTCGCTGGTGCTGCCATTGGTACTATGCCAGTTAAAGTCCCCTTGGATATACACAGGGTTATCACTAATAAACGACAAGCCCGCAATGTTGCGATCGGCGCTAATGCCTTGGCGATCGAGGCGCACGCCATTCCAGAGGCGGAAGCCATTGGGACGGCGCATGGGATCGGCAAAAAAGTCCACCGGTTTTGTGGAAATGCCATTGGCCGCCAATGTCGGATCGTGAGGCGCGGCTGGATTGGTATTCATCCAGTTTTGACCACTGACCGCGGGCCGAGCAATGCCATCTTCGCGCACGGCATCTTCGCGGAAGGCATAGACAATGCCCCCCATCGGCAGCCATGTGTCACCCCCAATGGCGGTACGCCGCAGCAGGTCGAGGTCGAAGTCCATTTCCCGCACTGCCATTTCTTCGCGGCCATTAAACAGGGTATTGTCCAAAAAGGCCACATTCCGGGCATTGCCCGCAAAGTCAATAATTTGATTGAGGCGATTGGGAAAACGCTGGGAATTAATGGTTACACCCGTGGCCGCCTCGTTAGGAATAAGGAACTCACCCGTATTGGCGCGGGGGGTTGCCGCAATGTCCGCCGGAGCCACACCGTTGAAGATTGCGGCTAGGGCGGGATATTTAATGGCGGTGTTAAAGGTGCCGAGAATGGGTGTTGGCGCACTTATGCTGCGATTTCCTAGACGGACAACAACAGAGTTTACAGGAATACTGCCAGTAGAGCTGCCGCCAAGGTAGCGCAGGATGACGGTAGGGCTAGTCTGAGTCACCACAAAGCGACCCGCAAAAGTACTTCCAGAGCGCATTTCAAGAATATCGCCAACGTTCAAAGGGAGGCCTGTTATGTTCACGGGAACTGTAGAGCCTAGAGCGGGCAAGGTCACAGCGGCAGTGACGGTTCCAGTTTGTAATGACCCGGTCATGATCGAGGCGGAGGCACCTGCTGAAATCTCAGTCCAAGGGGGGGCATTCCCAGCTTGAGCCGGATTGGGGTTTCGCAAGGTTACCGTCAGCAGTTTGCCGCTGCCATCAGTCGTACGGCCTGTTAGCTCCATACGACCTACGCCAGCAATATAGACACTGCTACCGATATCGCTATCGCGCACATCAAAGTTATAGCTGGGGGCATCTTCAATCTGAACGGTGACCGTGCCGTTAACGTTGGGCATCGTAAATTGCTGGCCAATGACGAAGCCGCGCCGCTCTAACCCTAAACAAAAGGCATCCCGTAAGTGGCGGTAGGTCGGAGGAATATTGCAGGTGTAGCCTGCTGGGTTGCGGTCGTAGGCGACTTGCTCTTTGAGGGCAATGAGGCGTGCCAGCCGCGCATTGACATCGTCATTAGTTTCCTGCAATGGGCTCAGAGACCAGCGAGCATTGCCAATAAGGGCGCTGATGTAGGCATTGGCATCCAGATAGCCACTGCGGTAGGACAGGGGGCGATTATCGGGAAAGCCTTGGCGATAGACCTGCAAAACGCTGCTGGTGGGGCTGTCGCGAAAGGGAATGACTTCCCCGTTGCCAGTGGTGGCGCTAATGGGAATGGGTGATGATGGTAATAATGGTGGTAGCGGGGGCTGCTGAAACTGATCTAAGTTGCGGATCGCAGTGTTGAGGTTGCTAAGCTCCGTTGGATTGAGGCTATCATAGCTAAGACTGTTCAGAGTATTAACACTGTGGGCGAGCATCCCTAGCATACAGGCCGCTGTTTGCTTGGTGCTTTGGTCGGCCAAGCTATTGTTGCCGTAGGTGGGGTCAAGGGCACGGGCAAGGTTAGAAAAGTTACCGGCACGGGTACTCACAGGGTTGGGGTGAATTTGGCCTGCTTCTTGACGCGGCGGAAAGGCACCCAGCATGCCGGTGCCATTTTGGCTTGTGTCAGCGGCATAGGCCACTAAGTTGGCCAGTGCCTGCTGCATCGCGGGGGTGTTCGGGTCAGGGGGAATAAACTCCCAGCCGTTGGTGCCGCGGCCAGTAAAGAAGTCAAAGAACTGAAACCCAGCAGGCAGGGTTACCCCAGCGTACTGGTTAAACATAATGCTGCGCAGCGCTGCTTGGGGGGTACCGTGGTGGTGGGTGGTGGCGAGGCAGGCAACGGGTTGGTAACCGCCGGTATCTTGGCCAGGATAGGGCTGCACAAAGGGATCGGGAATGCTGGAGTTAATAGTGGTGCCCACCGCTTTGTAGTGGTAAATGGCGGTGGCTTGCACGGCGGCGAGGTCATCGCGCAGGGTGCGATGCTGGTAAAACTCGTTGCGGCGGTTGTTGTTGGCGGTGTTGCCTGCGGGCGGGTCGAGGGGTTTACCGAGTTCAAGGCGTTCACCCACAATCACCCGTAGCCCTTCTTGGCGGGCGCGGCGCTCCCAGTAGCCATCGAGGCCGACTTCGGTGCGGCGATCGACTTCGGCAGAGGCGGGGACGGTATTGCGCAGCAGGAGTTGGTTAGTGCTGGGAATTTGGCTGCCAATTAAGGTACCGGGCGGCACGACGCGATCGGCAAATTCTGCGGCTACGTCAGGATCATTCTCAAGGGCATCGCGAGTGACGTTGGCATAGACCGGTTTAGGCCCGTAGCGATCGTCGGCGCGGTAGGTATCATCCACGTAGGGCTTTGAGACCTGCTGGTTCGAGAAACGCCCTGTGCCGCCGCTGTCTGCTGGACCATAAAACTGCTGGTTCCAATTGTTTGCCCGAAAACTGGCGTTACTGGTGTCTGTCGCGCGCGAACGACTGCGATCTTCGGTCACAATTAGCACCGGATTCAGGGCGAGTTGAGCCGGTTGGCTAACGGAATCGACAACAGAGTCACGGCTGGCTCGAAACTGCGTATTTTGGCCGGGGGGGTCGCTATCACCAGTGGTGTAGGGGTTGGCTGGTGGCTCGCGGTAGGAGTGCACCGTGGTGATGCCGTTGGTGTTATTGTCCCGCAGGGTACCGGCAATAAACTGTCCTTGGAACACGGGTTCTGTGGTATTGCCATCGCCATCCATGTCGTAAATATCCGGAACCTGGGCGGCGGTAATTTCTGAGGCGGCACGGGTATAGATGCAGGAGTTGGGGGAGCTGACAAGATAGGCGGTGAAGTTGTTGCCGCCACCCACAAAAATACTCCCCTCTGTGTGCATGGCACCATTCCAGCGGAAGGCCGGCCCTGGAAAAATTTCAAGGTCATTGCGGAACCATGCCCCCCACTTATTGCCGCGATCTAACTCGCGCTCTTGCACAAAATCAAGGGTGGCAAGGGCTTGACCGCCATTGCGGTTTTCATAGACAAAGGCGTTGACCTGAAAGTTCTTGCGCAAACTAGCGGTGCCAATACTGTCCCACCCTGCTTCTGCGCTGCCAGCGGCGGTGCCACCCACACTCGCACACTGACCAGCCGCTTCAGAAATATTCAGGGCGCGGTTACGGGTGACTAAGGCAGCGGCTTTGGCGGCATCGCTTTGGTTGATTTGGCTGTCGTTGGGGCGGGTCATCAAAATGGAGTAGGCGACAATGGAGTTGGGGGTAGGCTGAAAGACCCACGCGTTATCCACCGCGCCATCGCCATTGATGTCAATTCGCTGTTCGTCGGCAAGGGTGTAGGGGTCAGGGTTTGCGCCCTCGTTGAGCATCAGTTCCTGTAGCCGCGCCTCGCCGGGTACCCCACTGGGACGGCGGGGTTCGCGGGTAAAGAGGTATTCCAGTTTGGCTTTGGCACGGTCAATGGCCGGGGTGGCGGCGTTGAGGACTTGAATATCTTGACGTTCGCCGGCCACTTGGCTGGTGCGATTCAGGGTGCGCAGCATCAGGGCACCCACCGTTAGGGTCAGCACCAAGGTGACAATGATGGCGGTGGGCAACACAAAACCTGCTCGGCCAAAGCGCAAGGGTCGCCCTCGGCGTTGTCGAAGCACTGGCGAAAGGCGACGCTGTAACCACAGCCGCAGTTGATAGAAAAGATGGCGGATACTGCGAATCAGTTTGCGATACTGTCGCTTAGACAGGCCGAAGCGTCGGTGCTGCTGAGTCATAGGGTAACCTTATGAAAGACAAGCAAGGAGCGGTGATCGGAACCGGCAAGGGTTTACTTTAGTGTGGTTATTTTTTCGTAAAAAATTTCATGGTGACGGTGGGCTCTTCATAAAATTTTACTTTTTGTGGTTTAGGGGTGAGTGTCTCAGGGGATGTTGCCCTTGATCGCGTGCCACCCGCCAAGAATCTTGGATATGCCGCAACACTATATACTCTTGTTTTGTATTTTGACGGCTGCAATCGTGATTGGTAGTGACTTAGATCACGAGCGAGAGGAGCGCTTGACATCTTCTGTTGCCCCTACGCTGGGGCAGTGGGTGAGTGTGCTCGTGGATTGCCCAGGGGTGGAGGAGGCTTATACCTACGGGGTGCCGGCGGGCTGGACCGTGGCGGCGGGGGACATTGTGGAGGTGCCCTTTGGCCAACAACTGCTGCGGGGAATTGTCTTGCAGGTGCTAAGCGATTTGCCGGAGGCGGTGGCCGCAGAGCAGGTGCGGCCGTTGACGGCGGTGGTGGGTACCTCGTTTTTGCCGGTGGGCTACTGGCACGTCCTAGAGCAGGTGGCCGCCTATTACTGTACGCCGCTGATACAGGTGGTACGGACGGCGTTACCGCCGGGGGTGTTGGGGCGATCGCAACGGCGGCTGCGGTTACGCACAACCGCGATACCGCCCCTATCGGTCGGGGCGCAACAGGTGCTCACGTTTTTGCAAAAGAGTGCGACGGGGGACTACAGTCTGCGCTATGTGGCGCAGCACGTGCCGCGATCGCAGCGGGGGATTGCTGAGTTAGTGCGCCTTGGGGTGGTTGAGGTCTATTGGGCTGCGCCGCCTCAAGCACAGGCGCAGTGGCAACAGGCGGTGGTGCTGTTACGCTGCGATGGGGCTGATCTGAGCGATCGCCAACGCCAGATTGTGGACTATTTACGGCAACAGCCCCAGGACTGTTGGCTGCAAGACCTATTGCGGGCTACGGGCAGCAGTCCTAAAACGATCCAACGCTTGGTAGAGCGCGGGTACGTGGCCATTGTGGCGCGGCAGCGCTGTCGCCTTGATCAGGGGATGGCGGTGCCAGCGGATCAGCCGCAAGGGTTGACGTTGGCGCAGCAGAGCGCTCTAGCGGCAATTTTGGCCAGCTTAGGACGGGCGCAGGAGTTTTTGCTGCACGGTGTGACGGGGTCTGGCAAAACTGAGGTGTATTTACAGGCCATTGCTGCTTGTTTAGAGCAGGGGCGATCGGCGCTGCTATTGGTGCCAGAAATTGGCTTGACTCCCCAGCTAACGGATCGGGTGCGGGCACGCTTTGGCGATCGGGTGGTGGTGTACCACAGTGGCCTCAGTGATGGCGAGCGCTACGATACGTGGCGGCTGACGCTATTGGCAGAGCCACGGGTGGTGATTGGCACCCGGTCGGCAGTTTTGCTGCCCCTTGCGGGGTTGGGGCTGATTGTGCTGGATGAGGAGCACGACAGTGGCTACAAGCAGGATCAACCGCAGCCCTGTTACCATGCCCGCACGGTGGCGCGGTGGCGATCGCAACAGGATCAGTGCCCCTTAATTTTAGGGTCTGCCACACCAGCCCTGAGCACATGGCAGGGTGCCGAAGTGGGGCACATCACCTACTTGAGTTTGCCCGAGCGCATTCATGCGGTGCCCCTCCCCCCCATCACGGTTGTGGATATGCGCGAGGAGTTGCGGCGGGGGAACCGCACCATGTTTAGCCGCCTGCTGCAAAATGCCCTAAAACACCTCCGGGCACAGCAGGCACAGGCCATTCTGTTTATTCAGCGGCGCGGCCACAGCACCTTTGTGTCTTGCCGCAGTTGTGGCAGTGCCATTGACTGCCCCCATTGCAGTGTCTCCCTGACGGTGCATCTGCACGATCAGCATAGCCAGGTGCTGCGCTGTCACTATTGCAATTACAGCCAAGGGGTGCCGCAGCGCTGCCCAGTCTGCGATTCGCCGTACCTCAAGCCCTTTGGCAGCGGTACCCAGCGTGTGGTGGCCGAGCTCAATCGCCTTTTTCCAGATCTGCGGGTGCTGCGGTTTGACAGTGACACCACCCAGCGCAAGGGAGCGCATCGCCAGCTGCTTGCAGCGTTTGCCGCGGGGGAGGCCGATGTTATGGTGGGCACCCAAATGCTGACCAAGGGGATTGATTTACCCCAGGTGGCTCTGGTGGGGATTCTAGCAGCGGATGGGCTGCTCCATTTGCCCGACTACCAAGCGGCAGAGCGCACGTTTCAAATTCTCACGCAAGTGGCGGGGCGATCGGGGCGAGGGCACCTGCCCGGACAGGTGATTTTGCAAACCTATGTGCCCGAGCATCCCGTGATTGGTGCGGTTAAAGCCTACGCTTGGCAGGAGTTTGCCCAGCGGGAACTCGCCAGCCGTGAACCCCTCGGATACCCTCCCCATTGCCAGTTGATTTTGCTGCGCCTCAGTAGCAAGCAGAGCGATCGCGTTGCTGCCACCGCGGCTATGGTGGCGGATCAGTTGGCTGCCCTACCACCGATGCAAACTGGGGACTGGCAGGTACTCGGCCCTGCCCCAGCGGCGATCGCCAAAATTGCCGAGCGCTACCGCTGGCAAATTCTCCTCAAGGGGCGGTTTGGCACCCTAGCCACCCTCAGCCCCCACCTGATCACCCTCAAGGAGCAGTGCCCGCGGGAGGTACGCTTAAGTATTGATGTTGACCCCTTGAACTTCCTCTAGGGGGGTGGCATCGGCACTCCACCACAGCGCAACCACAGGAACCACCCCCAGCACTACCCCTAGGGTCGTGGGAATCCAAAACCGCTGGTCAAGCGCTGTGAGAGTAATCATAGCCCCAAAGGCAAAGTTCACAAGATAAATAACAAGGGGGGTAATGAGTTGTGTGCGGTTCACCACCATGGGTTTAGGCCACCACGCCACTAGCCCCAAGCCCATAAACACGGCAGCAGTGCCCGTCCAACCTAAAATATTGCGGTAGGGCATCCCAAAAAATTCGCCGACATCCTGAAACTGCCAGAAGGGCACCGCAGTTTGACTCATGGCGGGATCCAAAACGAAATCCCACGCGGTCAAAAAAATGGCGGCCAGCCCCACTGTGATCACCCCTGCCCCAAGACCGATCCGCTTTCCCTCCCGCAGCGGGCGGCTGATAAAACCGCTGTAGGCCAACAGGAAGGTCACTAGCCCCATATAAAACCATGACAGTGGAATGGTGAAGGGCACCAACCCCGCAACCTTGTAGCCTAAGCCACTGAGGTAGCCATAGTGACCAAAGGGAAAGCCCGTGCTTGTCCCTAGCAATTCACTGGTTAAGGAGATGCCAAGGGCGGGTAGTAAAAACCCCAAGAGTTTGCCAAGGCCAAAGTTGCGGTAGGCGTGCAGGGCGATCGCCACCGCCCCCAGCACAATATACACCACACCACCGCTCCCCATACTGAGTTGAAAGAGCTGCTGCCCCCACGGCGGCAACGCGAGAATAAATTCTGGATGGGGCACCACCAGCAGTAAGCCCGCCAAGCCAAAGGCCATGGCCATAATATGACTGATGAGGCAAACTTGCTCAGCACGGTAGAGGCGGTTGATGGGTTTCATAGGGGCAGTCTCAACAGCAAGGGGTAGCGACCCTGTTTACAAATGTTTATAATGTATCACCTCAAGGCAAGAAGATTCTCTCTACTCTGGGGAGACGTGGTAAGTTACTGCTAAAAATGCTGCCACACTGGCGGCTAGTTGTTGAAAATTTGGCTCAATTTGCTGTCCTAAGTAGTCTTCAACGGTTCGGGCAATGATCCCCGCCAGAAATGAGGGCACCCCATGAATGTGTTTCGGGTCAATGCGGAGGTGCCCGCGGCTGGTAATGATCGTGCCATCGGCAGTGGCAATAAATTGGTTTTCCCCTTGGCAGTCAATCGCCTCAGTAAAAGCGTGGGGGGCAATGCGCCACTGCGTGCGATAGCCTTGATCATCCCAGTGGGAGTAGTCCGTCCAAGACAGCATCGCCTCACTGAGGAGGGCGCGAGCCGCTGCGGGAATTTCMCCACCGCCATGCCAGATTAAGACCATATCCAAGGTATTGGGCTGCTCTGAGCGTTCTTTGAGATCAATCTGGCGGACATTGGGCATCCACGCCACCAGTTCCGGCAGGCGATCGCGATAGGTGCGATACACTTGCTCGCGAGGGTAGGGGAGTTGCACTTGGCTAGAGATTTCCATGGGGCTAACTCCACTGCGGACATTGCCGTGCAATCATAACAACGTAGTCCCCTAACTGTAACGGATAGTCTGCCGGAGGGTTGACATAGGTTTGGCGACGGCCATCTGTACGGCGCTCCACCGCAATGAGTAGAGCATCGTACTCATTTTTCAAGTAGCTTTGCACTTGCCAAAAGGACTGCGAGGCCAATGGAGCCGGCAAGGGCAAGCGATAAAACTGATTTCCCACCTGTACTGTAATTAGCTCGGCAAACACATCCATCGCGCCTTGGTTGCGCACCGCATTCCCAATCAGGTGTCCGGCCATTTCATCAGCCACCACCACGTCCTCTACCCCCGCGGCCTGCAACTGCACATTGTTATGGCGATCTAACAGTTGGGCACAGGTGTAAATGCTAGGGTTTAGTTTTTCAATCGTGAGGGCGGCCAACACCGTGCGGGCATCACGGTCTTGGTCACTACGGGGTTGACTGGTGTCTGCCAAAAGAATCGCCCGCGACGCATGGTAAATTTGCACTTTTTCCAGAACATCGATGCGGGTATAGTCTCCCTGATAAAAGTACAGGCGGTTTTGATCCACGGAGCGCAGTTCATTGAGGGGTAGT
This sequence comes from Synechococcus sp. PCC 6716, assembly GCF_022570815.1. Classification (NCBI taxonomy): domain Bacteria; kingdom Bacillati; phylum Cyanobacteriota; class Cyanophyceae; order Synechococcales; family Synechococcaceae; genus Synechococcus; species Synechococcus sp. PCC 6716. Next base: position 46,521 of record NZ_JAKLTU010000023.1, read on the forward strand.
TGCTCTAGCTCCACCACAATGACAATGGGAGCGTGGCGAGTTTGCTGATCGCTCTGTAATTCTTGCAGCACAAGGGGGGCACTGCGATTCCAACCACAGAGAATAATGTGGTTGCGCAGTTCATCAAGGTCAAAGTTTTTAATGTTCATAACGGACTGTAGGCGTTTCACCATCAAGGCAGAGATCAAACCGGTAAAAACGGCAAAGAGGGTTAATCCTGCCAGCACGACCACAAGGGTGATGACGCGCCCAGCATGGGTTTGCGGATAGGCACCAATCGGCTCTGCCGAGATTAGTGAAAAGAAGCTGTACCACAGGGCATCCCCTAAGTTTTGAATGTCGGGGTTACTCGTTCCTTCGATGATATAAAAGGCTAGCCCCCCAAAGAGCATGATCAACACAATCATTAACAGCGCCGAAATTTGGGCACTGTACACGCCGGAGACCTGCGGTGAAAGGTAATGCAGGTTACGGTTGATGAGAATGGCAGCGCGCGGCAGCCGCAGCAGCGGTAGCAGGCGGAATAGGGTTAGCTGTGGTGGCATGGGCAAGATGGCAATGATATCCAGCCAATAGTGGCGGAAAAAWCGCTTTTTTTTGCGGGCGATCGCAAACCGTACAAATAGCTCAATAAAAAACACATCCGCAGGGGCAGCTCTGCCAGCATCAGGACAACGTTAGGTCGTCCTTGCCCCACCCATAAGATATCCACCACGACCAACACGGCAGAGGTAAGAATTAAGATGACTAACCCCACCTCCACCCGCGGGGAGTGAATAAAAAAGTCAAGCTGCTGACGTAGGCGACCGCGTCCCATGGGTATCCCCAAATGTCCTCGTAAGGGGCGATCGCCCACCAATGGCAGGATAACTCCTACGTGGGAATTAATTCACCAGGGCGTAAACGCGACCACCGACCTTGCTCTTCCATGAAACTAGCACAGCCGACCACATCCCACTCCAGTTGAATTTCGTCACCGTAGGTGCGGATATTGACGTTAATAGTGGGTTCAATGGGCGTGAAGTCTGGGGCTAGGGTCAGGTGGGGCTGCTGATGCTGTGCTTCAACCGCATGGTAGGTGGTGCAGCGATCCACAAGGGCACAATTGACACAGATGCACATAGCGGATTCTCCCAATGCCATGCATTTACTCTAACGCATCCCTTAAGGTCGCCAAGGAAACTGTTGGAAGTTGGGGGGACGCTTTTCTAAAAATGCCTGCTTCCCTTCCGCACTTTCTTGGCTGAGGTAGTACAGCAGCGTGGCATTACCCGCCAATTCTTGCAAACCCGCTTGACCGTCACAGTCCGCGTTAAAGGCCGATTTCAGGCAGCGAATCGCCAAGGGACTATGGCCGAGAATCTCCTTTGCCCAGCGAACTCCCTCCGCTTCCAGTTCTGCCACCGGCACAACCGTATTCACTAGCCCCATCTCTAGGGCTTGGGCAGCGGTGTACTGACGGCAGAGAAACCAGATTTCACGGGCTTTCTTTTGCCCCACAATTCGGGCAAGGTAGCTGGCGCCAAACCCACCATCAAAGCTACCCACCCGAGGACCGGTCTGGCCAAAAATGGCATTCTCCGCGGCAATCGTGAGGTCACACACCAAATGCAGCACATGCCCCCCACCAATGGCATAGCCGGCCACCAGCGCAATGACGACCTTCGGTAAGCTGCGAATTTGCCGTTGCAAGTCCAATACATTTAGCCGTGCCACCCCCTGCGCATCTAAGTAGCCTGCCTCACCGCGAATACTCTGATCGCCACCAGCGCAGAAGGCATACTTCCCATCCGTATGCGGGCCGGCTCCGGTCAAGAGAACAACGCCAATGCTCGGATCATTGCGAGCATCCTCAAAGGCATGGCTCATCTCAGCAATGGTTTGGGGGCGAAAGGCATTCCGCTTGTGGGGGCGGTTAATGGTGATTTTGGCTATGCCTGCTGCTTTGTGATAGAGAATATCGCTGTAGCAGTCTATGGGTTGCCAAAGAACATCGCTCATAAATTTCAATGTCAACGGAGAGCTTAGCGGGAGCCTTTTAGTTGTTTGACTTGCTCGGTGGTCAAAATGGTTAGCATTTCAGCTTGGGTGTCTTGCATCACTTTGTTCATTTGTGTTTTCTGCTCTGGCCGTAGTGCCACCATATCCATGGCTTCACCCGTGGACTTACCTTGCTTAATGGCATTGCGGAACAGGCGCTGTTGATTGCTGTCGAGGATGCCTAAAATACGCTCGTTGGTTTTCATCGTCAGCCGCAGTAGGGCTTGTTTTTGCGTCACACTGAGGTTGAGTTTTTGCATCTGAGCCGCCGTTAGTAGGCCACCGCCACTTTGGCCAACAGCCACAGGGACGACAAGAGCACCGCTCAGACTCACGATCAAGGCGATCGCCACCACAACATTTTGCCGATTGACTTTCATAACAGCCTCACCACGGGCGATACCTCCATGCTAGCAGAGTGCTTCGCCAGCCATGACTTTACAAATACTTAATATCCAGTCTCAAAAAAGTTGGGTATAATGCCGGTCGGAACACCTCTGGCATACTTGTGACCCCCATTGCCCCCACCTGTCGTAGGGCTGCACGGCAGATTGCTAGTCATCCCCAGTCTGATCGCCTTCGCAAGCTTTTATTTGCTCTGCAATACCAGCAGTGGCCACCGCAGCCACCAGAGATGAACGAAGCGCAACTGGAGCAGATTCTTGGGGCAATTGTGCAGCAAACCCAAACTCTTAAGGGGTTGGCAACACAACTTAATTTTATTGTTAGCAAACTGAATAAAGCGTCTGTTTACCAAAAGGTAGCGGCAATTCTACAGCAAATTCTTTCTCCCCTTTACTCCCAATCCACGCCAGTCACTCTGACCAAGCTAGAGCTAAGCATGGCCACCTTGTACGATCTCCGCCTTGAGGTCACTCGCTACTGTACCCCGCTCCACGTCAAACTCCTGTTGGCAGCACTACTCACCCAAAAGCCGGTTCATGCTCAAGGGCTAGAGCGCTTTACCCTGATTGATTTGCTCCAGCGGGTTGTGGGTCACTTTAGTGATATTGAGACGCTACGAGCACGAGTTCAGCAAACACTCAAGCGGTTTGACAATGATGTGGCCTACGCCAATGCGGGCGATCGCCTGATTAAAGTACTATATCCCCTCTACAGTCGCAGCCAGCCAACCGTGGCGGTTGATGTCACTCCAGAGAGTACACCTACCAGCCTTGGCCAAGATGGGAGTGATGATGGCGATGAACTCACCTGCCAGTTATTTGCTTGACCCCGCCATGGATGCCGAGGAATTTCTAGCACGTTATAACAATGGCCAAACCAACTTCTGCAACGCCAACTTGGCAGGCATGACCCTCACGGGCGCAGATCTAATCGGCGTGGAGCTGCGAGGCGCTAACCTACAGGAAGTGTACTTTCAATTTTGCCATTTTGGCCGTGCTGACCTGAGCCATGCCTTATTGATGGGTGCGTGCTTTGAAGGTTGTAACTTTACGCAAGCGGTGCTCAGCCAAAGTCATTTTCGCGATGCGGTCTGCCATGGCTGCGTCTTTGACCGCGCCAATTTCCAAGGAGCAGAGTTAACCTTAGCCGCCTTTCGCGATTGCAATTTTCTCAGCAGCGATCTACGGCAAGTAAACCTGAGTCATACTGTGCTGGCGGGTGCCTGCCTACGGGGTGCTAACTTCCGCAAAGAAAATTACCAAGCGCCTGCGAACTTAGTAGGCGTAGATTTAAGCTATGCCGATTTACAGGGAACAAACCTTGCCAGTGCTAACCTCTCGCGATCCAGTTTGATGGGAGCTAACCTCAAGGAAGCTAATTTAAATGATGCTAACCTTAGCCACGCCAATTTGGAAAACGCCAATTTACAGGGGGCGATCCTCAGCCATGCGGTGCTTTGTGAGGCAAACTTAGCCAGTGCTACTCTACGCCAAGCCCGTCTTGCCAAGGCAGATCTACGGGGAGGGGATCTCACCCAAGCAGATCTGAGTCAAGCAATTCTAGTGGAGGCGCGGCTAGATGAGGTCCAAGCCCAAGGGGCAAATTTACGGGAAGCTGTGCTCAACAAAGCAGATCTACGACGGGCAAATTTTAGTGGTGCCGATCTACAGGAAGCGCGTCTTATTGATGCCTATCTTGCACGCGCCAACCTACAGGGAGTTAACCTACGTCAGGCAAATTTAATCCGCGCTGACATTAGCAGCGCACTGCTGTTGGATGCCTGCATGGAAGAGGCACTGATGCCCGATGGTAGTGTTTACATCTAGGCGGCTGGCATTTTCTAGAAGCCTTTGATAGCAGACCAACCACGTTCAGTACTTGCCTGTCTGGCCATCGAGTTCAGCTTGTCTGCCCACTCAACCTCTTTGGCCAACACAGTACAGAGTTTGGAAACGTCGTATTGACCCACCCCTTTGTTATCTCGACACTGCCCCGTTCCGGGTACAGCGCGAGCCTTCCCGTCTAAGACGTAAATTGAGGTGGGTTTTGCTTTGCCATGGTTTTGATAAAACAAATTCCTATAATCTAAGCTAGAAATTAGACCCTAACATCAACGGTCACTTGGGTTATGCCTGCCGCTCCTATACCAGTCGATGAAAATGAACGGCAATATGCCCTTGATCAGTACCACATCCTTGATACTGCTCCTGAACCTGTTTTTGACGATATAACCCATTTAGCCGCAGCTATTTGTGAGACCCCCATTGCCCTTATTAGCTTGGTTGATCGCAACCGACAATGGTTTAAGGCCAAAGTCGGGCTAGATGCCTGTGAAACCCCCCGTGATGTAGCCTTCTGCGCCCATGTGATTTTGCAATCGGAATTGATGGTTGTTGCCGATGCCAAGGAAGATGCCCGCTTTGCTGATAATCCCTTGGTTACAGGGCCGCCTTATATCCGCTTTTATGCTGGCATGCCCTTGGTTACGCCCCAAGGGTACCGGATTGGTACCCTGTGCGTCATCGACTACCAGCCCCGGCAGTTAACCGAGTTACAAGCTCAAACACTGCGTACCCTTGCTCGGCAAGTGATTAGTGAGTTAGAAGTCCGTCATCATCTTGAGACAACCCAAGGGCACCTAGCTCGCATTCAACAGTTGAGTAGCTTACAAGCAGCCATCTTTAATAGCACTAATCATGCCATCATTGCAACTCACACCAACGGCACGATTAGTTTTATGAACCGCACTGCTGAGGAATGGTTGGGGTACAGTGCTACTGAATTAGTGGGCAAAGTAACCCCTGAGCAATTCCATGATCCGAAGGAGGTTGACCATTATGCAACACTCCTGAGTCAGCAGTTGGGCGAACCGATTCCAGTGGGATTTGAGGTGTTTGTGGCGCAGGCACGGCGAGGTTTGCCGGATGAGCGGGAGTGGACGTATATTCGCCGGGATGGTTCGCAGTTTCCCGTGCTCCTTTCAGTAACGCCCATTCGCAATGGCTATGAGCAGTTGATGGGCTTTCTGTTTCTGGCCACCGACATCACTGCCAAGAAACAGATTGAAGCAGAACTACGGTTACGGGAGCGCGCCATTATTGCCAGTACCAATGGCATTGTTATTACCGATTATCGTCAGCCGGATAACCCAATTATTTATGTGAATCCCGCTTTTGAGCGAATGACGGGGTACCGCGCCCTTGAGGTCATTGGCAAGAACTGTCGCTTTTTGCAGGGGCGCGATCGCCACCAGCCGGGGGCTGAAGCCATTCGCAATGCTATTGCTAAGGGACAGTCCTGCCGCGTGATTTTGCGCAACTACCGCAAAAATGGCAAACCCTTCTGGAATGAACTGGCGATTTCACCCATTTTTAACGAAGTGGGTGAAATTACCCACTACATCGGGATTCAAAGTGATGTCACTGAACGGCAGCGGGCGCAACTTTTCTTACAACAGCAGGTGAAGCGGACGCTGCTGTTGAACCGCATTACGGAGGAAATTCGCCAGCAAATCGAGCGGGATCACATCTGTCAAACCGCTGTTCAGCAAGTGGGCATGACTTTAAATGTCAGCCGCTGCCTTTTTTTTGTGTACCACGAGGAGGCGACCTCTCCAGTGAGCTTGGTGGCGGAATACTGCGCTCCAGGGATTCCATCGGTAACTACCGTAGGGTTAGCGCTGGGGCGGGCTGATTTCCTACAGCAAGCATTGATGTCTGATCAGATCCTGAGTTTTGAGGATGTGGCCAATGACCCGCGTTTAGCCTCTATTCACGACTATTGCATAGCATTGCGTGTCAGGTCTGCCTTGATTGTGCGAACCTCCTATCGCAACCGCCCCAATGGTCTGCTAGTGTTGCACCAATGCGATCGCCAACGGCAATGGACGGATGCGATTAAGAGCCTCCTCAGTAGTGTGGCAGCGCAAGTGGGAATTGGGCTAGCACAGGTGCATTTGCTGGAACAGGAAACCCGACAGCGACAACAACTCCAGCAGCAAATGCAGCGGACGTTGTTACTCAACCAAATTACGGAACAAATTCGCCAGAGCTTAGATACAGAGGCCATTTTTAATACAACCGTCAGTCAAATTGGCCGTGCTCTTGGGGTGAGCCGCTGTTTAATTCATCGCTATGAGCCGGGGCCACCGCCCCAGATCCCCAATGTCGCGGAGTACCTAGAACCGGGCTATGGGTCAATGTTTGGTGTCAATGTACCGGTGGCAGGTAACCCGCACGCCGAAGCCGTCCTAGCCTCGGATAGTGCAATTGTCTCTAATGATGTCAGTCAAGACCCACTGTTGCGAATGGCCACGTTCCTATTAGAGCAATTTCAGATTAAATCGATGCTGGCTGTGCGGACGTCCTATAAAGGGGTGCCCAATGGGCTGATTGGTCTGCACCAGTGCGATCGCCAGCGGGAGTGGACTGCCGAAGAAATTGAGCTCCTAGAAGCCGTTGCTGCTCAGGTGGGGATTGCGATCGCCCAAGCAGACCTGCTGCACCACGAACAGCAGCAGCGACAATTACTGGCCAAGCAAAACCAAGAACTGGAGCAAGCGCGGTTACAGGCAGAGCTGGCCAACCGTGCCAAGAGTGAGTTTTTGGCTACGATGAGTCACGAAATCCGCACCCCCATGAATGCGGTCTTGGGCTTTACCAACTTACTTTTAGATACCCCCCTCAACGATCAACAGCGGGACTTCTTGCAAACCCTCCACCAAGCTGGTGAGGCACTGCTCACCATCATTAACGATATTCTCGACTTTTCTAAAATTGAATCCGGCAAACTGGTGCTTGAGCAACACCCCTTTGATGTCCGCGAGTGTGTTGAGGATGTGTTGAGCTTACTGGCCAGCAAAGCAGAAGAAAAGCACCTTGAGTTACTGTACACCTGCACACTAAGAACCCCCGCCCAAGTTAAGGGAGATGTCACCCGCCTGCGCCAGATTCTAGTGAACTTAGTGGGGAATGGCATTAAATTTACCCCTGAGGGGCATGTGCTCGTCCAGGTGGATTATGTCTCTGATAGCGAAACGTTACAATTTGCAGTTCAAGATACGGGGATTGGCATTCCTAGCGATCGCCTCGATCGCCTCTTCAAGCCCTTTAGCCAAGTTGATGCCTCCACTACCCGTGAGTATGGGGGGACGGGTTTGGGACTAGTGATTAGTCAACGGTTGTGTGAACTCATGGGCGGTACCATGCAGGTGGACAGTTGCCTAGGCCAAGGGACAACGTTTACATTTACAATTTCGGCTGTTGACCCAGTTCCCTTTAAACCGCCGCCTGCTGTCCCCTGTTTACAAGGGCGGCGAGTCTTAGTAGTGGATGACAATGCTGCCAGCCGTGAGAATCTCTGCACCCTATTACAGGACTGGGGGATGGTGCCTCTCCCCTATGGGGATGCCGATCAGGTGCTACAGGAGGCTCCTGGGTGGGATATTGCCCTGCTGGATTTCTCCTTAGGGCACATGACAGGGGTGCAGCTAGCCACCAGACTTGAGCGGGGCGATCGCCCGGTCATTCTGCTTACTCCCTTGAGTTGGCTAGAAACCGCCAGTGATAAGGAACACATTACCACCCACGTTACCAAGCCGATCCGCCCCAGTGCGCTGCGGCAAACCTTAGTGAAGGTTTTGAACCCCAACACCAGTCAACAGCCTGCTGTGTCAGCATCCGTCATTGACCCCAGCTTGGCAGTGCGCTTTCCCCTGCGGATTCTGCTTGCTGAAGATAATGCAGTCAACCAAAAAGTAGCGCTGCACATCCTCAAGCGGATGGGCTATCGTGCAGATGTTGCGGCCAATGGGGCTGAAGTCCTTGAAGCTCTGAAACAGCGCCCCTACGATGTCATTCTTATGGATGTGCAAATGCCGAAGATGGATGGCCTAGAAGCCACTCAGCGGATCTGCAACCAATGGCCGCCCAGTCAGCGGCCTTGGATTATTGCCATGACCGCCAATGCTCTCGCAGGCGATCGCGAACGTTGCTTTCAAGCAGGCATGGACGATTATGTAAGCAAGCCCATTAAACTTGAGGCTCTTGCCGCTGCCCTCAATCGCTGTCGCTGCCTAAGCCCAAAATCTACCTACCCACAATTTTGTGACGCAGAAGCTGAGGAGGCGGGTACATGACTGTCCGACCCGCTAACGCCCTAACATACTAGGAACAGGGGAAGCCCCCTAAGACACCTGATGTGGATCGAAAGGGTACCGCCCTAGCAGTACTTAGCCAGCAGCAGACTGAGGTTTTCCTTCGTTTGTGCAGGTACCTTGTCTAGGGGAGTTAGAATAGCATTTTTCAGGGCGTGATGTGCCTTGGAAGCAGGGGGATGAGCCGCCAGTCGCCTCACTGTCTCACAAATAATGGCTTGGGCATTTTTCACATTGCGGTGTAGGTTGCTGATAATCATCTCCACCGTTACCGAGTCATGCTGTGGATGCCAGCAGTCGTAGTCTGTCACTAACGCAAGGGTGGCGTAGGCAATTTCCGCCTCCCGCGCCAGCTTGGCTTCCGGCAGGTTCGTCATGCCAATCACCGTTCCCCCCCAAGAGCGATAAAGATTAGACTCTGCCAATGTAGAAAAGGCAGGGCCTTCCATGCACACATAGGTACCCCGTTGGTGCAGCGTTACTTCGGGTAAGTTCAAATCCCTAATGGCTGCGGTTAACACCGCGGCAAGCGCAGAACAAATGGGTTCAGAAAAGCCAATATGTGCGACAATGCCCTCGCCAAAAAAGGTGGAAATGCGATTGCGAGTGCGGTCAATAAACTGATCCGGCACCACCATGTCAAGGGGTTTTACCTCCTCTTGGAGGGAGCCAACCGCTGAAGCCGAGAGCAGGTACTCCACACCGAGGGACTTAAACCCGTAGATATTGGCACGAAAGGGAATTTCCGTTGGTAACAGGTGATGATCGCGGCCATGACGCGCTAAAAAGGCCACGGGAACCTCCCCAATCCGCCCACAAATAAACGCATCAGAGGGCTCGCCGAAGGGGGTAGCTAGCCGCACCTCTTCGACCTCTGTGAGAGCCTCCATTTTGTAGAGACCACTACCGCCAATAATGCCAATCTTTGGGGAAGGGGACATGATGTTCCTTAAACACTCACGGGGATTAGCTTACCATGGCTCGTCCATAGCAGGGGTAAAAACGAGTTCCAGAATACTCGGCAATACTGTAGATTTGAGCGAAGCCGCTAGATTAGAAATACTCTTTTCTGGATGCAAATCAACTGATGAACGTGATCTGATGAACCTTGTCCCCGGTAGAGCACACTGATTTGGTGATACCTGTTCCATGCCGCTCACTCCCGTTTCCTATCGTCCCAGCCGTTGGCTCATTCTGCGCCGCATTGGTCAGATTACGCGGGTGTTGGGTGTATTTGGTCATCAATTGCTGTGGGATCACCTTTGGCAGCGTCGCAGCCCTGCTCAGCACCATCGCCGTGCCCGCTGGTTGGTGCGGCAGTTGCTCACCCTAGGCCCCACCTTCATTAAAATTGGTCAGTTTTTGTCCACGCGGTTTGATCTGCTGCCGTTGGCCTATATTGACGCTCTGAAAACGTTGCAGGATCAAGTACCACCCTTTGACTCACACGTGGCGATCGCCCTGATTGAACAGCACCTAGGTCAACCCCTTGAGGATCTATTTGCGCGCTTTGACCCCAACCCTCTAGCCGCTGCTAGCTTAGGACAGGTGCACCGGGCGCGGCTCTTTAGTGGCGACGAGGTGGTCGTCAAGGTACAGCGTCCAAACCTAGAGTCTCAACTTTATTTAGATTACGTGGCCATTGGTGAAATCATCCGCTGGGGCGATCGCTGGCTGCCCTTTACCCGTCCCTATGCCCTTAAGGACATCTACGAAGAGTTTTTTAGCATTTTATTGCGGGAAATTGACTATCTCCAAGAGGCAGAGAATGCCGATCGCTTTCAGGCTAACTTTCGCCACGATGCCCACATTCGGGTACCTAAAGTCTATTGGACGCACACCTGCCGCTATATCCTGACGATGGAGTATGTGCCCGGCATTCGCATTGATAACCGTGCAGCCATCGAAGCCTTTGGGCTTGACCCCTGCCTCATCAACCAGCGGGGCATTTGCTGCTATCTCAAGCAATTACTCATCGACGGTTTTTTTCATGCCGACCCGCACCCCGGTAATTTAGCCGTCAGCAGCGAGGGGGACTTAATTTTCTATGACTACGGCATGATGACCGATGTCCCCGCCCTTAACCAGCAGCAGATGGTGCAAACGTTTTTTGCCGTGCTCAACAAGGATAGCGATCGCGTCATTGCCGCCCTGATAGAGATGGGCTTAATCACCCCCGTGGCGGACATGACACCTCTACAGCGAATTATGCAGCTCATCTTAGATCGCTTTACGGAGCGGCCTGTGGATCTAGCGGTCTTTGCTGAATTACAGCAGGAGGTCTATGCCCTCTTTGAGCAGCAACCCTTCCGCCTGCCCGCCAAAATGACCTACATTCTCAAATCCTTGACCACGCTTGATGGCATTGCCCGCAGTCTAGACCCGCAGTATAATCTCACCGCTGCCGCTCAGCCCTTTGTCAAAGAACTCATGAATCCTGCCCGCGGAGGCTGGCGCGAACTGCTCCGGCAAACCCAGACCTTCCTCAACCACCGCCTGCAACACCCCAGCCGCCTTGAGGTGCGCTTACAACATCTAGAGGATCGGCTGGCGCGCGGCGAGCTACAGATCTCGGTGCGCACGCCAACCACCGATCGCCAACTACGCCGTATTGAATGCTTACTGGTGTGCCTCCTCTACCTAGGCTTGAGTGGCTTTACCCTCCTAGCGGGGATGGTGCTATGGTTCGCTCAAGCGCCTGGGGGGGCGATCGCCTGTTTTACCCTAGCGGGTTTAGCTAGCGTGGGTCTGCTGCGCAACTGGCTACGCTTTCTCTGGCTACAGGGACTACAGTAAGCCGCGATGGCGCAGCAGCGGCGCTGTCATCGGTTCCCGCCCTCGAAACGCCTTAAAAACCTCCATCGGCGGGCGACTTCCCCCTAGCGCCAAGACAGTATCGCGATAGCGGCGCCCCAGAGCCCGGATCGCTACTTCGTTCTCCAGCCCCACCTCTTCAAAGGCAGCAAAGGCATCTGCACTCAGAACCTCAGCCCAAAGGTAGCTATAGTAACCCGCCGCATAGCCTCCGGCAAAAATATGGCCAAAGCTACACAAAAACGCATCTTCCGGGAGGGGAGGCAAAATTGTTGTGGTCTGAGCAAGGCGATCGCGCACCTGCTGAGGGGTTTCATTGCCATCCGGGCGATACCGATGGTGGAGTTCCAGATCCAACAAGCTAAAGTGCAGCTGTCGCAGCAGCGCACTGCCCGCCCGATAGGTGCGAGCCGCCACCAGTTTTTCATAGTAGTGCTCTGGCAGGGGGTCTCCCGTTTCGTAATGGCGAGCCATCCCAAAGAGGGTGGGGCGATGGTAGCACCAATTTTCCATGAACTGGCTGGGTAACTCCACCGCATCCCACTCAACATTATTAATGCCAGCCGCCCCCGCCTCGTCCACTTGGGTCAGCATGTGGTGCAACCCATGGCCAAACTCATGGAAGAGCGTTTCCACCTCCGCAAACGTCATTAAGCTAGGCTGACCATCCACGGGCGGGGTTTGATTGCAGACCAAGTATGCCACCGGTAAACGAGTGCGCCACTCCCCTTGGTAGCGGTACTTAGCACGCCCTAGGCAATCATCCATCCATGCCCCACCCCGTTTCTCGGCTGGACGGCTGTAGGGGTCTAGGTAAAAGTGGGCAATAGTGAGGTTATTTTCATCCAGAATGGCAAAAAAGCGGACATCGGGATGCCACACCGGCGCTTGACCATCGGCAGGGACAACCGTGACCCCAAAGAGTCGTTGCACCAAACTAAATAGTCCCTCAAGTACCTGGGGCAAGGGGAAGTAGGGACGCAACTCCTCATCGTTGAAGGCAAACAAGGCTTCCCGCTGCCGCTCAGCCCAGTAGGCTATATCCCAGTGTTGCAGTTCCTTGGCCTCAGGTGCCCCTTGTGCCGCCGCAAAGGCCTGTAATTCCTCTAGTTCACGGGCTGCTGCGGCATAGCTTGCTTGGCGGAGTTCCTCCAGCAGGGTTTCAACACTGGCCACACTGTCCGCCATTTTACTAGCCAGACTCAGCTCGGCATAGGTCTCGAACCCTAACAGCGTTGCTTCTTCGAGCCGCAGGGCTAAAATGCGCTCCAAGATCGGACGGTTGTCCCACTCGCCACTGCTAGCACGGGAAATATAGGCACGATAGACCTGCTCCCGCAGATCGCGGCGTTGGCTATACTGCATAAATGGGCCAAAGCTGGGAAAGTCGAGTGTAATATGCCATGGTCCTTGGGCTGGGGTTGCGGTTTCCTCGCCATCCTGCCGCGCTGTTTGGGCTGCCAAGGCCAACAGACTGGGGGGCAGCCCCGCCACCTCCTCTGGTTGCGTGAGCTTGAGGCGAAAGGCTTTGGTGGCATCCAGTAGGTTGTTGGAAAATTGGGTCGAAAGCTCTGCTAGTTCTAATTGAATGGCATTAAACCGCTCCTTGGCCTCACCGCTTAGGCTCACACCACTGTGCTCCGCATTGCGGATGGCAGCCGTCACAATGCGCTGACGCGCAGGAGTCATCTCTTTGAACTCTGGGCTGGCGGCAATGGCCTTAAAGCCTTCATAGATCGGGCGCGATTGCCCCATGCGGGTGTAGAACTCCACGACCTGCGGCTGAACCCTTTCGTAGGCCTGTCGCAGTTCTGGACTATTTTTCACCCCCGTTAGGTGACTGATAATTCCCCACGTCCAGCCGAGGCGATCGCCCAGCCGTTCCAAGGGTTCAACTAACCCGTCCCAAGTGGGGGTCAGCGATTGTTCAAGAGTTTCTAACGCTTGGCTGAGTTCTTGCAGGAGTTGAGTCACCGCTGGCTCAACATGGCTCACCTGAATTTGATCAAAGGGGGGGAACCCATCCCCACGCAATAGAGGATTTTCAGTGTGAGGCGTGGTTGCAACGATCATGCCAAAACCTTTCCAGAGTATTCATGCTATCGACACTTTCCCCATGATAACCTTGGTCTGGCCTTACTCTTGCTCCTGCAGCCACGACCACCAGCGGTTGAGAGGCGCATAGACCAACGGTGCCCACAGGCTACTCATAATTGCCGAACTGAGGGCAACTTGGCGATGGTGCTGCCAAATATCCTGTAAAGGCAAGTCAGTACTAACGCTCATTTGCATCGCTATGACCGTTTGGTTGATCATCGCCATGGCAAAGGTAATCAGGGCAATCGAAATAAAATCTTCGGAGACAAACCGCTGCTTCTGCATCAGTGCCGTAAGGCCACCCACCAGCGCCAAGGCAACGGCATGACTCGGGTGAGGACTTGTCAGGCCATCTTGGATCCAGCCGAGGGCAACACCTGCAATCACCCCTTGCCAAACGGTACGCTTGACACTCCAAACCACAACCCAAATCAAAAACCAGTCAGGCGCTAATACCTCTAGAGCAGGCACATGAATCAGGCTCAGCAGCGTGCAAACGCCCACCGACCCGGTAATCACTAACCAGTTAAGGCTAGTTTGGCGTAAATGTGTCTGTCGATTCAGCATAGGGAATCACAGTGACCCATTCCAAACGATCAATCGGCGCCCCCAATATCACAGTGGCATGGGGACGGGTGGGATCCTCTAGCTCGACCGACTGCACCTCACCTACGGGAATACCTGCCGGAAAAAGGCTACTGAGGGCAGAGGTAAAGAGGGTATCTTTCGGCTGTACTTTCGGATCTTTCTCCAAAAATTCAACAATCACCTGCTGATTGAGTTGTCCGCGCAGAATCCCCATCTGCCGCGTGCGGCCAACCACCACGCCAATGCGACTGGCAGGATCCGTGAGTAACATCACGCGACTGGTATTAGGGGTAATGCTAGTAATGCGACCCACCAGACCGCCATTGCCAATGACCACGCCACCAATGCTCAGCCCTTGACGACTGCCTTCCCCCAACAGCAGGAATCGCCACCACTGATCTGAACTACGGCCAATCACCGGTACAATGCGCCCCTCTAAGTTAGGCAGCATCGGTGTATTTAAGAGTTGCCGCAGTCGCGCATTTTCTGCCTGTAGCTCCGCCAATTGCTGCTCTAACTGCCATGTGCGAGCTTGGATCAATGATTGCTGCTCATCCCCACGCTGTTGCAAGGGCAAATTGAGCAGACGGTAAAATTCGCGGATGGCGGCACCATTGGTTTCCCGTAAAATCCATGCCCCTATTAAAATCAGCACGGTCAGCAACAGCCCCCCCGCATATCGTCCCCACCAACGCCAAAAAACGGCCATGATGACTTCATCCTTAACCGATAATGGCGGGTTGAGCCGAAAAAACGCGTCCGAGGTCTTTAAAGTTTTCCAACACACGCCCCGTTCCCATAACAACGCAACGGAGTGGGTCGGCGGCCACGTGCACCACAATGCCGGTTTCATGGCTAATGAGCGTATCCAGACCACGCAGCAGTGCCCCACCCCCTGCCAGCATGATCCCGCGATCAACAATATCTGCAGCCAACTCGGGGGGGGTTCGCTCAAGGGTGCGCTTAATGGCCTCGATAATCACGAGTAACGGCTCCGCCATGCTTTCGCGGATTTCTTCGGATTTGACCACTACGGTACGCGGTAGCCCTGACAGCTGATGCAGGCCACGTACTTCCATCGCTTCAGAGTCGTAACTGTCGTTGGGGTAGGCAGAGCCAATGCGGATTTTGATGTCTTCGGCGGTGCGCTCGCCAATGATCAGGTTGTGAACTTTTTTCAGGTATTGGACAATTGCCTCGGAAATTTCATCGCCGGCCACACGGACGGACTCACTGAGTACAGTGCCTTGCAAGCTGAGAACGGCAACTTCTGTGGTGCCACCGCCAATATCCACAATCATGTTACCGGTGGGTTCCTCGACCGGCAGACCGGCACCAAAGGCAGCGGCCACTGGCTCATCAATGAGATATACCTCACGAGCACCTGCGCCTCGAGCGGCATCTTCAATGGCACGCCGTTCAACCCCGGTCACGCCACTGGGGATGCCAATCACCACCCGGGGGGCAAAGAGATTCTTGCCGCCGTGGACTTGGCGCATGAAGTGTTTGAGCATTAACTCGGCACGTTCAAAGTCGGCAATCACCCCGTCGCGCAGGGGGCGCACGGCGACCACATTTCCGGGGGTACGCCCTAGCATCCGTTTGGCTTCGGTACCTACAGCCAAGGCTTGCTTACTATTTTGGTCAATAGCCACCACCGACGGCTCTTCTAAGACTACCCCGCGACCAGAAACGTAAACTAGTGTATTGGCTGTCCCTAAATCAATGCCAATATCCCGTGATAGCCGACTAAATATTCCCACAATGGTACACCTCTTCTATTGAACGCGCTAATTCTAACAGGATTGTTACCAAGACGTGTGATGGCAAGATTGTATTACGTTTTGTTGGGAAAATTGCCGCGGGTCAACTGCCTCCAAAGACTGTTTCAGGCTATCCATGAAAATACTGGTGGGCATAAAACTGGGCATAGCGAGAGGGGCTGGCCATGAGTTCGTGGTGAGTACCGGATTCAATGACGCGCCCTTGCTCAATCACCAGAATGCGATCGGCGCGGCGCACGGTGGCAAGGCGATGGGCAATGATAAATACGGTTCGACCTTTCATGGCACGCTCAAGGGCATCTTGTACTAAGGCTTCGGATTCGGAGTCAAGGGCAGAGGTGGCTTCATCTAAAATTAAGATGCGTGGATCGGCATAGACGGCACGGGCGATCGCCAACCGTTGCCGCTGCCCCCCGGATAAGTTCACCCCGCGCTCCCCTACCCACGTTTGGTACCCATCGGGAAACGTCGAAATAAAGTCATGGGCATTGGCAATTTTTGCCGCTTCAATGAGTAGGTCATGATCCGTTTGATTGTGACCAAAGGCAATATTGTCGGCAATGGTGCCCGAAAAGAGGATGGTTTCTTGGGGGACAATGCCAATCTGTTGCCGCAAACTTTTTAGGGTAACGGTTTTAACATCAATGCCATCCACCAGTACTGTACCAGCTTGGGGATCGTAAAAGCGGGGTAGAAGGTTGACAATGGTGGATTTACCCGCGCCAGAGTGCCCCACCAAGGCAATTACCTCTCCCGGAAAGGCCATCAAGCTAAAGTGCTGCAGCACCTGTTGTCCGGGCTGATAGGCAAAGGTAATGTCGCGGTACTCGACTTTTCCGGAAATAGCGGGTAAGGGTTGGGCATTGGTGGCCTCTTTGATGGTCGGCTCGATCGCCAGTAGGCCAAAACTGCGATCTACGGAGGCTTGCGCCACCTTCAGTTCGTTGTAGTCGGTTGAAACCATATTAATGGGTTCCATCAGCAGCGCTACCGCCGCCACAAAACTAAGGAATTCAGGACCGGTGAGGTGGCCAGCGTTGATTTGCCATGCCCCAAGGATAAATAGCAGCATGATGCTCAAGGCTTCGAGAAACCCAATCACGGGATACTGCATGGCTTTGATGCGATCGGCGCGGTAACGGGCACGGCGGTTTTTGTCCGCTTGCTGCTCAAACTGTTGCACTGCATAGTCTTCGGCGGCAAAGGCTTTGATTAGACGGATCCCGGAAAAGACCTCGGTTAAATGGGAGGCTAAACTGGCAATTCGATCTTGACTCAGCCGCGACTGGCGCATGAGGCGATTGCCAAACCAACCAATGAGAAAGGTCATCAACGGGGCAATGATCATGGTGCCTAGGGTTAGTTGCCAGTTGAGCAAAAACATGTAGCCAATGACGGCAATGGTGGTTAGGGCTGAGGGCAGGAGGCGATGAAAGCTGCGGTTAATGACCTCACCAATGCGATCTACATCTTCGGTGAGCCGATAGGTGAGATCCCCGGTGGCAGCGGTTTCAAAATAGTCCACTCCTAAGCGGTGCAGGTGCCGGTAGAGGCGAAGGCGAATATCATAGACAATGCGCAGAGAAATATCGGCCATTAAGACATCCTGGCCAAACTGGCAAACGCTGCGACCAATAAACAACAGTGAGGAGGCGGCACACCACTGGATCAGCCCCCGGAGATCTCCTGCACCAATGAGTTTGGCTGCTTGGCCAATGAGGTAGGCGATCGCCGGCATGGTGGAGACATAGCCCAAGGTACAGAGGAAGGCCACTGCCAACCGTCGCCGATGGGGAAGGATGTAGGGAAACAGCGGACGGTAGCTGGCATTCCAGAGCATGGGGCTATTTTCCAATGCAAAAACGGCTAAAGATTTGTTCTAACACGGATTCAGTCACATCTTCCCCCGTCAGTGTGCCCAAGGCGCGTACCGCTGCGTGCAGGTCAATGGTCCAAAAATCGAGGGGCAGTTGCTCATCAATGGCCTGTAATACATGGGTTAATGAATGCTGAACGTGTTGCAGTAGGGCGGCTTGGCGTTGATTGAGGGCAAACTCTAAGTTGGCAGCGTGCAGGTTATGGCCGTGCACTAAGTCTAAGATCGCTGTTTCTAGATGGTTGATGCCGGTTTGGGTAAGGGCAGACAGGAACACTGTGGGAATGGGTGCCATGGGTAGGTGCAGATCATGGCAGTTCGCCGCAGCGGGCAGTAAATCCTCTTTGTTGGCAACCATGAGGACAGCGTTGGGGGACTGTTGGCGGCGCTCAGCTAACTTTAACTGATCGTAGATCTCCTGATCCGCTGCGGTCCACCCTTGGCTGGCATCTAGGACAAATAGAACAATGTCGGCACTCAAGGCGGCTTGGCGCGATCGCTCCACACCAAGCTGCTCCACCACGTTCTCTGTGACTCGAATTCCGGCTGTGTCAAGTACCTGAATGGGAATCCCCCCCACGACCAACTGCGACTCGACAATATCGCGGGTCGTACCTGGCAAGTCGGTGACAATGGCGCGATCGCAGCGACTCCACGCATTCAGCAGACTAGATTTCCCCACGTTGGGGCGACCGACGATGGCCACCTTCAACCCCGTGCGCAGGAGTTGGCCGCCCTCTGCGGTTGCTAACAATTGCTCTACTTGGCGTTGTACGTGATGGATTTGCTCAGCAATGGCACCAGCGTCAAGCGGTGGCAGGTCATCGGCAAAGTCAAGGCGGGCCTCAATGTCAGCCAGTAGCGCTAAACAGGTCTGGCGAAGTTGTTTGAGGGGGCGGGCAAGTTTCCCCTCCAACCCGGCAAGGGCAATTCGTGCAGCGGCTGTGGATTGCGCTGCTACGAGCTCAGCAACACTTTCGGCTTGGGTGAGATCCAGCCGACCGTTCAAAAAGGCTCGCAGGGTAAACTCCCCRGGCTCCGCTAAGCGTGCTCCCGCCGCGACACAGAGTTGTACAACCCGCTGTACGGGAATCATGCCGCCGTGGCAATGAAACTCCACAACATCTTCGCGGGTATAGGAGCGGGGTGCCAACATTAGCAGCAGCAGGGCTTCATCCACCTGCTCCTGAGTCATTGGATCCCGAATATGGCCGTAGAGAATGCGATGGGAGTCCCACGGCTGTTTACCGGGGGCGACAAATAAACACCGAGCGATCGCAACCGCTTTGGCGCCTGAGAGACGAACAATGCCGATACTCCCTTGCTGGGGCACAATAGCCGTGGCGATCGCTACAATGGTGTCACTGAGAGGCAGCACAAAGGGCGCGCAATAGAACTCCTAGAGATTCATTTCCGCCGCTTGCACTTTCTCCACCTGTTTCTTCTTCAGAACCAAGAGGATTTGCGAGAGGGTAATGGCGGCAAAGAAGACTAGTAACCACTTAATCCGGTTGGGGTCTTGCAGCACAATTTCGGTATCCTTCTGACCAAACCCTCCCACATTCGGGTTGGTGGTAAGAGCCTCCCCTGCCGCAACGGCTTGACCTTCACTAACGATGAGCTCTGGCCCTGGGGGAACGGTTTCAGTAACGGTGTCACCACTGTCCGCGGTAATGACCACGGCACTGCTGCCATCCCCATTGGTACTGATGCTGGTAATGGTACCCGCGATCGGTGCAGTAAAGACATTGTTATTGCTCTTTTCGCCCGTGGGATAAATCTGACCGCGGCCGCGGTTCCCCCCCGCATGCACAGAGTACTTGCCAAAGTGGATGGACTTGTCATTGGCGGGGTTGGGAGCTAGCACCGGAAAGACAATTTCTTGGTACTGCTCACCCGGCAGCGGGCCAACCAAGATAATGTTCTGCTTATCCTCGCTGTAGGGCTGGTAGAACACACCGCTGGTTTTGGCCTTGAGGTCTTCAGGAATGCGATCCGGAGGGGCAATGGTGAAGCCTTCAGGCAGCATCAACACTGCTCCAACATTTAAGCCTCCTTTAGACCCATCCCCCAACACCTGCTGCACACTGGTGTCGTAGGGGATTTTGACCACCGCTTCAAAGACCGAATCAGGGGTTACCGCCTGGGGCACTTCCACGTCAGTGGGTTTAGCCGCTAGGTGGCAGTTGGCACAAACAATCCGCCCTGTGGCTTCACGGGGGCTGTCATAGCCCTGCTGCGCGTAGAACGGGTAGGCATCGGCGCGGGGTGCCCACAGCAATAAACTGGCGGCAAGGGCGATCGCCAGTGTGCAAGATTGCAAGAAACGTTTCATACCACTCCCTAAGTCTTTTAAGTCCACCACGGTTCTTTACCCGTGCGAAAATCGGTGTCTGTCCATACCGAAAAGACAAGTTTGTCGTCTTCGGTAATGCTCGTGTTGACCAAGGCCAACGAGAGGGGAGCCGGACCGCGCACTACTTTGCCGGTGCTATCGTACTGCGAACCATGGCAGGGGCAAATGAATTTATTTTCACTGACGTTCCAAGGCACCACGCAGCCAAGGTGGGTGCAAACGGCGTTGAGACCGTAGTTAGCAATTTGGTGATCCTCGGTAATGATGATGTAGGTGGGATCCCCTTTAATGCCCTGGGCGAGGGAGCGATCGCCCGCAATATGCTTACTCAGATAGTCAGATACCTTAATATCATTGCCCAAGGCATCCTTGGCGACAACGCCACCCCCCGTGCCGCCACTGGAGGGCGGAATGAAGTACTTCACAACCGGATACAACGCTCCCAACGCTGTACCAGTGATGGTACCAAAGGTCAGGAGGTTCATAAACTGCCGTCGCCCCATATCGGGCACATCAGACATTCCAGAAACTTGAGCCATGGTTTACGCTTATTTACTAAGGAATCGAAATAGACAGCCGTAAAATAATTACGTTTGTTAACTATTATCACACTCCCGCCGATCGAATGCCGATCAATTCCGCAAACATTACCCTTTAGGTTTTTGCTGCTGGCGATGACTCTCCTCACTGGCGAAGCACTGCACGCTCTACTGTTACGCAAATGGGGGCGCTCCTTCGATCTACAGTTCCGCCGCGCCGGCGATCGCATTTTCCTGCAGGTGATGTGGCGCTACCTTGAGCAAGCCTCCTACCCCGATAGCCCCGAAGATTATGCTGCTCATTTGGCGGCGATCGCCCAGCATCTCAACGATTGGGGCTGCACCGAGCAGGTGTGCCACTACCTCGAAACAACCCGCGAAAAACCCCGCCTTGGGAAAGCCGTGAGTATTCCCCTTGAACTGGGAACCCGCATCATCGAATGGCTGGAGTAGGTCGAGCTGGCTTGGCCGTATAAGTTTGAAAAAATGTTAAAAATGTTAAAAAGGATTGCGATGATGTGAGACATGTCCCCGCTATGCCTGAGAATGTTTGCGGAAGGTTACGTCAGCCCTAGGGGGGCAGTGCCACAGCCAACCTCGCAGGAGGTCAGTGGTTACCGTAGCATTCCGATGGCAGATGCCACATTATCAAGCCCCTTGTTTTACAATTCCAACTTTGGAGGAACTCAATGAGCGTCGTCACGAAATCGATCGTGAATGCTGATGCCGAGGCCCGTTACCTCAGCCCCGGCGAACTGGATCGCATCAAAAGCTTTGTCAGTACTGGTGAGCGTCGTCTGCGCATTGCCCAAACCCTGACGGAAAACCGCGAGCGGATTGTTAAGCAAGCTGGCGATCAACTGTTCCAAAAACGTCCTGATGTGGTCTCCCCCGGTGGCAATGCCTACGGTGAAGAAATGACCGCCACCTGTCTGCGCGACCTTGACTACTACCTGCGGTTAGTCACCTACGGTATCGTTGCTGGCGATGTGACCCCCATCGAAGAAATTGGCTTGGTGGGCGTGCGGGAAATGTACAACTCCTTGGGCACCCCCATTCCGGCGGTTGCAGAAGGGGTACGGGCGATGAAAAACGTTGCTGCCTCCTTGCTCTCTGCTGAAGATGCTGCCGAAGCTGGTTCTTACTTTGACTTCGTCATTGGGGCCATGCAGTAGGTCTCGTGCGCTTGAACTGTATCCATCACTAGAAAATCTTCTGAGGAAAACGAACCATGCAAGACGCGATTACCGCTGTCATCAACTCGTCTGACGTTCAGGGCAAATACCTTGATACCGCTGCTCTGGAAAAACTGAAAGCCTACTTCGCCACTGGCGAGCTGCGCGTTCGTGCAGCCACGGTGATCAGTGCTAACGCGGCTGGTATCGTCAAAGAAGCTGTAGCCAAGTCGCTGCTGTACTCTGACATCACCCGCCCCGGTGGCAACATGTACACCACCCGTCGTTATGCCGCCTGTATCCGCGACCTTGACTACTACCTCCGCTATGCCACCTATGCGATGCTGGCAGGTGATCCCTCGATTCTCGATGAGCGGGTACTCAATGGTCTGAAAGAGACCTACAACTCCTTGGGTGTGCCTATTGCTGCCACCGTGCAAGCCATCCAAGCCATGAAAGAAGTTACCGCCAGCTTGGTGGGTGCCGATGCCGGTAAGGAAATGGGCATCTACTTCGACTACATCTGCTCTGGTTTAAGCTAATTACGGCTCTCCAGTAGCACGCCTGTCTGGGAGTTAGGGGTTAGGGTGTCAGCCTGTCATGGCAATTCTGCTTAAACAGTCTGATTCTGGCCTTTAGCTCCCAGACGTGTAATCACCCTACGCAGATTTGGAGTCACTGATCCCATGCGCATGTTCAAAATCACCGCCTGCGTTCCGAGCCAGACTCGCATTCGTACGCAGCGCGAGTTACAGAATACCTACTTCACGAAGCTGGTGCCCTACGAAAACTGGTTCCGCGAGCAGCAACGCATCCAGAAAATGGGTGGCAAAATTGTGAAAGTGGAGCTTTCGACCGGTAAGCCGGGCATCAACACGGGTCTGGCCTAAACTTGCCCCTTGCCCACGCCTAGTAGAGACTTCACCGCTAGGATAGTCATCTGAGCAGTGCAAAACATTGCTTTGACGATCATCACAGCGGTGGAGTTTTTGCTTTTTATGATGCAGTCAACACCACTGAGAACTATTGATGGGTTTGCGCCATTGGCTCCTCAGCTATGCCATTGATGGCTTACCACGCTCCCTTGTGGCGTTTGTCATTAGCTTCGGGGCGATCGCCGGTTTGGATGTGGCCGTGAATCGCCTTTTAGTTATTCTCAGTGCCTATCATCCCGGCCTTGCACACCTCTTAGGCAGCTCTAGTGTTGAGATGGATATTGGCTTTGCCCCAGAGGTATGGCTAGCGGTCATTGGCCTGACCCTTGGCACCCTGATTATTGTCATTTCCATTGCAGCTCAAAACATTCCTAAAATTACCGAGCTGTACCTGAATGATTGGATCAGCCTTATTTATGTCTGGTGCCTAGCCCTCAGTGGTGCCCATATTCTCTACGTTAACGTGTTGTGGGATCTCGGTGCCCATCCCGTTGGTAGCACGCTGCTGAATCTCTATGGGTTACTTCCCCTTGCGATTATTACGGCTCTACCCTATATCTTCTACATTCTCAAGTCCATTCAACCAGAAAGTGTTGTGCAGCAGATCTATCAACGCCAACATCACTTTATGACACGGTTAAAAGGGGTCTTAGGGCAGCAGCAGTATCAACCGCGACTGGTGCGGCGTAGCCAATCCTACTTAATCGAAGGGCTAAACCAACTGGATGCTCTGCTCACCTACGTTGCCTTTCGCGGGCCGCAAGCAGAAATTATTGAGGCGATGAGTGGCTTACTACAGCACTATATTTGCCTAAAGCAGAGCTATACGCCCTATTTTTTTCGCCTCAGTAGCTCTGTGGCGGCTGATATTTCCTTCAAGACGATGTTTGATCAGTTTAAGCAAATTGAAGAGCAGCATAGTTTCTATGAACAAAAATGCTTTCGCCTTTTGGGCAATGCCTACGTCCGCTTTCTAGAGGAAAACGAGTTTAATTTAGCCTCACTGTGTGGCTCAGAAATGTGTGCGATCGCCCAAGCCATTCTCAACGAAGGTGATGATGATCTGCTGGAGTTAATGGTTATTCGCTTTAATACGATGCTGCGGTTCACCATCAAGCACGGTAACCGCCATAATGAAGCCCGTAACCTGTACAATCTTGCCTTTCATTATCGCCGATTCATTGAAAGTTTAGTGTATTATCGCCGCCCTTACATTGTCCAAAAAAGTGTGCACTATCTGCGGCAGTATGGCAATGAAATTTACCAGCTTGCCCACCATAGCCCTGCCCTTTTCTTTATTGTTGATGTGTTTGCAGCTGAGCTAAAGAAAATTTTGATTCTTGTGAACGAAGAGGAGTGGGATGAGGCGCTGCAACTAGAATTGCTTGAAGAAATGCTGCGCCTTGACAACCCACCAGAGTTGAGTCAGCCCCAAAATGGCGATCGCCCCAGCAGTAAAAGTACTGGTGTGAGACTGTTACAAATGGGCTTGGCCTTATTTTATCTAGAGCGGCAGCAGCTACGCCTAGCAGAGCGCATCGTGGCCGATATTGTTGAAGATGCGAGTATTCTTGGCACCGAAACCTTTAGGCGGGCGTTTTTACAAAACTGCGATCGCCTGCGGCAGGCCCAACCTAAGTTTTGGGAAGATACCGATCGCGGCAACGTCAACCTTTACTACTGCCCCCATACCCAGCAGCTACCCACCCTACAAGCCTTAGTCAACCGCGCCCTTGCAACACCTCCCCCTAGTAGCCCCATCGATTCTGAGGGTTGAGGCTCATCCAGCCCATGTTTTGCAGCTGGAAGCTCCCCGTTCACAGCGTCCTCGGAGCGCCAGTTGGCATAGGCAAGGGGCGTGATTTGCTATACACTGCGACTTGGCGCAAGCCGAGGGGAGCATTACGAGGACTCAGTCATGGGCAAAATGATTCTAGTGACGCTTATCGGTAGTCTGTCTCTGGGAATTGCGTCTAGGGCTACTGCTGAAAACCCGGCTCATGTGCGCCAATTGCTACAGACGCGCCAGTGCCCCAACTGCGACCTGCGGGGGGCGAATTTGATGGATACCAATCTCTTTAAGGCAAATTTGGCGGGGGCAAATTTGGAAGGTGCTTACCTTGCTGGGGTAAACCTGTTTGGGGCGAACCTGCAAAATGCCAACCTCAGCCGTGCCAGCTTTTACCTTGCTATTTTGGTGAATGCCGACCTATCGGGTGCCCAGTTAGTGGGGACACGCCTGACGCTGAGCAATTTGGTGAACGCCAACCTTGCGGGTGCCAACCTTGAAAACGCGGTGCTGAAAGGGGCAAACATGATTGATGTTAACCTCAGCGGCGCTAATTTGAAGGGTGCCGACCTAGATCGCGCCAACCTCAGCGGTGCCAATCTCAGTCAGACCCTGTTTGATGAATCAAGGCAGCCCTAGGCAGTGGTTGCTCCATCTTGAAGGACGGCGCTGAGGCGAGACTGATCCCAACCCCGCAGGTGCAGGATTTGCCAAGTCACCATTAAGTCTGGGCCGTGTACCGCACCCGTTAAGGCGGCTCGCAGCGATCGCATCACCGCACCTTTTTTTACCCCCAGTGCCTTGGTGGTCTGCTGCACAAGGTGTTGACCGAGTTCCACACTAAAAGAGGTTTGTTGGCTCAGTTGGCTGGCAATGGCAGCAATAATTTCGGTGCTTTGGGGTTGCGCCAGTTGTGTGGTTGCCTCGCTATCTAGCGTCACCTCAGGGACAAAAAACAGCGCTGCTTGGGACACGGCCTCCTGTAGCGTATTCAAGCTGGGTTGCAAGAGTTCTGCTAGCAGTAGCAGCCACGGGCGATCGCCTTGGGGGTCAAAGGTGTAGCCTGCCTCTTGCCAAAAGGGAATCAACATCTGCAACAGAGACTCACGATCCAGTTGTTGAATGTACTGACGATTCAGCCAGTTCAATTTATCCCAGTCGAACTTAGCCCCCGCTTTGTTAATGCGCTCAAAACTAAAGTGCTGCGCTGCTACCTCTAGGCTAAACAGCTCGCCAATACCCTCTGGGGGAGACCAGCCCAGCAGGGTCATATAGTTCACCATGGCGGGKGCGAGATAGCCCATGGCACGAAATTCTGAGATAGAGGTCACCCCATCTCGCTTAGACAGCTTTTGACCCGTTTGGTTCAAGATCAAAGGGGTATGGGCAAAGGTTGGCGGTGGTGCCCCCAACGCTTCGTACAGTAGAAGTTGCTTTGGCGTGTTGCCAATGTGATCTTCACCGCGAATCACATCGGTGATCCCCATGGCAATGTCATCCACAACCACCACTAAGTTATAGAGGGGGTAACCAATCTCCCCGCGGGGTGCCGCCCGGGCAATGACCATGTCACCGCCTAGATCCGCACCTTGCCATGACACCAGCCCCCGCACTCGATCCTGCCATTGGATAACCCGATCATCGTCAATTTTGAAGCGGATCACTGGCATCCGTCCTTCTGCATCAAAGGCAGCCTGCTGCTCAGGGGTTAAGTGGCGGTGGCGGTTATCGTAGCGAGGCGCTACCCCCTTTGCCTTTTGCTCTGCCCGTAGGGCATCGAGTTCTGCGGGGGTGCAGTAGCAATAGTAGGCGTAGCCTTGGTCGAGGAGAGATTGAATCGCCGTACGGTAATGCGCGAGGCGATCGCTCTGAAAGATGGGGCCTTCATCCCACTGCAAGCCTAGCCACTGCAGGCCATCGAGAATATTTTGGGTATAGGCGGGGTGAGAGCGCTCGCGATCGGTATCTTCCACCCGCAGTATAAAGGTTCCCCCCTCATGGCGAGCATAGAGCCAGTTAAACACGGCGGTGCGTGCTGTGCCAATGTGGAGATGTCCCGTAGGACTAGGTGCTAAGCGAACCCGAACTGTCACGGCTAACCTCAAGACCACGTGCCTTTTTGATCCTATCAGTACCGTGCACAGCCCTTAGGACTTGTGCCACACCGCGTCTTAGCGTCTGCCAAATCAAGGCGGTAAGATAGGGGTGACATACCTTTAGATGGCTTGGGAGTGCTGGTATGGCTCGCTGGACCGTGTGGGCAGTTCTGGGGATGGCGATCGCCAGTGTAGAGATTGTGCAGCCACGGACAAGTCACGCGGCATCCGTAACCGAAGTGGCTCGCATTGCCAAAAATATCACCGTCCTCATTGAGGGCAAGGGCAGCCATGGCTCTGGTATTTTACTCAAGCGCAGCGGCAATACCTATACCATCCTCACCGCGCACCACGTTGTCGAAAAGCCCGGCGAGTATGCGGTCAAAACCGCTGATGGCCAGCGCCATACCATTAAACCCAACTCCATTCGACCATTGCCGGGGGTTGATCTAGCAACCCTAGAAATTGAAACCAACCGGGAGTATGCCCTAGCCACCCTCGGCAACTCTACGGAGGCCATTGAAGGCATGACCGTTTTTGTGGCTGGGTTTCCCTCCCAAAGTGCCTCCGTTCTCGGTGGCATTTACCAATTTACGGAGGGGCGACTTACCGCCAATGCCTCACGCCCGATCCAAGATGGGTATGCATTGGTCTATAGCAATGCCACTCTGCCGGGGATGAGCGGTGGGCCTGTGCTGGATGAAAATGGCCGACTCATTGGGGTGCACGGCAGCGGCGATGTCGCCTCGACCCTGATTCAAGAGGGCAGCAAGACCAATAGTGTGTTTGTGAAGCGGGGCTTTAACTTAGGGATTCCCATCAACACCTACGTCAGCCTTGCTACACCACCCTCCTTGCCTAGAACCGGCGGTTCACCGGCGATCGCCACTGCAAACACCCCCCCCAGTTTGCCCATGAAGCCAGCGGACTACTTCCTAGCCGCTGAAGCTCGCTTTCAGAAAAAAGACTTTGCTGGGGCTGTCGAAGCCTACACTCAGGCGATCGCCCTGAATCCCAACTACGCCGAAGCCTACCTTGGCCGTGCCGTTGCCCAGTTTTTTGCCCTTGTACCCAACCAAGACTTTACCCAACTGGGCGAAGAGCTGGGGGTTAAACACCTCAGCCGCCTCACCCAAGGCAACCCCATCCTCAAAGATGCCTTTCCACCGAACCCACCAACCCCCCTGCTAGAAACCTTTAGCCGCAATGTCGCCCAGCGACCCGGAACCCTACAGCAGGATATTGCCAAAGCCATAGCGTTGAACCCCAGCTATGCGGAAGCCTATGGTGTCAGTAGCTTTTTGAATTTGCTGCTGGGTAACTTTGGCAACGCAGTCGCCGATATTGATCGCAGTCTAGCCATTAGCCCCAATAACAATGATCTTCAAGTCATTCGCTCCTTGGCACTCTTTTTAAGTGGTGATTTTCGCCAAAGCATTCCTGCCTTTGATCAGCTGATTGCCGCCAACCCCAATAGCACCGACTACCATTTGCTCCGAGGTGTCGCCGCCTTTTTGATGGGCGACTATGCCCTCAGCCGCCCGAGTTGGGCAGCGCTAGCGCGGCTCACCCCCAACGATCCGATGCCCTTTGCCGTACGCGGAGTCACCTACCTGCTGGAAGAAAACCCGCGGGCAAGCTTGCCGGATCTGCGCCAAGCGGCGGAGTTGTATCGCCGCCAAGGCAATCGCGAATCCTATGAAGAATTGATGAGTGTGATTCGTGAGATTGAACGCCTCTAGGGCTACCATAACTGCACAATTGCCAGGACAACCAGCCATAAGGAACAACCCACGGTGGACAGCCCCATAGAGCAACGGAAAGCAGAGCACCTCCAGCTTTGTATGAGTGATGATGTAGCCGCCAAGGAGAGCACCACAGGGCTGGAGCGCTACCGTTTTCGCCACTGCGCCCTGCCGGAACTGGACTTTGCCGATATTGACCTGCGGGTCACCTTCTTAGGGTGGCCCCTGGCGGCTCCCCTCCTGATTTCCTCCATGACCGGCGGCACCCCCGACGCTGGGGAAATTAACCGACGGCTAGCACGGGTTGCCCAAC
The DNA here is from genome assembly GCF_022570815.1 of Synechococcus sp. PCC 6716. NCBI lineage: Bacteria > Bacillati > Cyanobacteriota > Cyanophyceae > Synechococcales > Synechococcaceae > Synechococcus > Synechococcus sp. PCC 6716. The sequence continues at coordinate 75,227 of NZ_JAKLTU010000023.1, forward strand.
AGATTGGCATTCCCATGGGGGTAGGGTCACAGCGGGTTATGCTGGAGCAACCCCAGGTGCGCGACACCTTTGCGATTCGCCAAGACGCCCCAACCATCCCCCTCTTGGCAAATTTAGGGGCAGTGCAGTTGAACTATGGCTGTGGGGTGGCAGAGTGCCAAAAAATTGTTGAGATGCTGGAAGCGAATGCCTTGATCTTGCACTTAAATCCCCTGCAGGAGGCGGTGCAAACCGAGGGCGATCGCAACTTTAAGGGGCTACTGCCGAAAATTGCCATGCTCTGCCAGACCTTACCCGTCCCCATCATCGTTAAAGAGGTAGGGAATGGCATCAGTGGTGAGGTGGCACAGCGGCTCATAGACGTAGGGGTTGCTGCCATTGATGTTGCTGGCGCTGGCGGTACCTCTTGGGCGAAAGTGGAAGCTGCCCGTGCTCACGATCAACGGCAACGCTACCTCGGCCAAGCCTTTGGAGAATGGGGTATTCCCACAGCGACCTGTATTGAGCAAATTCGTGCTAGGTTGCCGCAGGTTCCCCTGATTGCCTCTGGTGGGCTACAGCACGGAACTGATGTGGCCAAGGTCTTAGCCTTAGGAGCGAATCTAGCGGGTTTGGCACGACCCTTTTTGCAAGCTGCCCACCAATCAGAGAACGCTCTTTACGAACGCATTGAGCTAATTTTGGCTGAGTTAAAAACCATCTTGTTTTGTACGGGGAACCAGAGTATTGCCCACCTGCAGCAACGCCCTTGCCTTGAGCGTTGCTAGCGAGGCTCTTCCAAAACGGCTCGTAGCCACGGGGGCGGATCCGGAATGGGGTTGCCAAGGCGCTCTAGAAGTGTCCATGCCAAAATGTGGACAACCAAGGCATAGACCGTGGACTGCAAAAAGACAAGCAGCAGCGCAACCACTTGGATAAGGGTGACCGTTGGTTCCAGCATTAGATTGAGGTTCACCAGTACCCAATCGATAAAATTTGTTACCTGTTGATTAAAGTAAATCCACAGGTTCTCTCCTAAAAGGATTGAGACTAGCGTAATTTGAAARAAAAMCCCCGCCGTGCCGATCGCCGCCCCACTCAGGATAGACCGTCCCCAGCCTTGTTGTTTTGCCCAGCAGCCGCCAAAGATCACCCCCATGATGCCGTGGGGCAGCAAAAATTGCAGACTGCGCGGCGGCCCCATCAACACCGACAACAGCAGCGCACTGACGATGGCGGCCATCCATGCGGCACGCCGCCCCCAGCGTAGATACACCAAGGCAATGGGGATGGGGAAAAAGAGGCGCAGCACCGGACCGACCGGCAGATAAAAGTTAATCACCCACATCAAGGCAGCGGTACTCGCCAGAAAGGCAGTTTCAGTAATGACCAAGGTACGCTGTACCTGCGATCGCCCTAGGGCTTGAGCGTGCTCATGGGAAGCGATGGGGGGCACTGCCGGAAAATCATCATCCAAGGGATCGGTGGGTTTCATCCAAAGGTGTCGTCAGGGTTACAACGCTGTGTTAACACTCTAGCAAGTCCTGTTGCCAGCTACCAAACTGGATGCATCCTATCCCCCACAGGCATTGGTGTCTGGTTATGATCAACGATGACCCCCTCGCGCTTCAGCCTAGCCACGTCCGACCTTTAATAGATTTTACGATTGAACCTATGTGTCGTCTCTACGCCTATATGGGGCGCAAAACAAGCCTTGCCTACGCCCTTGTGGATGCGCCCCATTCCTTACTGGTGCAAAGTTATCACCCCCGCGAGATGACCTCGGGACTCCTGAATGCCGATGGCTTTGGAGTTGGCTGGTACCACACCCGTCAGGATCTGCTGCCTTTTCTATATCGGCAAGTGATGCCCATGTGGCACGATGTTAACTTTTTAGAGCATCTGAGCCGTTTCATCGACGCTCCCTGTTTTCTGGCCAATGTCCGCAGTGCCACCGTCGGCCAGCCTGTACAGATCACCAATACCCAACCGTTTCGTTGGGGACGCTGGCTGGGGGTTCACAATGGCTTTATCGATAACTTTCGCCAGACCTTGTATCGGCCAATGCGCGATCGCCTCTCGGATATTTGCTACAACATTGTCGAAGGCTCGACAGATTCAGAACACATCTTTGCTCTCTTTTGCAATGAGCTTGTCTTGAACCCGCAACTGTCGCCCGTGATGGTGCTACGGCAAACCCTACAGATTATTTTTTCCCTTGCCCAAGCAGCGCGTACCAGTGTGAGTGCCGCCATTATTCTCACCGATGGCATGTATGTTTTGGCGGGGCGCTGTGCGCGATCGGTGCCTCCCCCCACCCTCTACTGGAGTCAGGATGCCGAAAAACTGCAAGTAGCCTCTGAGCCGCTAGATCAGGAAAACCAGTGGTACCCGCTACCGGAAAATAAGCTGCTGTTGATGAGCTTGCAAAGTGAACCGGAAACCTACTCCTTCTAGCACAAATGATAACGTTTTCCTGATTAAAGGCCTGCGTGCCATTATGGATGTTGCCGTTCTTGACGATATGAGTGGAGTGACAGCAAGGGCAGGTCAGCGAAGTCGTTGCCAAGATGTAATTGAGATAACGCCGCCTTCCCTATCCTCACATCTTTAGAACTACCACATTAGGTTTTGTTGCAGGAGGACAGGTATTACGAACAGACGTATCAAAACCCAACATTAGGTACTGCTTTAGGCAAGCATATTTCACCAGAAGCCCTGCCGCTTGTAATTCGTGAACTCTTCGCGTCCCTGAAGCAATAAGTCCATAGCTGGTTGCTGGCCGAGTCGCTGGGTAGAGCCGATTAATACAAGTAACGTATATGCTTAATACATAAGTTGCATAATAGCAAGAAAAATGTAGCTGAATTTACAAAAATTCATGGTCTAGCTCCCTAAATTGGGGGTCAAGTTACCCAACGAGACGCAAAGGCTAAGACCGTGAGCAACAAAATTGAAACCATCAAACGTGAGAAAGATGGCCTTGCCGTCAAAAATGAGTTAGAGCACTTTGCTGCCATTGGCTGGGAAAACATTCCCGAAGCCGATCGCGATGTGCGCTTGAAGTGGTTGGGGGTTTTCTTTCGCCCCGTCACCCCAGGCAAGTTCATGATGCGGCTGCGGGTACCCAACGGCATTCTCACCAGTCAACAATTGCACACCCTCGGCAACATTGTGGATCGCTATGGTGAGCACGGCAACGGCGACATTACCACCCGCCAAAATATTCAGATTCGCGGCGTGCCCATTGAGGATATTCCCAGCATTCTTCAGCAGTTGCACGAGTGCGGCCTAACATCTGTGCAATCAGGGATGGATAACGTCCGCAACTTGACCGGTTCACCTGTTGCGGGCATTGATGCTGCCGAACTCATTGATACTCGCCCGCTGATCATGAAGTTGCAGGCCATGATCACCAACAACGGCCAAGGGAATCCTGAGTTCACGAACCTACCGCGCAAGTTCAACATTGCCATCGAGGGGGGGCGGGATAATTCCGTCCACGCGGAAATTAATGATGTTGCCTTTGTTCCTGCCTACCGCGAAGGGCGGCTGGGGTTTAATGTCTTAGTGGGTGGCTTTTTCTCTGCCCGGCGCTGCGCTGCGGCTATTCCCCTCAATGCTTGGGTTCCCCCCGATGAGTCCGTTGTCGAACTGTGCCGAGTTATTTTAGAACTCTTCCGGGATCATGGGCTGCGCGGCAACCGCCAAAAAGCTCGCCTGATGTGGCTCATCGATGAATGGGGGATCGATCGATTCCGCGCTGAAGTGGCGGCGAAACTGCCCTTTGAGCTATTGAGTGCCGCTCCTAACGATGAAATTGACTGGGACAAACGGGATCACTTGGGAGTACACCGTCAGAAACAGCGAGGACTTAATTATGTTGGCCTGCATGTGCCCGTAGGGCGGCTCTATGCCCCAGACTTTTACGAATTGGCGCGCCTTGCCCAAACCTACGGCCAAAAGGAAGTCCGCCTCACCGTTGAGCAAAACATTCTCATCCCCCATATTCCCGATGCGGTGCTACCTAGCCTACTTAAAGAACCCCTGTTACAAAAATTTCAGTTAGAACCGCCACCCTTGCAGCGATCGTTGGTGTCGTGCACCGGGGCGCAATTCTGTAACTTTGCCCTCATTGAAACCAAAAACCGTGCCCTTGCGTTAGCTCGCTGGCTGGATCAACAACTGGTGCTGCCGCAACCGGTGCGCATCCACTGGACAGGGTGCCCCAACTCCTGTGGCCAGCCCCAAGTTGCCGACATTGGCCTGATGGGCACCAAAACCCGCCGGAATGGCGAAACCGTTGATGCGGTCGATCTGTACATGGGAGGCAAAGTAGGCAAAGACGCCCAGTTAGGAACCTGTGTCAAAAAAGCCATCCCCTGCGATGAGCTACCCGACGTCCTACGGCAACTGTTAATTGAGCACTTTGGGGCGCGACCCATTACCTCGGATACCCCGCCTGCTACTACCCCTGCGGTGGCCATGGTGGTGCACTAAAGATACCGCACCCAGTTCATGAATTCCCCTCTTGCAATGTAGAACATAAGGACTGAACACACTATGACTCATTTTTCCCGTCGCCGTTTTCTAGTAACTGCCGCCGCCACCACCGCCGTCACTCTCCTCTCCCATGGTTGTAGTAGCAACCAACAAACCGCTGGCGAGGGACAGCCCACAACAGTGGCGGAAACGCCTGAGGTCACCACTGCCAAACTGGGCTTTATTGCCCTCACCGATGCGGCACCCTTAATCATTGCTAAGGAAAAGGGCTATTTTGCCAAGTACGGGATGCCGGATGTGGAGGTGCTCAAGCAAGCCTCGTGGGGGGTAACTCGGGATAACCTCGTCCTTGGTTCTGCAGGCGGTGGCATTGACGGTGCCCATATCCTTACCCCCATGCCTTACCTAATGACCGCAGGCACCATTACTGATGGCAAAAAAGTGCCTATGTATATCTTGGCGCGCCTCAACACCAATGGCCAAGGGATTCTTCTGGCCAATACCTACAAAGACCTAAAGGTTGGTACAGACAGTAGCCCCCTCAAGGAAGCCTTTGCCAAGACGAAGGCACAGGGCAAAGAGGTCAAAGTGGCCGTCACCTTTCCGGGGGGAACCCATGATTTGTGGATGCGTTATTGGCTGGCAGCAGGCGGTATTGACCCCAACAAGGATGTGTCGTTAATTGTGGTGCCCCCGCCCCAGATGGTGGCCAACATGAAAACGGGAACCATGGAAGCCTTCTGTGTCGGTGAACCTTGGCCTCTGCAAACGGTGAATCAACAGGTGGGGGTAGGTGCCATTACCACAGGGGAACTCTGGCAAGATCATCCGGAAAAATCCTTTGCGTTGCGAGCCGACTGGGTCGATCAACATCCCAAAGCAGCCAAGGCGCTCTTAATGGCGGTTATGGAGGCGCAGCAGTGGTGCGATCAAGATAGCAACAAGCCAGAAATGGCGCAGATTCTCTCGAAGCGGGAGTGGTTTAAGGTGCCGGTGGAGGACATTTTGGATCGATCGCTAGGCAAATTTAACTTTGGCAATGGTCGCACCCTTGAGGATACGAACCTGATGCAAAAGTACTGGCGGGATTCTGCCTCCTACCCTTATCAAAGTCACGATCTGTGGTTTCTCACGGAAGACATTCGCTGGGGCTACCTACCTGCTGATACGGATACAGCCGCCCTAATTAAGGCGGTCAATCGCGAAGATCTGTGGCGAGAGGCAGCAAAAGCGCTTGGAGTACCCGCAGCGGAGATTCCCACGACCACTTCCCGTGGGGTGGAGACATTCTTCAATGGGGTGGCCTTTGATCCCCAGAATCCTCAAGCTTATCTGAGCAGTTTGACGTTCAAGAAGGTTTAGCCCAACCCTAGGTAGCTGGTCACAATTAGTGAAACATTAACGACAGGGATACACATCATGACAAGTAGTTCTTTGAGAGTTTCGCGGCGGCAACGGTGGTTCAAACACGTGCAAAGGTTGCCAGTCTTTCGCAAGGTGCTCCTCGGTAGTTTGGGGGTGGTGTGTTTTTTAGCCCTCTGGCAATTGATTTGTATGGTGGGTCTATTAAAATTGCCCACTCCCCTGAAGGTGATTGCGGATACGTGGGAGTTAATCATTGATCCATTTTACACCGGCAGCGGTAATGATGTCGGTTTAGGTTGGCAGATTCTGTCGAGCCTGCGGCGGGTGGCGATTGGTTTTTCTCTAGCAGCGATCGCTGGCGTGGGGTTGGGAATGCTCATTGGCGCTAGCCGGGTGCTTTATGATGCGGTAGATCCCATTTTGCAGGTGCTCCGACCGGTTCCCCCCTTGGCTTGGTTACCGATTTCGCTGGCAGCCATGCGAGACAATGAGCCGGCGGCCATTTTTGTCATTTTTATTACGGCGATTTGGCCGATCATTATCAATACTATTGTTGGCGTGCAGCAAATCCCCAAGGATTACAAAAATGTGGCGCGGGTACTGCGACTTTCCCGGAAGGATTACTTTTTGAACATTCTGGTTCCAGCAACGGTGCCCTACGTGTTCACGGGTCTGCGGATTGGCATTGGCCTGTCATGGTTGGCCATTGTGGCAGCAGAGATGCTCATTGGTGGCGTGGGGATTGGTTTCTTTATTTGGGATGCGTGGAACAGTTCCCTTGTCAGTGAAATTATTGTGGCCGTGATCTATGTCGGTATCGTTGGTTTGGTGCTGGATCGCTCTGTGGCGTTTGCGGGGCGGCTGCTCAGCCACGGCGACGAAGCTCATTCCTAAGCGTACCCTTACTTAAACCTATGTCTAAACCTTTGCCTTTCATTGAAATTGACCACGTGGATCAGGTCTTTGATCTGGGTGGCGGCGATCGCTACATTGCCCTGAAGAATATCCATCTCAAAATCGAAGAAGGTGAGTTTATCTCCCTAGTCGGCCATTCCGGCTGTGGTAAGTCCACTCTCCTCAACATTATTGCTGGGTTTCAGCGTGCCACCAGTGGTGGGGTGGTGATGGCGGGTCGGCAAGTAACGGAGCCGGGGCCGGATCGCATGGTGGTGTTTCAAAACTATTCTCTGCTGCCGTGGAAGACGGTGTACCAGAATGTGGCGCTGGCTGTGGAGGCGGTGCTCACTGATCTGAGTAGGGCGCAGCGGCGGGAGCGGGTTGAACAAGCCATTCAACAGGTACACCTTGGCTCTGCACGGGATAAGTACCCCGCTCAACTGTCGGGGGGGATGAAGCAACGGGTGGCGATCGCCCGGGCGTTGGCGATTCAACCCCAAGTGCTGCTGCTCGATGAACCCTTTGGGGCGCTGGATGCGCTAACGCGCGGCTCGCTTCAGGATGAGTTGATGCAAGTGTGTCAAGCCACGGGAACGACCTGTATTATGGTGACCCACGATGTCGATGAGGCACTGCTGCTCTCGGATCGGGTGGTACTGCTCACTAATGGGCCGGAAGCCCACATCGGCCAAATCTTAAAAATTCCCTTTGCTCGTCCGCGCAACCGCCATGATGTACTGAATCATCCCAGCTACTATGGTCTGCGCAATGAGATGATTTCGTTCTTAAATCAGCAAAAACGCCGTCCCGCTGCGGTGGTGAGTGCTGCGACGACCTCGACCCGTGGCGTGCTGACCCTTGGGTTTATCCCCCTGATGGATTGTGCTCCTCTGGTGGTGGCTAAGGAACTCGGCTTCTTTGCTAAGTATGGTCTGGAAGCGGTGACGCTGCACCGAGAAGAGAGTTGGCAGGACTTGGCAGCGGGGGTGGTGAACGGTCGTTTGGATGGGGCGCACATGTTGGCGGCTATGCCCTTGGCCATTACCCTTGGTCTGAATGGTCAGCCTTCCCAGCCTCTGATGACCTCACTGGTACTCAGCCGCAACGGTAATGCCATCACGTTTAGTCGCCACCTGTGGGAGCAAGGGGTTAGGACGGCTGAAGACCTGCGTGCCTATCTGCGCCCCACGGGCGATCGCCTCCGCTTTGGCATTGTCCATCCAGCTTCCATGCATAACCTGCTGCTGCGCTACTGGTTGGCCGCCGCCGGTATTGATCCGGATCAGGATGTGGAGTTACTGGTGATTCCGCCCCCTCAGATGGTATATCACCTGAGAATGGGGCATATCAGCGGCTTCTGTGTGGGGCAGCCGTGGAACTCCCATGCGGTGCGCGAAGGCATTGGGGTAGTGGTGGCCACGGATCTCGATATTTGGCCGGGGCATCCTGAAAAAGTGCTCGGTGTGCGTCAAGATTGGGCACAGGCGCATCCTCACGAGCATTTAGCCCTCGTCAAGGCTCTCATTGAAGCCTGTGAATACTGCGATACCATCAAGCACCGCCCTGAAATTGCCCAATTGCTATGCCAGCCAGCCTATGTGGGCTGTATGCCTGAAGATGCCCATTCTGGGTTTGTCAGCCCCCTGAACTGGGGGGATGGCATTGCCGCCGCCTTTGAACCCCGCTTTCACCAGTTTTATGTGGATCGCTCCCCCTGTCCCGGACGGGTAGAAGGGCTGTGGATCATGACCCAATTGGCCCGCTGGCAACTCACGCCCTTTCCCCAAAACTGGTTGGAGATCGTTGAGCAGGTGCGCCGGGTCGATCTTTTTGGGGCAGCCGCTCGGGAACTTAAGGTTGTCGATAACGAGCCGGATCGTCGTCCCTTTGCCCTCTTTGATGGGGTGGTGTTTGACCCTGACCATCCCCTCGCCTATATCGAAGCCGCCGCCATTCGCCGTGCACTCGATATTCAAACGATTGTCCCTGAGGCTGGAGCCTCTTCCCCAGTCACGGTTTAAGTCTTGTTCTTTAGGATGCACACGCACAATACTATGGAAACCCTCTACCGCCTTGACCCCCAGCTCACCGCCACCCATCATCTGCTGATTAATGGGGTTAGCAAAGCCTMCCCCACCGCCAATGGTACCCATGTGGTACTCACGGATATTCACCTAGAGGTGCACAGGGGTGAGTTTGTCTGTCTCATTGGCCATTCCGGCTGTGGTAAAACCACGCTGCTGAATATGGTAGCGGGCTTCACCGCTCCCAGTTGTGGCGAGATTTCCCTCAATGGGATGCCTGTGCGCCAGCCAGGGCCGGATCGGATGATGGTCTTTCAGAACTATGCCTTGCTGCCTTGGCTGACGGCTTACCAAAATATTGAGTTAGCCGTGAAGTCAGTGTATCCCCACAAGACCCGCCAACGCCGTCGCCAAATTGTGGCGGAGCACCTCGAACTGGTTGGCCTGACGGCTGCTGCCCATAAGCGTCCTAGTCAACTCTCGGGGGGGATGAAACAGCGGGTGGCGATCGCCCGTGCCCTAGCCATTCGCCCAGAAATGCTGATTTTAGACGAGCCTTTTGGTGCCCTCGATGCCATCACCAAAGAAGAGCTACAGGATGAGCTACTGAAGATTTGGCGCACCCACAAGCTAACGGTGTTGATGATTACCCACGACATTGATGAAGCCCTCTACTTAGCCGATCGCGTGGTCATGATGACCAACGGCCCAGCCGCCCATATCGGCGATATTCTTAACATTCCGTTTCCGCGACCGCGGCGGCGATCGCAACTCCTAGAAGACCCACAGTACTACGATCTGCGCAATCAAGTCGTGGACTTCTTATATACGCGCTTTGGGCACTAGATCAGGGATGAGTACCTCACGGAAGTGGCCCCAACTTGGCTCGCTGGCGGTACAGTCCAGTCGTTACCTGTGCTACTACCGCAATAGCACTACGGCAATCCAGCAGATTACCCTCTCCAATCAGCCGTCATGGCAGCGGGTGCTCTTTCCGGGGCAGCAACTCCTGTTTCATGGCGATGCCACTGCTCAGCTAATTGTTACCACCGAGCAGGGGGTGAGTCACTATGCCTGTGCTGACCTTCAGGTGCAGGAGAAGAATCGCCCGGTGAGTCCTCCCACGGGGTCAGTGACCTCCCTGTGCCCTTACTGTGGCGTGGGGTGTGGCCTCGAAGCGGTGCCCCAAGGGACCACGTTTAAGATCAGGGGCGATCGCCAGCATCCCTCATCCCAAGGCATGGTCTGCGTGAAAGGGGCAACGATTTTGGAGTCTATGGAGCGCGATCGCCTTGCCTATCCCCTGTGGCGAGAGCGGCTGGATCAACCCTTTACGGTCATTTCATGGGATGAGGCCATTACACGATTGGTGCAGCGGCTGAAATGGGTACGGCGCGAACAGGGGGCTGACGCGATCTGCATGTACGGCTCTGGGCAATTCCAGACCGAAGACTACTATGTTGCCCAAAAGCTGATCAAAGGCTGCCTAGGCACCAATAACTTTGATGCTAACTCACGGCTGTGTATGTCCTCCGCCGTCTCTGCCTACATGGGCAGCTTTGGAGCCGATGGCCCCCCCTGCTGCTACGACGATTTAGAGGCCACCGACTGCGCCTTTCTCATTGGCACGAATACGGCAGAGTGTCACCCTATTGTGTTTAACCGGCTGCGGAATCACCATAAGCGCCACCGCCACGTTAAGTTAATTGTGGTGGATCCCCGCCGCACCCCTACCGCCGAGGTAGCGGATCTGCACCTTGCCATTCACCCAGGTACCGACATTGATCTATGCCACGGCATCGGCCATTTACTGCTGAAGTGGGGGCACTTTGATGCTGAATTTATCGAAGAGTGTACCCATGGCTTTGCCGACTACGTCAAACTCCTAGAGGGCTACCCGCCGGAGTGGGTAGCCGATCGCTGCGGCATTGCCCAAAGCGACCTAGAGCAAGCTGCCCGCTACTGGGGACATGCCCAAGCGGTTCTGTCGCTGTGGTCGATGGGAATCAATCAGTCGGCGGAAGGCACGGCTAAAGCGCGCTGTCTGATTAATCTCCACCTTCTCACGGGGCAAATTGGCCGACCGGGTAGTGGCCCGTTTTCCTTGACCGGTCAACCCAACGCTATGGGGGGGCGCGAAGCGGGGGGACTCTCCCACCTGTTACCGGGCTATCGCCATGTCACCAATCCGCGCCATCGGCAGGAAGTGGAAGACTTTTGGGGGTTGCCCCGGGGGCAAATTAGCGATCGCCCCGGTCGCACCGCGTGGCAAATGGTCGAAGGACTAGAGCGCGGCGAAATCGGGCTGTTTTGGATTGCGGCAACCAATCCGGCGGTCAGCTTTCCCCACCTTGAGCGAGCCAAGGCCGCCTTCCTCAAGTCGCCGTTTACCGTCTATCAAGATGCCTACTTCCCTACCGAAACCGCCGCCTATGCGCACCTCATTTTACCGGCAGCGCAGTGGAGCGAGAAAACCGGCGTGATGACCAACTCAGAGCGGCGCGTGACCCTTGCGCGTGCCTTTCGTTCACCGCCGGGTCTGGCGCGGGCAGACTGGGAAATTTTTGCAGAAGTTGGGCGACGACTGGGCTATGGCCGTCTTTTTGACTTTGCGGATGCCGCCGCAGTCTATGCCGAGTTTGCGCAACTCACCGCGGGTCGCCCCTGCGATCACTCAGGGCTGAGCCATGAACGCTTGGCGCGCTTAGGTGCTCTGCAATGGCCTTGCCCGGCAGGCTGTAGTGATGATGAAGCGCGTGCCCCCAAACGACTCTACACCGACTGGCGGTTTGCAACTGCCGATGGCCGTGCCCACTTCTGTGTCGAGCACAGTCACGGTGTCGCAGAACCCACGGACGCGGTCTATGCCTTTACCTTGACCACAGGGCGTCTTTACGGTCACTGGCACACCCAAACCCGCACAGGGCGCATTGCCAAAATTCAAAAAATGCATCCAGACCCTTTTTTAGAAATTCACCCCACGGATGCGGCAAACCTGCACCTAAACGATGGCGATTGGGTCGAGGTGCGATCGCGCCGGGGGGTTATTTGCCTACCCATCATGATCACCCGCTCGATTCGTCCGGGCACCCTATTTGTACCGATGCATTGGGGTTTTCTCTTTGCTGAGAGTGCGGAAGCCAATCAACTGACTCATCCCACCGCCTGCCCGAAATCTCACCAACCGGAACTCAAAGCCTGTGCTGTGCAAGTGCTCCCCCTGCGCTTGCGCCACTTGCCCCACACCGAGGCACAGCAAGGGCAGCAAACAGGCATTTTACTGAAACCCTGAGCCGTTTTGATGCTGTTGGCGCATGGGTGACAGTTAGTGATTAATTTAGAGGTACTGACACAAAAAGCGTATGATAGACTCCACCCCGATCCCTGCTTTCAGATTGGTCATCACGTAGGGGCGATCGCCACGCATTTTTTTTGTATCTCGCTCCATCACGGCTAAATCTGCGCCGACGTAGGGGGCAAGGTCAATTTTGTTAATCACCAGCAGATCCGACTTCGTGATGCCGGGCCCCCCTTTGCGGGGAATTTTATCGCCAGCGGCCACATCAATCACGTAGAGCGTCACATCCACCAGCTCTGGGCTAAAGGTAGCCGCCAAGTTGTCGCCCCCGCTCTCAACAAAAATCAGATCAAGGGGATACAGCGCCGTTTCCAGTTGGCGAATGGCCGCTAAATTGAGGGAGGCATCTTCGCGAATAGCGGTGTGGGGGCAGCCCCCGGTTTCCACCCCCAGGATGCGCTCCGGGGGCAAGGCTTGGGAGCGCACCAAAAATTGGGCATCTTCCTGGGTATAAATATCATTGGTAACTACAGCAAGGCGATAGCGATCGCGCAGATGTTTGCAGAGACGATCGACCAACGCGGTTTTCCCTGACCCAACAGGGCCAGCCACACCAACCCGCAACACCTCTGTTGTTCCCATAGGCTTAATCGTTGTCCAGACGATACCCTAATTCTGCCAAACGCGAGCGATCCTGCCGCCAGCGGGGGCGCACTTTTATAAACAACTCTAGGTAGAGGTTGCCACCAATGAGGGTTTCAATTTCCTGCCGGGCAGCGGTTCCCATTTGCTTGAGTCGTTGCCCCCCTTTGCCAATGAGAATGGCTTTTTGGCTAGGACGCTCGACATAAATGGCCGCATTAACCCGGGTGATGTTGCCCTGCTGCTGCATGTGCTCGATGGTGACTGCGACGGAATGGGGGACTTCTTCACGGGTGTGGTGCAAAATTTGCTCGCGAATGAGTTCCGCCATAATAAACCGCTCCGGCTGATCGGTGACCATCTCTGGTGGATAGTAGTAGGGGCCAAGGGGCAAAAGATGGGCGATCGCCCCCTGCAAGCGTTCAACCCCCTCTCCCGTCATGGCAGAGCAGCCATAGACAGGCCATCCCCCCAAAGCTTGGTAAGCTTGGAGGCGCGCGGCACGATCCTTGGCAGACACCTGATCAATCTTATTCACGACCATGAGGACGCTGCTTTTGGCGGTCGTTAGCAGTTGTGCCACATAGCGATCGCCCGTGCCGGGTGGCGCAGTGCCATCCACAACACACACAACAGCATCCACCCGATTCAGTATTCCCTTCGCATTCTGAACCAGCACCTCTCCCAAACGGTGGTGGGGTTTATGGATGCCGGGGGTGTCCACAAAAATAAATTGCGCCGTAGGCGTGGTGAGAATGCCCCGCAGCCGATTGCGCGTGGTTTGAGCCACAGGGGAGGTAATGGCCACCTTCTGCCCCAGTAACCGATTAAACAGCGTGGACTTCCCCACATTGGGTCGCCCCACCAAGGCCACAAACCCAGAGCGAAACTCTGGCGGCGGCGTAGGAAAGCTCGCTAGGAACTCCACCGCAAAGACTCCTCAGTTGGCCGTTGGGTTAGGGCTGGCATTCGGCGTTCCCTGTGGCAAACTCTCCATAGGAGCTGGATCGGTGCCTAGGATGGGCTGCTCCACCGGCTGAGTGGCAAGGGCAACCCGGTTACCGCCAACGGAGCGAAGGAGATCGAGCACTTGGATCACCTCGTTATAGCTCACCACTTGGGAGGCGCGCAAAATAACCACACCGTCAGGATTAGTTTTTAGGTAAGTGCCCAGCTTTTCAAACAGTTCAGTGCGGTTTACCAGGTCTTTGTCCACGTAAAGCTGCCCTGCCGGATCGATGCTCACCACCAGCATTTTCTGGGATTGGGCTTGACTGGTGCTGGCTTGGGGCAAGTTCAGGGTAATCGCCTGCTGCCGCGTCAAGCTCACGGCTGCCAAAATAAAAAATGTCAGAATGCAAAAGACCACATCAATGAGGGGCAGCATTTCAATGCGGGCACTATCACTGTCGCTCGGCACGTGAATCTTCACACCGGATCCTCAACCACGCTGCTCTCAATGATAAATCCCCCAGCAACAGAGTAGGATGAAAACGTTTCGGATGTGTTGACCTATGACCCTTAGCGTGCCCCAACCCGGACAACTGATTGTCATTACTGGCCCTAGCGGGGTTGGGAAAGGGACGCTGCTGCGGCAATTGCGGCAACGTCATCCCGCGCTAGCCGTATCGATTTCCGCCACGACGCGCCCCCCCCGGCCAACGGAAACCAATGGCGTAGATTATTACTTTGTCTCCGTGCCAGACTTTCAAGCCATGCTTCAGGCTGGCGAATTACTGGAGTGGGCAGAGTTTGCCGGTCATTACTACGGCACCCCAAGGGAACCGCTTGTACGGCTCATTGAGCAGGGCAAAACAGTGATTCTGGAAATTGAACTGCAAGGGGCGCGCCAAGTCCGCCAATCTTACCCGCAAGCACGGCACATCTTTATTTTGCCGCCGTCTATGGCTGAACTGGAACGTCGCTTGTACAGCCGTGGCCAAGATACGGCAGCGGCGATCGCCCGGCGGCTGGCGCAAGCAGAAACCGAAATTGCCGCTGCTTCAGAATTTGATGTCCAAATTGTCAACGATGACCTAGAAAAGAGTTTGACTGCCTTGGAAACAGCGATTTTCAGCTCTGGAAGTTAGGCCTGCGCCCGCGTAATCCCAAGGTAGAGTTCCCCCACCTTCGGGTCATTAAGGAGATCCGTCCCTAAGCCTTCATAGCGATCTTTGCCCATTTCAAGAACGTAGCCGCGATCGCTCATGGCTAAAGCCTTACGGGCATTTTGCTCCACAAGGATAATGGCGGTTCCTTGGGCATTAATCTCCTTGATTTTGGCAAACACATCACTCACCAGAGCTGGGGAGAGAGCCGCCGAAGGTTCATCCAGAACCAGAATACGCGGGTTGAGCATCATGGCTCGCCCCATCGCCAGCATTTGCCGCTCTCCCCCTGAGAGCGTGCCCGCCCGCTGCTGACGGCGCTCCCAAAGGCGGGGAAACGTATCATACACCCGCTGCTTCAGGGCTGTGATGTTGCCAGACGTAATGAATGCGCCCATGTCTAAGTTTTCCTCAACCGTGAGACTGCGGAACACATTGGCAATTTGTGGCACATAGCCGATGCCTTTTTTGACCACTTGGTTAGGGCGCAGGTAAGTGATGTCTTCCCCCTCTAGGGTAATAGTGCCGCGGCGAGGGGTGAGCAGCCCAGCAATGGTTTTGGCCAACGTGGACTTACCCGCACCGTTGGGGCCAATAAGGGCAATCAGTTCTCCGGCTTCGAGGCGAACGTTAACGCCCCGCAGGATATCGACATCGGGAATATAGCCCGCATAGACATCGCAAACCTGTAGCAAGCTCATGGTACAAGGGGACGCATCCTAACAGGCAACATCTTACACCTTAACCACAAGTTATACTTAAGGATGCTTCTGCCCAGATGTTCACAAAACTGCAAGGGTCATTGTTGCCATGCCAAGTTCACTTTTAGAAACCAGTTGGTGGGTGCCCTGCTATGGCTTGGTGGGCGCAGCCTTGACCTTACCGTGGGCAACGGGCTATGTGCGGCGCACTGGGCCTCGACCTGCCGCCTACTTTAATCTATTAATGACTCTTGCTGCCTTTGTGCATGGGTTTTTGTTGTTGCAACATACTCGCAATGGTGCCACTGCAACCATTGTGTGGCATTGGCTGCAAGCGCCGGGGCTGGATTTATCTTTTTCTCTACTTATTAATAGCGTCACGACCAGTGCCATGGAATTGGTGACTGGCCTGAGTATTCTGGCGCAGATCTTTGCCCTTGGTTATCTCGAAAAGGACTGGGGACTGGCGCGATTCTTTGCCTTGATGGGTTTTTTTGAGGCGGCATTGAGTGGTATTGCCCTCAGTGACTCCTTGCTGTTGAGCTATGGCTTACTGGAGGTATTAACCCTTTCTACCTATTTGCTGATTGGTTTTTGGTATGCGCAGCCACTGGTGGTGAAGGCGGCACGGGATGCTTTTTTGACGAAACGGGTGGGGGATATTCTTCTGCTGATGGGGGTGGTGGCGGTGGGCAGTTTGGCGGGGAGTTATGACTTCCCTGCGCTTTACGACTGGGCAGAAACCGCTCACCTCCCCGAAGGCTGGGGACTGTTACTGGGGTTAGCCTTAATTGCTGGCCCCACGGGTAAATGTGCCCAAGTGCCGTTACACCTGTGGTTAGATGAGGCCATGGAAGGGCCAAATCCGGCGTCAATTATGCGCAACTCGGTGGTGGTTGCAGCGGGTGCCTATATCCTTATTAAGCTACAACCTATCCTCGTTATCTGCCCAGGAGCCAATGCGGCTCTGATCCTAATTGGGGCAGTAACCGCCATTAGTGAGTCGTTGGTGGCGATCGCCCAGATTGATATTAAGCGTGCCCTCTCCCACTCGACAAGTGTGTATTTAGGTCTTGTCTTTATTGGCGTGGGCACCAACTGGACAGATTTTGCCCTCTTTGTACTCCTCACCCATGCCATTGCCAAAGCCTTGCTGTTTATGAGTATTGGCAGTGTCATTATGACAACGAATTGCCAAGATCTCACCGAGTTGGGGGGGCTAGGCGGGCGGATGCCAGCCACCAGTTCTGGCTTTGTCATTGGTGGCTTATCTCTTATTGGCCTGTTACCCTTGGGGGCGTTCTGGTCGTTCTATCGCGGTATCAACCACTATTGGTCAACGATGCCTGCGTTGGTTGTGTTGATTTTGGTGGTCAATATTTTGACGGCGGTGAACCTAACGCGGGTCTTTCGGCTGGTGTTTTTAGGCGCTGCCCAGCCCAAAACCCGCCGTGCGCCGGAAGTGCCTTGGCCGCTCGCGGTTCCGATTGTGACTCTCTCAATTTTGAATTTGCTGGTGCCCATTATCCTACAGCGGGTGCAATTGCTGCCCACTACCATTAATTGGACGATTGTGGCGCTTTTAGTCACCTCCGGACTCTTTGGGGTGCTGCTGGGGGGCTTTGTTACCCTGAAGCGCAGTTGGACTCGTCCGATCAAGGTGCCCTTGCGTTTCGTGCAGGATCTGTTGGCTTACGATTTCTACATTGAAGAACTCTATCGCTATACGGTGATCTGGGCAGTGCGATCGCTCTCGCAATGCAGCGCTTGGGTGGATCGCCACATTGTGGATCGGATTGTCAATACAACGGGCGTGGCCTCGTTAGTGGGTGGAGAGTTGCTGAAGTACAGCGCAACGGGGCAGTCCCAAGCCTATCTGCTACTGGTTTTTGTTGGGGTGGCAATTCTTGGAGGGGCGATCGCATGGCTACTCCTGTAATGCCCCTATTGAGCATCGTGTTGCTGGTGCCGTTACTCGGTGCCCTAGCGCTCAGTTTGCTCCCGCAAACCAGTGGGGGTCGCACCTATCGCAGTTTAGCCGCCGTGGTGATGGCGATCGCCCTTGTGGTAAGCCTCGCCATTGCCCGCCTCTTTGACCCCAGTAATGCCGCTCCCCAGCTGACAGAGGCCTTACCGTGGTTAGACACCCTAGGGTTAAGTTACCGCCTGAGTGTGGATGGTCTATCCTTGCCCTTAGTGGTGCTGAATAACTTCTTGACCCTGATTGCCCTGTGGGCAACCTCGGTCAATCTACCGCGCCCGCGCCTGTACTATCCCCTTGTTCTTTTGCTGAATGCGGGGGTCAATGGGGCTTTCTTGGCCGATAATCTGCTGCTGTTTTTCCTGTTTTACGAACTGGAATTAATTCCTCTATATTTGCTGATTGCAATTTGGGGGGGGGCACGCCGTAGCTATGCCGCAACAAAGTTCTTAATCTACACCGCAATTTCCGGAGTTCTGCTCCTAGCAGGCTTTCTGGGGTTAGTCTGGTTGGCTGGAGCCAGCTCCTTTGACTTCGATCCTCAGCGTTCGACGCTGTTGCCCCTGACCTCGCAATTGATTCTCCTCGGCTTGATTTTGGTGGGGTTTGGCATCAAAATTCCGCTGGTGCCCTTTCACACGTGGCTACCCGATGCCCACGTTGAAGCGTCAACCCCAATTTCTGTGCTTTTGGCGGGGGKGCTCTTAAAGTTGGGCACCTATGGTCTGGTGCGCTTTGGGGTGCAACTGTTCCCCCACGCATGGCAAGTTGTCGCGCCCGTTCTAGCCACCTGGGCGGTGGTGAGTGTCCTGTACGGCTCACTGATGGCGATCGCCCAAACCGACATGAAAAAAATGGTGGCCTACAGTTCCATCGGCCACATGGGATTTGTCCTTTTAGCAACCGCTACCGCCACTCCCCTCAGCATTTTGGCGGCCATTGCCCAAATGGTTAGCCATGGCCTCATTTCTGCCCTTCTCTTTCTGCTGGTGGGGGTGGTCTATGAAAAAACCGGCAGCCGCAACATTGAAACCCTGCGGGGACTGCTGAACCCAGAGCGGGGCTTGCCCCTCATTGGCAGCCTGATGATTGTGGGGGTGATGGCCAGTGGTGGTATTCCAGGAATGGTGGGCTTTGTCGCAGAGTTTCTCATCTTTCGCAGTAGCTTTCTCACGTTTCCGGTGCAAACCTTACTGTGTCTTGTGGGCACCGGCTTGACCGCTGTCTATTTCCTGCTGTTAGTGAACCGCGTCTTTTTTGGCCGCCTGTCCAACGACCTAACGGAACTCCCCCCCGTTGCGTGGGGCGATCGCCTGCCAGGACTCGTTTTGGCCGCGCTAATCTTGATCCTAGGGATTGTGCCCAACTGGCTCATCCACTGGAGTGAATCCACCGTTAGCCTGCTCACCCCTACTGTTGCCACCCTAATGCCGCTATGACTCCCTTGACCGCTGTCACTGGTGCCCGTGCTACTGAACTCCGCGCTGCGATCATTGAACGACTGCTCAACAACCAAGCCCTGCTGCCGGATAGCCCCACCCACGTGATGGAAGTGGTGGGAATTCTCAAAAGCTATGGCATTGTGCTCAAGGCTTACGCCGAAACTCTCTGTGATATTAGTGAGCGGCAATTTTTAGTGCTGTTTCCCTTTTTTAAGTACTTCAACGGCGAGATCACGCTCCCCAAGCTCCTGCGACATTGGTGGCACGACCGCATTAACTACGAGTATGCCGAGTACTGTATGCGAGCTATGATGTGGCACGGCGGCGGTGGCCTAGATGCCTTTTTAGACTCGGCGGAATTTCGGCAACTGGCTGCTAAAGCCATCGCGGCTAAGTTACGGGGCAACCCCTTGATGCAATTGGTCAATGGGCTGTTTCCTGAGTTTTTACTGGAAACGGTACGAATGCTCTGTTACTACAGCGGCCTTGGCCAATTTTGGAGCGTCATGTATCCGATTTTCCTCACCCTGAGCGATCGCTACGATGCCGGAGAGATTCGCAGCATTCCCGATGTCGTGGATCACATTCGCTCAGGACTCATTGCTGATGCCGCTCGTCCCATCACCTATCGTGTACAAATCCGCGGTAACAGCTACGATATTGTCCCCGCCAGTGCCGAACTCACCTTTTTGCCCGATACGGCCATTCCCTACGTCGAAGCTGTATTTCTGCGGGGCACCCCCTTCTTTGGCCTTGTTTCCTTTAATGCCCAAGCACAGCAAATCTCACGCGATCAAGGGGAGTTTGGTTATGGTGCCCTCTTTGCAGATCCCATTCCTACTGGTGCTGCGGGCATTCCTCCCACGCTGCTCATGCAGGATATGCGCCACTATTTGCCCCCGTACCTGCACGAGTTTTACCGTCATCAAGGACGCGGTGAAGACGATCTGCGGGTCAAAATCTGCCAAACGTTCCAAAAGTCAATGTTTTGTGTCACCACTGCTGCAATCACTGCCCTAGCACCCTATCCATGGACGACCCGCCACCCTGCTGAGCAGGCAGCTAACCGTGAATTTTACGAGCAGTGGCTAGAGCGACTAGCAACCTCGCGATTGTGGGCTGTTCAAACCTGAATTGAAATTGCATAAAGCTCAAAAAAACTGCCCGACTTTCTATGTCCATCTGCTACTTGCAGGGGCAATCTAAACATTGCACAATGCTTAAAAGGTTGGGTTGTGCCGTGGGTTCCAATGAATTTAGCAGACTGCTATCGGGTGCTGAACCTCCCAGAAGGAGCCTCCTTAGCGCAGGTAAAGTCTGCCTACCGGCAGTTGGCACGTCGCTATCATCCCGATGTTAATCCGGGCGATCGCTCTGCCCACGATAAGTTTATTCTGCTGCAACAAGCTTACGAGAAACTCACACGGGTGCTGCCCACCTTTCAGCCAGCTCCGAAAGCCACTGCCCCAGAACCAGCGCCAGCATCACCAATCACTGCCTTTGAAATAGAGCTCAAGCACGCCAGCTATCGCCAACTACAGGAATTTCTGAAGTACCGCTGTTATGGTCGTGCGCTGACCCTAGTGGAGGGGTTAGCAAGCCGTTTACCGCAAGATGCGGAAGTACGGCAGTGGCAAGCGGTCACCTATCAGTGCTGGGCACGGCAGCTCATTCGCGATCGCCAACCCCAAACTGCCCGGGACTATCTACACCGCGCCTTAAAAGCAGATCCCGACAATCGTAGCCTCTGGCAGGAAGCAGAAAAGGATTTTCGTACCCTTGATCGCCTCTACGGCAAAGCCCCCAGCACCTAACTGGTTTTACGGTGCTGAATAGCGGTCAGGCCAGTTGTTTGCAGCAGTTCCCCACTATCGACAACAGCGTAGATGAGCCAGTGATCGCCACACTTCATGCGGGATTCGACGGTGCATTCAATGTAGGCGAGGGCATCCAGTAGAATGGGGGCACCACTGCTAGCACTTTTCAAGCCTAAGGTGGCCAGTTGCTGTTCCCCCAGCCGTTGCGCCTGCTGGAACTGGCGGACAAGGGGACTCCCTTCCTTGAGAATATTCAAAACAAAGCGATCGCCCACAAGGCAGAGACTGTCTGCCCACTGCTGCGGCAGGGACACCGTTACGCCGGGGGGGTTAAAAGAGGCTTGGGAGACCGACGACACCAGAATGGCCGCCGCTTGGGTCATGTAGGTGCAACCCTCCGGCAACGTCGTGAGAATACACAAAGAACCAACCACCCGATTCACCGCCTGTGCCGTGCGATTCACCTGTGCTTCTACAAGGCTGGGCTGAAGGACGGTGCGGGATTTCCGTAGTTTTTTCAGGGCTTGGGCAAACTCCTGAGCCGCCGCTTGGCACTTTTCGAGATCTGCTGCGGTGGGGGTAAACTTCACCCGTAGGGTTTCAAAGCCAAGGGTATAGCCAGCATCCAAGAGCTTTTGCTCAATATCATCAATCGCTTCCCCACTCCAGCCATAGGAGCCAAAGACTCCCGCTAACTTGGTTTTATTGCCTTCGGCCAGAATAAAGCCTAGGGCTGTTTGCACCTGCGTGGGCATATGCCCGCCAAGGGTGGGTGAGCCAACAATAAAGCCATCGCTACTGTGGATCAAGGCTTGCATTTCCGCAGGTGGTGTCGTCTCACAGTTAATGGCAGCCACCTGTACCCCCGCTGCGGTCAAGCCTTGGGCAATGGCATTGGCTAAAATGGCGGTATTGCCGTAGGCAGAGGCATAAAAGAGTGCCACCGTTGTTTCCTGCTCTGTTTGGGCATGGCACCAGTCGCGGTAGTCCTGAAAGAGGCGACTACGGCTAAACTTGACTATCGGGCCATGGGCTGGTGCGTAGAGGTGTGGCGGTGGCGTGAGTTCCGCGATCCGATCCAGAATACTTTCTACTTGGCGAGGTTGGGCTGCGTGCAGGCACTCAAAATAGTAGGCGCGGTCTTCATCGAGTTTTTTCCACTGTTCATCGTAAAGGCTATCGCTGCACACATGGGCGCCAAAGAGCTTGTCGGTAAAGACAATGTGATGCTGGCGGTCAACGGTAATCAGGCCATCGGGCCAGCGGGGAGTGGCGGCGGCGATAAACTCCAGTTGCCACCCGTCCCCCACATCGAGGGGCGTATCACTACGGGGAATCCAAAGCTGTAGTTGATCGCCAAGGGCGGCTCGTAGGGTCACAGCGCCTGCTTTGGAGCAGACCAACGTCATCTGGGGCGCACGCTCGAGCAATGCCTTCACCGTCACTAAGCGATTGGAGTTGACGTGGCTGAGAATCAGATAGCGCAGTTGGCGCAGATCAATTTGCTGTGCCAGCTCCTTGAGGTATAACTGACTAAAGGATTCACCCGGCGGATCCAAAAGGGTGGGCTGCGCCGCCTTGAGCAGATAGGAGTTGGAGGTGGTTCCCTGCTGACGACCGTACTCCACTTCAAATTTGAGCCGCTCCCATGTTCGCGATCGCAACACCAGCACCCGTGGCACAAGTTCTGCCACCTGGACATCGCGGGGTCGAGTTTCGGTTAGCATCAGACACTCTCCTAAGAGCAGCAAGGTTATCCTCGGTGTGGACTGGCACAGCAGCCAATCATGGCCTAAGCAGAAAAAATCCTGAGGTTGAGTCAGAGCTTAAGACGACCTAGTAGTGATTCCCCMCCTTGCGATGGTGAACCGCCGTGAGGCCATCGGGCTTCGAGACCCGCCCACTATCCACGGTGCTATAGACAATCCAGTGATCGTGGGCATCTAACCGACTCGCCACAGTACATTCGAGGTAGGCAAGGGCATCGGCCAAAATGGGACTACCGTTAGCGGCGGCGTAGGTTTTGATGTGGGCAAAGCGATCGGCGCCAGGGGGAAAGCGTTTGAGGAAATGCCGCATCAAGGGCTGGTAGTTCTCGTCTTCAAGAACATTGAGCACAAAGGTATCCCCCACATGCAGGAACGACTCAATGGCGCGATCCTTGGCGACAGCGATGGAAACGCCCAAGGGTTCGGTACTGGCTTGGGATACCCATGAGGCCAGCATGGCACTGTTGATGGGACCCTTTTGGGCGGTGATAATGTACAGGCCACCGCTAAGGCGCCCCAAGGCTTTGTCTAGGTCGGTGTCAAGGGCTTTCATTTGCTTAACGGTGCGATCGCGCAGTAGCCATTGCCCCATATCCGTTCCGGCTTCTTCGGCTTCCTGCAGCAGGGCATCGGTGGGGGCAGCGCTGACGCGAATCACGGGAAATGCTGGGGTCAACCCCGCATCCCGGAACTGGTTAAGGAGTGGATAGGCTGGCTCGGCATCAGGCACCCCACTCTCGAACACGCCAATGGCTTGCTTGGCATGGGCTGCGGCACGAATTGTACTCAGTGCAGTTTTGGCCACAGCCGTGGTGGGGGGGGTGCCGATAATCATCCCAGCAGCAATCTCGGCAAGTTCTCGCACGTCTTGGGGTTCTACCGTTAACACATCCATGGTTTCCACCACCACACCGGTTTTGGCGGCACCGCGCTCAATGGCCTCTACTAGGGCATTGGCATAGCCGTACCCCCCTGCATAGAAAATGGCGACAGTGGTGGCTGCCTTGGCCTGCTCTTGGCTCCACGTGCGGTAATTCTCTAACCAGCGGGAGACATGGTGTTTGAGAAATGGACCGTGCCCCGTTGCCACTTGCTGAATCGCTGGTAGGGGTTCCAAGCGCTTAAAGGCTGACAGAACCGAGCGGGCATTCGGCCCCATAAGGCAGTCGTAGTAAAACTTGAAGTCCGGCGCCAGCAATTCTGGTTCACTATCGTAGGGGTCATCATTGCAGTAGTGGGCACCCAATACGTCACAGGTAAACAGAGTTTGGGTGCCGTGGTCAAAGGTGAGGATAGTATCCGGCCAGTGGAGGTTTGGTGCCATGACAAATTCCAAGACGTGCCCGTTGCCCAGATCAAGGCGATCGCCATTTTTGACTTGCCGTTGGCTAAAGGGTTGATGAATGAGATCCGCCAGAAATTGCAGCGCCACCTTAGAGGCCACAACGGTGACGTGGGGCGCTTTAGCTAAGACCGCCTTGACGAGGCCACTGTGATCCGGCTCGGTGTGGCTAACGATGAGATAGGTTAGATCCCTAGGGTTCACCAATTGCCACAGTTGCTCAAGATAGCGATCGCCAAACTTGGCATGGGAAGTATCCACAAGGGCAATCTCCTGCCCCTGAATCAAAAAAGAATTGTAGGTCGTGCCATTTTCAAGGGCGAACTCAATATCAAAGCGATCGCGATCCCAGTCTAGACAGCGAATGGCTGTTGTGTCAGCGGCGATGTCCAACACCTGAAGCGTCAATCGCGCCGGACGCTTAGCTGTAGTGGCGATCATAGGCAGTTCCTCAACCTCTGAAACTACCTATTATCCTGACATATTAAAAAAGGTTAATGGCTTTAGAGTTTCTAATAGGACTAATAATCAAGTTCACCAATCGTAATGATTGTGTTAGTCCGGCTCGAGGGGAGCCATGGTCAACCCAGCCCGCAACAACTGCTCATGGTAGAGTTCCGCCTGCTCTTGCGGCCCAACCCAAACAATTGCTTGGCCATCGTAGTGAACTTGGTTAGTTAACTCCCAAGCGCGATCGCTCGTCATGTTGGGAATGTACTTCATTAAGCACGCAGCCACATGTTGAAACGTATTGAAGTCATCGTTAAGAACAATGATTTTGTAATTGGGGTAGTGCTTGCGAATCACCTGCTGTGATTGGCGCTCTTGCGGTAAGACAGTAGGCATAGGCTAGATACGAATTCAGCACTGTTACCCCCTAGTGTAGCTCAAGCCGTTCCGCAACAGAAAGAGATTTGTTTCTGACAGAAATTTTAGTCAAATGATTAGCGTGACCAATCTGGACTAGGATGGAGAATGTTTTGGCGATCGCCTGCTGTGAACCAGTGATGAACCTATGGGTACCTTTCATCATGTGAACACGATTGTTGGCTTGCAAACAGCACTGCGCCATCTGACTCCTCCCAGAACCATTGGCTTTGTGCCAACCATGGGGGCACTGCACCGTGGGCATCAATCCCTCATTGAGCGGGCACGCCAAGACTGTGATGTGGTAGTTGTGAGTATCTTTGTCAACCCACTTCAGTTTGCCCCCCACGAAGACCTAGAGCGCTACCCGCGGTCACTGACAGCGGATCTGCAACTATGCCGTGACTTGGGTGTGGATATTGTGTTTACCCCTAGTGTTCATGAACTCTACCCCCATGGCTTGGACGGATTGACAACCGTTGACCCCCCAAGAGAGTTAACCACCGGCTTGTGTGGTCGTTCTCGCCCTAGCCATTTTCGCGGCGTTGCCACAGTTATTCTGAAGCTATTGCATATTATCCAACCCGATCGCGCCTACTTTGGCCAAAAGGATGCCCAGCAATTGGCCATCATCCGCCGCTGTGTCGCTGACTTAAACCTTGATGTGGAAATTATTGCCTGCCCAATTGTGCGCGATAGCGATGGCCTCGCCCTCAGTTCTCGGAATCAGTACCTCAGTGAGAGAGAACGCGCCACAGCATTGGCTCTGAGCCAAGCCTTACAACTAGCAACTCAGGCGTTTCGCAACGGCTGTGTTACGGCGGCTATTCTGCGACAGCAGGTGACAAGCCATTTGCAACAGTTTCCTGATCTGCGTCTGGACTATGCCGAATTGGTGCACCCAGATACGCTGGTGCCTTTAGAGCAGGTGGATACCGTTGGCTTGCTGGCGATCGCCGCTTGGGTAGGCAACACCCGGCTCATTGATAACTGTTTGTTAGACCGTCGCCTTGGGATTTTAGCCATTGACGGCCCCGCTGGTGCAGGCAAATCCACCGTCACTCGGCAAGCGGCCCATGCCTTAGGACTGCAGTATCTAGATACGGGTGCAATGTACCGTGCTGCCACATGGTGGTGTTTGCAGCATCACATTGATCTCACGGATGAAGTGGCCGTTGTTGAAGCAGTTGCCCAGTGTCGGATTCGCTTAGACAGCCGCGATCCCAATCAACCGTCCCAAGTATGGCTCAATGACCAAGACATCACAGCAGCCATTCGCTCCCTTGAGGTCACCCAGCGGGTCTCACAGGTGGCTGCCCTGCCAGGAGTCCGCCGCCTGATGGTACAGCAACAGCGGCAGATGGGCGCTCAGGGGGGGGTGGCTGCCGAAGGACGGGATATTGGCACCCACGTCTTTCCGGAGGCGGGCGTGAAAATTTTCCTGACTGCTTCCTCCCAGGAACGGGCAAAGCGTCGCTGGCAGGAACTACAGGAGCAGGGACAACAGGAGATCACCTACGAAGACTTGCTACAGCAAATGATTGAGCGGGACACCGCTGATCAGCAGCGCGCCTATGCGCCCTTTCGCAAAGCAGCGGATGCCATCGAAGTGTGTACCGACAACTTGAGTATTGCCGATGTCATTAGCAAAATTGTTCACCTTTACCGCCGCCGCTATCCACAACCTTGATTCTCAGGCCAATCTTCCCTTACAGTGTCAGGAAGACACCTTCACATCCCCCGTTTTGGGAGATTTCTCACAACACCATGGATCGCAATCCCCTAGAACTGCTACAGCAAGCCTATTATGCTGGTATTGGGGCAGTCACCGCTGCTGTTGAGTCGCTTCAAGATGAAGGCAAGCGCCAAGAAAATCTTGCCCAACTGCGCCTCGATCTTCGCCAACTAGCCAGTCTTTGGGCTGAAAAGGGGCGAGTCACTGAAGCACAAGCTCGCACGTTAATTGATGCATTTGTAGCCCAACAAACAGCCAATTCCAACCCCCCACGAGCCAGCTCTGCCGAAGCGAAGGCCATAGAAGCCGATATTAAGCTTATAATCGAAACCTTGAGGGCTATTCGTGAAGATATGCAGCAGAATCAAAATTCACCTGCCCCCTAAGTCTAGGTTCGCTCTAGACAACAGTTGACTTAGTTTTGTGGAATTGCCTACCCCCCGACGTGGCGGGGTAGGTTACCAAGGTTTAATCGTTATCCCAGCACTCACGACCAATCAGATCACCGATGCGATCTCGCAGCATAAAGTCGCAACGTTCTAGCTCCGCCTCAATCAGAGGCCACTCCCGAACTGGCACGTACTGGCAGAGGGTGTAGATAGGCTGCTGCCGACTGACCACTCCCTTGGCCACCAGTTGACGGGCTTCGTCTTGAACTAGCTCGATGGAGTATTGAAGGGATTGAACCATAACATCCTCGTTTGGCGGAAGATACCCTAGCAGTGCATTCAGAATTAACAGCCAGAATTAACAAACTGTAGTCTGTAATACTGAACCATTCTTATTTTTGCTCTAGGGAACTACTGCTCATAATAACAAATGTTTCCTAGGTCAGGGGGTCTTGACGTAAAATTTTCGAGCTGCTAGGTCAGCAGGACTCAATCAGTTTGCTTGGCTACTCCCCAACCCAAATGCTGGGGGCACATCTCACTAGTGGCTACATCGCCCCTTTGCCACAGCCACGCCTCTACCAGTCTTTTGAAGGTCTTCAGGCAAATTGAGGGTACCGAGGGCGCTATCGTGTAAAAAACTACGGTAATCTTATAGAGAAACTAGAGTATAGCTAGCAGCAGGACAGCGATGGGCATCACCATTGACAATGTTTCCAAGTCGTTTGGTACCTTTCAAGCGGTCAAACAGGTGGATCTTGAAATTGCCAGCGGTTCACTGGTGGCCTTACTTGGGCCTTCAGGCTCCGGCAAGTCAACGCTGCTACGGCTCATTGCTGGCTTAGAAATGCCGGATACAGGACGTATTCTCCTCACCGGTAAAGATGCCACCTACCAGAGTGTGCAGGAGCGCAACATTGGTTTTGTATTTCAGCACTATGCCCTGTTTAAGCACATGACCGTGCGCCAAAATGTCGCCTTTGGCCTTGAGCTGCGCAAAGTGCCCGCTGCTAAAATCAAAGCTCGGGTTGAGGAGCTACTGGATCTCGTTCAGCTTGCTGGGTTGGGCGATCGCTATCCCTCCCAGCTATCTGGTGGGCAGCGGCAGCGGGTGGCCTTAGCGCGGGCATTAGCAGTAGAACCCAAAGTCCTGTTGCTGGATGAACCCTTTGGTGCCCTCGATGCCAAGGTTCGCAAAGAACTACGGGCATGGTTGCGCCACCTCCACGATGATGTCCATGTCACCACGGTATTTGTCACCCACGACCAGGAAGAGGCGATGGAGGTTGCCGATCAGATTGTGGTGATGAACAAAGGCCAAGTGGAGCAAGTAGGCACGCCCGCTGAGATTTATGATCACCCTGCGAGTCCCTTTGTCATGAGCTTTATTGGGCCGGTGAATGTTCTGCGCAGCACCTCCCGCATCTTTGAGCAAAGTGACAATCGTGCGCCGCACTGCGATATTTTTCTGCGCCCCCGCGACATTCTTATTGAAACTCGCCCCAATGGCAACACCGTGCCTGCGCGCATTAGTCGCATTATTCATCTGGGCTGGGAAATTCAAGTGGAATTACGCCTAGACGATGGGCAGGAGTTAATGGCGCACTTATCGCGAGAGCGATTTGATGATCTCACCCTAGAGCCACAGCAGCAGGTGTTTATTAAACTGAAGGAAGCAAAGTCATTTCCGCTCTACTACAGTATTTAGGGCGGCCTGAGAAAAGTGGAGCGATCGCTTGAACAAATTGCGTCAAACTTGCTATGCTAACAAAGCGATGCAATGGGGTGTCGCCAAGCGGTAAGGCAGCGGGTTTTGGTCCCGCCATTCGGGGGTTCGAATCCTCCCGCCCCAGTTCCCTTGTGGTTCGAAGGTATGGATGTCTTGCCGAGTCTGCTGGCTCTAGACTTTGACGGAGTCCTCTGTAATGGCCTGCGGGAGTATTTTCAAACCAGTTGGCGGGTGTATCAACAGGTATGGCAGACCTCTGATGTTGCCCTTGCTGACCTAGAGCAGCAATTTTACCAACTGCGGCCTGTGATTACGGTGGGCTGGGAAATGCCAGTTCTGTTGCGAGCCATCCTTGAGGAAATCCCCACTGCGGAGATCAGCGCCCATTGGCCCCAGGTGCGCGATCGCCTTCTTCACACCTATCACCTTAGTGCAGCGGATCTGGGGCAGCGGGTCGATGGGCTGCGGGATGAGTGGATCCGCAACGACTGGCAACACTGGTTGATGCTCCATGACTTTTATGATGGAGTGGTGGCCGCTGTGCAGCGCTGGCAAGCCCAAGGCCATGCGATGGCCATTGTGACCACCAAAGAACAGCGCTTTGTGACCTATTTGCTAGAGCAGGCGGGGATCACTGTTCCGGCTACGGCTATCTACGGCAAGGAGCAACAGCAGCCCAAGCCGATGATTCTTTCGCAACTGCAAGCAGCCTACGGTACACCACTGTGGTTTGTGGAGGATCGTTTGGGGGCGCTCCTAGAGGTCGCTGCTACCCCAGAGTTGGTATCCACTCGCCTTTTTTTGGCCACGTGGGGCTACACAACCGCAGACGATTGCCAACAGGCGCAGGCGCACCCCCGCATTCAGCCGTTAACCTTGGGCGAATTTTGTGCCCTCTTAACGCCGTAGATCCCCAGAATTTTCCTCATCGAGATCGCTCAGTGCCATGCCATTGGCTTCGCGGCTAAAGGCTTGGCGCTGCTGCTGAGTGACTTCAATGCCGACGGCGATCGCGTCTTTCAGGCGATCGAGGGTGGCCTGCCAACGCTCTTGGGTGGTTTCCGAGAGGCGATCGCGGTGCTGTTCAAAACTGCTGCTAATGTCCTCCAATAGCTCCGGCAGAGCATCGGCAGATTTTTTCAACAGTTGTCGCGTTTCCTTGCCAGAGCGCGGGGCAACCAGCAGACCAACCACTGTGCCAATTGCCCCCCCCAGAAGCAGCCCCCCCAAAAAGGCACCGCCACTTCCTTGCTGATTTGCCATGGTTATCTCCTTCGTTGCCGTAGCCACGGGGTACTATACCGACTTATCCAGCTTATCAAGGTTAAAAACAGGCGGACATTACGCTGCTGCCGTCCCCAGCGGGGCAGTTGCGATCGCAACCCCGCGACCCCACGCTGACCAATCATAATGACCTGTGGCGCTCCCCCCAGTACGCCATGGGTACTGCGCTCGGCATCCAACAGCGCCCGGGCAACCCCCCGCAACGTCTGCCGCAGTTTCACCAATTGCCAAGCCACCCAAAGGGCAATGATCGCAATCAGGCAATTACAACCAACAACAATCCAGACCATGCCGGTGGAGGGTATCATCGTTGCCTTCAACTACTGGTTCATCTTTTCATAGATTGCCACAAGTGTAGGGGCAACTAGCCCGCGAGTCTAGAGACCCGCGGCTGCCAAAGCGGCTAACACCTCTGCGGCGCTCTGGTAGCGATCGCGGAAATTGTACCGAACCATGCGGTTCAAAATAGCCACAAACGCTGGTGCAAGATGCGTCCCAGGCTCCCACACCACATCCCCTGTGGTCGGATCATTGGGCAGATCCATGGGTGCTAACCCCGTTAAGCCTTCAATAATCACCATTCCCAAGGAGTAGAGGTCACTGGCAATGACTGGCCGACCCGCCATCTGTTCGCTGGGGGCGTACCCACGGGTGCCAATCGAGATTGTATATTTGCCGTGCTTTTGTAGATCCTCCGGTTGAACGTGGCGCACCGCACCAAAATCAATGAGAAATAGTTGTTGATCACTGCGGCGGCGCATGATGTTGGCGGGTTTAATATCGCGGTGAATTACCCCTAACTGATGCACGTACTCGAGTAGCTCAAGAATACTTCTGAGGATGGCGATCGCCTCTGCTTGGGACAGAGTTAATTTTTTTTCAAACTCTTCCTTGAGCGATTCCCCCTCCACGTACTCTTGAGTGAGGTAAAAGACCCCCTCCTCCTCAAAGTAAGCCAACAGCCGCGGAATGCGCGGGTGCTGTCCTAGCTGGGCAAGTGCTTCGGCTTCGCGCTGGAACAAGCGGCGGGCAATGGCCAGAAACCGCTCATCCTTGCGGGAGGGCACTAACTGTTTAATCACACAGATCGGATGATCGGGCAAATGCTGGTCTGCGGCTAAGAATGTTCGTCCAAATCCGCCTTCCCCCAACTGGCTGAGCACTTGGTAGCGCCCCCCCAAAATGTGGGGCAGGGACTCGGTTGCCGCCGCTTCACTATCTGTAACCACCGTGGTTTTGGGGACTGGAGACGGGCAAGTGCTAGGGGGTGCAAGGGTGTCGGTGGTATCCGGTGCGGCAACCGGCTCTAGGGTGGCTGGCGTGGCTACAACTCCCAACTGAGTGTCCACCGCATCTGGATCAAGGTTGACCGCTACCTCGCTGACTAGGGTTGGCGACAGGAGATCACTGGAACTGCTGTCAACGGCAACATCAGTGCTGACGGCAGATCCCTCCTCGGGGACAACGACTTGGGTGTCCGGTACCTCAGTAAACCACCGAGTCGTGGTTGGGGCAGAAGTTGGAGGCAGCGGCTCTGGCAGCGATACTTGGGTTTCTGGCAACTCTGCTGCTGAGGGGACTGACACGGGATGCTCTGGTAGCTCTAGCTGGGTTTCTAAGGGAGTTGTTGAGGTTGCGGCAGTGAGCTTGCTTGCAGCGGTCAACGCTGTGTCTGAAGGGTCTAGGGTGAGTTGGGTCTCTGGGATGACATCTTGGATGGCAGTGGGCACACTTTCTGGGTCTGTAGGCTCTACAACGAGAAAGGTTTCCATTTCCGTGGGGTTAGTAGCTGTGCCGGCGGCACTGGGAATCTCGGTAATGGGTACCTCATCCACAACAGGGGTCAAGAGTGTTTCGCGACTCGCTGGCTCAGCAGCGGTCAAATCTGGGTTGACGGTGGTTTCAGCGGCTTGGGGAACAGGGGTAAAGGGAATGCAGGTGTCCGGTTGCACAACGGTGGCATTGGCATCGGGGGTAACATCTGTGTTTTTATCTTCCATCAGGAGCGAATCGGCTGCCGCTTCAGACAAGGCTTGGGGAGCGGTGGAGGGGCGGTCATTAACCAATGCGAAGGGGGGAACAGACATTGGTTCAGGTTCATCCGTCGAGGGCGATCGCGAGCGTTGAGAAGGGGAAACGGCCAAGGCGCGGTACGCCAGCATCAAAACCCCAGCACTGACAAACCCAAGTTCTGGTGCGACCAGAGGAATCCAGCCGGATTGTAAAAATAGCAAAAAGGTGAGCCCCCCTAGGCTAACCCCAGCAGTCACAAAGAGGGGCAGAACCAGCCAGCGCTGACCTTTGAGGGTAATCAGCGCCCCCACGAGTGACCAGCCAAAAATCCACAGG
Organism: Synechococcus sp. PCC 6716; assembly: GCF_022570815.1. Taxonomy (NCBI): domain Bacteria; kingdom Bacillati; phylum Cyanobacteriota; class Cyanophyceae; order Synechococcales; family Synechococcaceae; genus Synechococcus; species Synechococcus sp. PCC 6716. The sequence continues at coordinate 107,448 of NZ_JAKLTU010000023.1, forward strand.
GCGATCGCCCCTTGCGGCCATGTCCAGAGGGGAGGGCGATTGTCAAGGGCAGCAGCTAAAAGGTCGTCTAAAATAGCGGCTTGCACCACCACCCCAGCCGTGAAGCGATTTCCCTGATCAGGTTGGCTAAGGGGCGTTAGGAGCTTATCGTTGCTGCTACTGCCGGTCACCCCAATCAGTACAGCGCGATCGCGCACTTGGGAGGGCAACACCCGCTCGCTCAAGACATCTGTGAGACTCACGGTTTCGTAGGTGCGTGGGCTGGTTCCATAGTTAATGAGGATCTGGAAACCTGCTGCATCTAGGTTGCTGTAGCCTCCCCAGTTAGGGGTCAGTGCCTGAAAGCGAGCCGTCCCCAACGCCAAGCCATCCTTACCGCGACGTTGGGGGGTTGTCCCCAGAAAAATGCTGGCGAGGGCAAGGGCAAAGGACTGCGGTGTATGACAGCGAGCCTTGGCCTCTGGAGTAGTGGCCAGAATGGCACGGCGCACGACACCATCACTATCCACCGGAATATCCGCAAAGCCAATTTGGTTTGGCAAGAGTCCAGCGGGGGGAGCAATATCCGGCTCAGCCCCTTGACCCACTTTACAGACAATGACGGTGTTGGGTTGGGTCATCATTGCTCGCCCTAGGGATGGCAGGGTCTGGGTGGGGGGGCGAAAGCGATCCGGCACGGGGAAGTCCCGGAAAATGTCAATCCCAACGACCTTGGGGCGGTGCTTCTGTAACTCTGCCACGGCTTGGATCAGTACCTCGTCAGGGACAGGATATTGCTTCAGGGCTTGAATATCCTCTTCGCCAATAGCCACAATCAATATTCGATCAGCAGAGGCTGTGGCGGGTCGCCAGCGCAGCCATTGATCATACACCCTGAGTTCCAGCGGCTCTAGTAGAGTCAGTGCCTGTAGCCCCACCACTCCCACCGTGGCGATCGCCGCCGCGATACCAACTGCAAAATACGGCATCAACCTCTGTTGCTGTGGCGAAGGCACCATACTCAACACCAAACTCGATCGCTGCTGCCCAAGCCGTGGCCGGGCACTAACGTTGCTTCCTATAGTGAACCACACCTCTAGCTTTGGCAAATCCACAAACAGCAAGCTCTTGTCAAGGGATGTAATAAGTTTTAATACCTAGGCAGTAAAACTTTGCAATTTGTTACTGAAGCAGCGCAAAGTCTCTCTACAGCTTGATTTTCTGCTACAACCACAAGAGGTACATCCCGCTTCTTGGGTTTGTTATCGGTTGTTACAAGGAGTCCGAACGCATGTTCACCCACGTCAAGTCCACGATTCGGCATATCGCACCAGCGGCGCTAAAGGGGCGATCGCTCTTGCGAGTGGTGTATGTGGTACTTGAAGCGCAGTATCAAAGTGCCCTTTCGGCAGCCGTGCGCAGCATTAACGACAATCATCCCCACGTTGCCATTGAAATTAGTGGTTATCTCCTCGAAGAACTGCGGAATTCCGAGAACTACGCGGCTTTTTGTGAAGATGTGGCGCGGGCGAATGTATTTATTGCGTCATTGATTTTTATTGAGGATTTAGCTGACAAGGTGGTGGAAGCGGTTCAGCCCTACCGCGATCGCCTCGATGTGGCCGTGGTGTTTCCCTCCCTGCCACAGGTAATGCGCCTCAACAAAATGGGCAGCTTTTCCTTAGCGCAGATCGGCCAATCCAAGAGCGTGATTGCCAACTTCATGAAAAAGCGCAAAGAGAAGTCCGGAGCAGGCTTCCAAGATGCCATGCTCAAGCTATTGCGCACCCTGCCACAGGTACTAAAGTATTTGCCCATCGACAAAGCCCAAGATGCGCGCAACTTCATGCTCAGCTTCCAGTACTGGCTGGGAGGCTCCCCCGAAAACCTACAAAACTTCCTCCTGATGCTGGGCGATCGCTACGTCTTCAAAGGACAGTTAGACAGCAGTCATACCCTCACCTACCAAGAACCGGTCACCTATCCGGATACAGGCATTTGGCATCCCCTTGCCCCCCAGATGTTTGAAGACCTGAAGGAATACCTGAACTGGTTCAACAGCCGTGGCGACATTGGCAACGACCTCAAGGATCCCTTGGTGCCCACCATTGGCCTACTGCTGCAGCGCACCCACCTTGTCACCGGCGATGATGCCCACTACGTCGCCATTGTCCAAGAATTTGAGTCCCAAGGAGCACGGGTGATCCCCGTCTTCTCCGGTGGACTGGATTTTTCCACCCCCCTCGAGCAGTTCTTCTACGACCCTCTACAGCCAGAGAAGCCCATTGTCGATACGGTGGTCTCCCTTACGGGGTTTGCCCTTGTCGGTGGCCCTGCCAAGCAGGATCATGGCAAAGCCGTTGCCGCCCTGAAAAAGCTCAATCGCCCCTACATGGTAGCGCTGCCCTTGGTCTTTCAAACCACAGAGGAGTGGGAAGATAGCGATCTGGGGTTACATCCTATCCAAGTGGCCTTGCAAATTGCCCTACCGGAACTGGATGGTGCCATTGAACCGATTATCCTCTCTGGCCGCGATGGCGTGACGGGCAAGGCGATCGCCCTACAGGATCGGGTAGAAATGATTGTCCAGCGTGCCCTGAAGTGGGTTAACCTACGCCGCAAACCCAAAGTCAATAAAAAAATAGCGATCACCATTTTTAGCTTCCCACCAGATAAGGGGAATGTTGGTACAGCCGCCTACCTCGATGTCTTTGGCTCCATCTACAAGGTTATGGAAGCCCTCAAAAATAACGGCTACGACCTACCGGAGCTACCTGAAAATGCCGAAGCCCTCATGCAGGAGGTGCTTCACGATGCCCGCGCCCAAGTGGGCAGCCCCGAACTCAATATTGCCTACCGCATGAGTGTAGCAGAGTACGAGCGGCTCACCCCCTACGCCAAACGCCTAGAAGAGAACTGGGGTAAACCCCCTGGGCATCTCAACAGCGATGGCCAAAACCTCTTGATCTATGGCAAAGCCTACGGCAACGTTTTCATTGGGGTGCAGCCCACCTTTGGCTACGAAGGGGATCCCATGCGGCTACTCTTTTCGCGCTCAGCTAGTCCCCACCATGGCTTTGCGGCCTACTACACATTCTTAAACCACATCTGGAAAGCAGATGCGGTGCTGCACTTTGGCACCCACGGCTCCCTTGAATTCATGCCCGGCAAACAGATGGGGATGTCGGGCGAGTGCTATCCCGATAACTTAATTGGCAGTATTCCCAACCTCTACTACTACGCCGCCAATAACCCATCAGAGGCCACCATTGCGAAGCGACGCAGCTACGCCAACACCATTAGCTATTTAACGCCTCCCGCCGAAAATGCTGGTTTGTATAAAGGGTTGCGGGAACTCAGCGATCTCATTGGCTCTTACCAAAGCCTCAAAGATAGCGGGCGCGGGGTACAAATCGTGAATACGATCATGGATAAATGCCGCTTGGTCAATTTAGATCAGGATGTGGCGCTACCGGATCAGGATGCGGCCAACCTCACTGCCGAAGAGCGCGATACCCTCGTTGGCAAGGTCTATATCAAGTTAATGGAGATTGAAAGTCGGCTGCTGCCCTGTGGTCTGCACGTCATTGGTCAGCCACCGAGCACCGAAGAGGCCGTGGCTACCTTAGTCAATATTGCCAGCTTGGATCGCCCTGAAGAGGAAATCAAGAGCCTCCCGCGTCTGATTGCCGAAAGCTTGGGGCGCGATATTGATGACATTTATCGCGGGAGCGATCGCGGTGTTCTCGCCGATGTGGAACTATTGCAGCAGATTAACCAAGCCACCCGGGCAGCCGTCACCGCACTGGTACAAGCCCAAGCTGATGCCGATGGCCGCGTGTCTAAAGTCTCGAAGCTGAACTTCTTTAATATGGGGCGCAAAGCGCCGTGGATTGAAAGCCTCCATGGATCGGGCTATCCCCACATCGATGTAGGCTCCCTTAAACCCCTGATGGAATACCTCGAGTTCTGTTTGCAGCAAATTGTTGCAGACAATGAACTGGGGGCACTCCTACAAGCCCTCGAAGGGGAATACATTCTCCCCGGGCCTGGGGGCGATCCCATTCGCAATCCCGACGTGTTGCCCACCGGCAAAAACATCCATGCCCTTGACCCTCAAGCCATTCCCACCGCTGCCGCCATTCAATCTGCCAAAGTGGTGGTGGATCGCCTCTTGGCACGGCAAAAAGCTGAGAACAACGACCAATGGCCCGAAAGCATTGCCATGGTGCTGTGGGGAACGGACAACATTAAAACCTACGGTGAATCCCTCGCGCAGGTGCTGTGGTTAGTGGGGGCACGGCCTTTGCCAGATTCCTTGGGCCGTGTCAATAAAGTGGAGCTAATTCCCCTAGAGGAGCTGGGTCGTCCCCGCATTGATGTTGTCGTGAACTGCTCTGGGGTATTTCGGGATCTGTTCATTAACCAGATGGCGCTCATTGACCGTGCCGTGAAGATGGCAGCAGAAGCTGATGAGCCAACGGAACTGAATTTTATCCGCAAACATGCCCTGCAACAGGCCGCAGAATTGGGGATTGACCTGCGCCAAGCTGCCACCCGGGTGTTCACCAATGCCTCTGGTTCCTATGCGGCTAACGTGAATCTTGCGGTTGAAAATAGTTCTTGGGAGCAAGAATCGGAGCTACAGGAGATGTATCTATCGCGCAAGTCCTTTGCGTTTTCTGCGGATTCACCGGGAGCGATGGTTCAGGCGCGAGACCTGTTTGAGACTGCCCTCAAAACCGTTGATGTCACCTTCCAGAACTTGGACTCTGCCGAAATTAGCCTGACGGATGTGAGCCACTATTTTGACTCAGACCCTACCAAACTGGTCGGCTCACTGCGAGGGGACGGCAAGCAGCCTAAGTCCTACATTGCCGATACAACAACAGCTAATGCCCAAGTGCGTACCCTTTCGGAAACTGTGCGTTTAGACAGCCGCACTAAACTCTTGAACCCGAAATGGTACGAGGGAATGCTCTCCCATGGTTACGAGGGGGTACGAGAAATCTCGAAGCGGCTGGTCAATACGATGGGCTGGTCGGCCACGGCGGGGGCGGTGGATAACTGGGTTTACGAAGAGGCCAATGCCACCTTTATCCTTGATGCTGAGATGCGGCAGCGGTTGTTGAATACGAACCCCCACTCTTTCCGCAAGATGGTGAGTACGTTCCTTGAACTGAATGGTCGTGGCTACTGGCAGACGAGTGAAGCCAATCTGGACTTACTGCGCCAGCTTTACCAAGAGGTAGAGGACAAGATCGAAGGGGTGGAGTAGCAGGGATGGGGGGTGTTCCCCCTTTTTTTATGTTGGTGGTGAGTAATATTTACAAAAGTTTATTCACCCTTAAGTCTTGTTGAAAAAGTTGCAATATATTATTGATGTTCTCTACTGTGGGAAATAGAATATCCAACGCTAATTACTAGGCGCATCTTGACAGCCAACAGATAGAGTAATTCTCTTGTGCATCGTCTGGTTGGGGTAACGGCTAACTCAAGTGGTTTGCTTGAGGGAAATGCGAGGTTGGGTTGATGACTGTTACACTCCACAGCAAGAGGACGTGTCCCGTGGATTTACTACATAAGCAGATATTGGTGCTCAGCAACAAAATCGATGCTTTGTACCAGATTGTTGAACAACTGAACCAAAAAGTTGCCCAAGCGCTAGCTGAGGGGCGAATCAAAGCTGCTGCCGGTGCTGCCAATGAGCAGGTGGTGAGGGGAACTGTGCCGGCTCGTGCCCCTGGGGTTATGCCCGAACATAAGGATATTTTAGTGGATGATGACTATAGCCACAGCCGCCATCTGAGTGGCGATCGCCCCTTGAGTGCCGAGGTACAAATCCAGCGGTTAACGGCACAACTCACAGCGGCGTACAATCAAATTGCTGCCTTAGAAGAGCAATTATTATCGCGTCATACCCATTAGCTGAATCTACGCCAGCTTTGCTAGGACTGGTTCTACCGAAACGACGTGTTTTGATAAACCTAAGAGGTGAGGAGCCAACCCCAAGGCTAAGCCAATTAATTGGGGTAGATGTAAAACTGGCAAGTTTAGTTTTTCGCCAATGAGGTGTTCAATGTCTGGCTGCCGGGAATCTAAGTTCAGGTGGCATAGGGGGCAGGGGGTAACAATGCAATCTGCCCCAGCGGCGATCGCCCCTTGGAGGCGTTGTGCTGCCATCCGAAAGGCGGCGGGAGTTGCATAGCTAGAGATTGGCCAGCCACAACATTGGGTACGCCCTGAATACTCAACGGCAGTTGCCCCAAGGGCATCAAAGACATTCTCTAGGGAACTGGGGTGAGTCGGATGATCGAAGGGAAGGGTGCGCTGGGCGCGAAGCAAATAGCAGCCATAAAAAGCAGCACAGCGTAGGTTGGTTAGGGGACGAGTGACCCGTAAGCGCAATTGCTCTAACCCCACATCACCAATGATTGCCCACAGCAAATGTTTGACTTCAGTGGTGCCACGGTAGGGATGGCAACCTTCTGCCTCTAACAGTTGGTTGATGCTATTTACGTAGTCGGGGCGATCGCGCTGGAACTCTTTTAGGCGTTCATCCACATGCCCAATGACTCCTTGGCAGGTACTGCAATGGGTTAATAATGGCAATTCCAACGCTTCAGCAAGGGCAATATTGCGGGCATTCACCGTGTCTTCTAACAACCATGAATTTTCCTTAAAGGTGCCTGAGCCACAACACGCTGCCTGTTTCAGTTCAATGAGTTCTATATCTAAGCGGGGGGCGATCGCTCGGGTGGCAAGATCTAGCTCGCGGCAAGCCCCTTGAGCCACACAGCCCGGATAATAGGCATAGCGAAGAGTGGTCATCGACAGCATTCCTAGCAGGTACTCTTAGTTTATCGAATGTGAGCGGAAAACCCCGTCCGCTTGCGGTGGGGAGGATGTCAAGCGCAATGAGGCCAATATCGAGCAGAAGATCATCCTGCCTCTGCTACAGAAGAAAATCGTCAAGGGGAGCGTGGGGAGAGCGAATGGGCAGCACTTGCTCTAGGTTGGATTGGGGCTGCGCAATAATTTGGTGAGACAGAATCGGTGGCTGCGAGTGCGATCGCACCGCCTGAACTGCTGCATTGACCTCGGCAACTGCGCCACGAATCACCAGCGTCCAGTAGCCACTGCCAATGCCTTCACAACTCACCAGTTGTACGTTAGCTGCTTTCACCAAGGTGTCAGCAACCGCAAGTGCTGCTGGGTACCCCATGACCTGAATCATTCCTACGGCTTGTTGGCTCATGACACCCTATCCCTAAGAGCTAGCACCTTCGGCTGCGATTCTAATCTGTTCCAAGGCAATGCTAACGAGCAGGCGACAGCAGTCTCCCTCGTGCTTGAAGTTGCACAGCCGTCTTATGAGGAAGGTCGTCTCTGGCAAAAGATAATCAAAGATAATCATTAAGGTGCCAGCAGGTCAAGACTTAGGCTGAAAGACAGCAAACCAGTAGAGCGTAAGAACACCCAAGGTGCCAAGGTTCCGAAGCCAACTGCCGCCCCAAGCATAGAGGGCGACTAAGGATACCACGACAGCCACAGTCAGAACCGTAAAGCGCATACTAGCTCCCTGCAAGTATCTTTATTCCCTTATTACTTAATTAAGTTTCCATTCGATCGCCTTCCCCATGAAGAGGAAGGGAGGGAGCGCAAATCGAGATCGACAGCGGTACCGGCCTTACGTTTCCATTCGATYGCCTTCCCCATGAAGAGGAAGGGGGTTGGTGATAAATACTCGCTGTCAA
>NZ_JAKLTU010000068.1:0-2308 GCF_022570815.1 Synechococcus sp. PCC 6716
TGATTACCGTTGTCCCCACGCTTGTGGGGGTGAACCGGCCAATAATCAATCAAGTTGGCGATCGCCGCGGCGTTGTCCCCACGCTTGTGGGGGTGAACCGTCAACGGAACGCTAAGCATTGGCGTGCCCGAATGTTGTCCCCACGCTTGTGGGGGTGAACCGGAAATCAGGGCAAAACTCGACAACCCTGCAGAGCGTTGTCCCCACGCTTGTGGGGGTGAACCGTGTCGCTGGATGCGTAATGACGCGCGTTGTACCAGTTGTCCCCACGCTTGTGGGGGTGAACCGTAATCCAAATAAGCAATTGCGTGTTGTTTTGCCGTTGTCCCCACGCTTGTGGGGGTGAACCGTCAACGGAACGCTAAGCATTGGCGTGCCCGAATGTTGTCCCCACGCTTGTGGGGGTGAACCACGTTGAACGGAGGGTAAATCAACACCAACGCAGGTTGTCCCCACGCTTGTGGGGGTGAACCGATACTTGTTTCCAACACCCGCGCTAATTGCAACGTTGTCCCCACGCTTGTGGGGGTGAACCACGTTGAACGGAGGGTAAATCAACACCAACGCAGGTTGTCCCCACGCTTGTGGGGGTGAACCGTCAACGGAACGCTAAGCATTGGCGTGCCCGAATGTTGTCCCCACGCTTGTGGGGGTGAACCGGCCAATAATCAATCAAGTTGGCGATCGCCGCGGCGTTGTCCCCACGCTTGTGGGGGTGAACCACGTTGAACGGAGGGTAAATCAACACGTTTTGCCGTTGTCCCCACGCTTGTGGGGGTGAACCGTCAACGGAACGCTAAGCATTGGCGTGCCCGAATGTTGTCCCCACGCTTGTGGGGGTGAACCGGAAAAATATGCAGCGTGTCGTTTGTGCCTAAAGGGTTGTCCCCACGCTTGTGGGGGTGAACCGTAATCCAAATAAGCAATTGCGTGTTGTTTTGCCGTTGTCCCCACGCTTGTGGGGGTGAACCACGTTGAACGGAGGGTAAATCAACACCAACGCAGGTTGTCCCCACGCTTGTGGGGGTGAACCGATACTTGTTTCCAACACCCGCGCTAATTGCAACGTTGTCCCCACGCTTGTGGGGGTGAACCGGCCAATAATCAATCAAGTTGGCGATCGCCGCGGCGTTGTCCCCACGCTTGTGGGGGTGAACCACGTTGAACGGAGGGTAAATCGTGTTGTTTTGCCGTTGTCCCCACGCTTGTGGGGGTGAACCGTCAACGGAACGCTAAGCATTGGCGTGCCCGAATGTTGTCCCCACGCTTGTGGGGGTGAACCGGAAATCAGGGCAAAACTCGACAACCCTGATTACCGTTGTCCCCACGCTTGTGGGGGTGAACCGCGAAAATATGCAGCGTGTCGTTTGTGCCTAAAGGGTTGTCCCCACGCTTGTGGGGGTGAACCGTAATCCAAATAAGCAATTGCGTGTTGTYYGAATGTTGTCCCCACGCTTGTGGGGGTGAACCGGAAATCAGGGCAAAACTCGACAACCCTGATTACCGTTGTCCCCACGCTTGTGGGGGTGAACCGTATCACAACCTGCGCTACGACTGGTTTGCAGAGCGTTGTCCCCACGCTTGTGGGGGTGAACCGTGTCGCTGGATGCGTAATGACGCGCGTTGTACCAGTTGTCCCCACGCTTGTGGGGGTGAACCGTCAACGGAACGCTAAGCATTGGCGTGCCCGAATGTTGTCCCCACGCTTGTGGGGGTGAACCGGAAATCAGGGCAAAACTCGACAACCCTGATTACCGTTGTCCCCACGCTTGTGGGGGTGAACCACGTTGAACGGAGGGTAAATCAACACCAACGCAGGTTGTCCCCACGCTTGTGGGGGTGAACCGATACTTGTTTCCTAAGCATTGGCGTGCCCGAATGTTGTCCCCACGCTTGTGGGGGTGAACCGGAAATCAGGGCAAAACTCGACAACCCTGATTACCGTTGTCCCCACGCTTGTGGGGGTGAACCGTATCACAACCTGCGCTACGACTGGTTTGCAGAGCGTTGTCCCCACGCTTGTGGGGGTGAACCGTGTCGCTGGATGCGTAATGACGCGCGTTGTACCAGTTGTCCCCACGCTTGTGGGGGTGAACCGGAAATCAGGGCAAAACTCGACAACCCTGATTACCGTTGTCCCCACGCTTGTGGGGGTGAACCGGCCAATAATCAATCAAGTTGGCGATCGTTGCRACGTTGTCCCCACGCTTGTGGGGGTGAACCATTTTTTTATTTATATTATTTTATTTATAGTCTTTTATAGTCGCCCAAAGCGGCGCTGGCGTTGCTGAAAGTTCCGGAGTGCCTC
>NZ_JAKLTU010000024.1:0-75340 GCF_022570815.1 Synechococcus sp. PCC 6716
CTCCCTGAATAGCTGAGCGTGATAACCCTTTCCCAGTTGATTGGTAGGTTTCTTGGCACAAGTTGAGCGAATAATTCCAGTACCAGCGACAGCAGCCAAAGCTTTTGGCTAGGGCTAATCTCTGTTCGTTGGTTGGGTAGGCTCTGAACTTGTAGGCTTGCAACACTTAGCGCTTTTGGATATTACTGATAATATCTTAGCAGATAGCAAAGCGGATGTGCGACGCACGTTTTTTTATTGGTCGCAATTCATCCCCCGATTCACCTGCGGTAGCATCGGGGACTTCTTGCCACATGTCGTTAAAATCTAAAGGTGAATGGTTCTGAATCCGCGTGAGTAATGCTTAACCTCAAACAACCTTTTCAGTCTTTGCGATGGCTTGGCCAGTGGTGTTGGCTACTGTTGGCTGTGAGTGTGCTGCTGTGGAACTGGAGTGCCCCTGCCATGGCAGCGGTGTCCTCGGCGGGGCATAGTTTTGTGGCCGCAGCGGTGGAGCGAGTAGGGGATGCTGTGGTTCGCATTGATACGGAGCGCACTGTCCTGCGATCGGTGGATCCGCTGTTTAACGACCCCTTCTTCCGCCAGTTTTTTCCAGGGTTAGCGCCGCTGCCCCAAGAGGATCGGCTACGGGGGCAAGGATCGGGATTTATTATCGACAGCAGCGGTATTCTCATGACCAATGCCCACGTGGTCAGCCAGGCGGATACGGTAGCCGTGCGTCTCAAGGATGGGCGCGTGTTTGAAGGGGAGGTGCGCGGTGTAGATGAGGTCTCCGATCTAGCGATTGTCAAGCTGAAGGGGGTTACAGAGCCATTGCCGACAGCTCCTCTGGGCGACTCCAGTGCGGTAAAAGTGGGAGACTGGGCGATCGCCGTGGGGAATCCCCTAGGGTTAGACAATACCGTCACCTTGGGGATTGTGAGCACCCTCCACCGCTCCAGTGCCCAAGTGGGGATTCCCGATAAGCGCCTAGAGTTTATTCAAACCGATGCGGCGATCAACCCAGGGAACTCCGGTGGGCCACTGCTCAATGAAGCCGGGGAAGTGATTGGCATTAATACTGCGATTCGTGCCGATGCCATGGGAATTGGGTTTGCGATTCCGATCAATAAAGCAAAAGCACTGCAAGAGCGCCTTGTGCGCGGTGAAAAAATTAGTCATGCATACCTTGGTGTGCAGATGACTACCTTTACTCCAGCCATGGCCAAGGAAAATAATGCTAACCCCAACTCACCGGTGATGCTGCCGGAGGTCAATGGGGTACTGGTGGTGCAGGTTCTGCCCAATACGCCAGCCGCAAAGGCAGGGTTGCGCTGGGGAGATGTCATTACCGCAGTCGATGGGCAGCCCATTACCAGTGCTGAGGAATTACAGGCCGTGGTTGACGCTTCTAAGGTGGGTCAGGTACTGAACTTAACGATTCAGCGGGGCGATCGCGTCCAGCGGGTGAGCGTACGCACGGCGGAACTGCCTGGGGCGGCCTAGGGATGCCCCTAGGGCTACTGTTGGTGTGGCTTTTTGCCTTGGGTACAAGGCTCTGGGGCTTAGACCGCTTTGACACCCTTGTGTTTGACGAAGTGTATTTTGCCCGCTTTGCCCGCAATTACCTAGCCGGAGAGCCATTCTTTGATGCCCATCCCCCCCTCGGTAAGTACCTGATTGCCCTTGGCATTTGGTTAGCAGGCGGGTTTCAGCCGTGGGGCTATCGCTGGCTCAATGCCGTTGTTGGCTCGCTAATTCCTGTTGCTGCTGCCCTTTTGGCGTATCTGATCACGCGGCGCCAGCGGGTGGGTTTAGTGGCGGGGACGTTTGTGGCCTTAGATGGCTTTTTTTTAGTGGAGTCCCGCTATGCCCTCATTAACGTCTATCTGGTGTTTTTTGGGGTGGTGGCGCAGGTTGTCTGGCTCTGGGGGCAGCAGTGGAAAGCACGGCGGTGGTGGGCACTCATGGGCACAGGGGTGGCCTTGGGAGCCTGCGTGGCGGTTAAGTGGAGTGGTCTGGGGTTTCTCCTCGGGCTGTGGCTGGTGTGGGGAGTGCAGCGCTGGTGGATGCCACAGCGGCAGCGGTATTACACGGCGATGGACATGGTGCTGATCCTACCTCTGGTGGTGTTCACGGTCTATAGTCTGCTGTGGCTGCCCCACTTAGCCTTTCATCCGCACTCCAACCTGTGGCAGGTTCACGCCCAGATGTTTAGTTACCATCGCAGTGTGGCTAGTACCGCTCATCCCTACTGTGCGCCGTGGTGGTCGTGGCCGTTGCTGTTGCGACCCCTGAGTTACTTTTTTCAGCGAGTACACACCCTCAGCGAAGCTGTGCCAGTCATTGGCCCCCCCTTACCTATGGCAGACACGGCTTGGGTGTATGCGGTTCATGCCATGTTTAATCCCCCCTTGCTGTGGCTGAGTACGCTGGCGATGCTGGCAATAATACCGTTGGCAAGGCGATCGCCCGCGGGGCAGTTTTTGCTGCTTAACTATGCGGCGAACTTTCTCCCTTGGGTTTTGGTGAGCCGCTGCCTGTTTCTCTATCACTACCTACCCGCTGCGCTGTACAGTTTTATTGCCCTAGCGGTGGTTTGGGACTGGGCGTGGCGATCGCCACCGTGGGGACGTGCTCTGAGCGTTATGGTGCTACTGCTGATTGTTAGTGGCTTTCTCTACTGGTTGCCAGTGTATTGGGGGCTACCGCTCACCCCTCAGCAGTTTTTTCAGCGGATGTGGTGGCGATCGTGGATCTAATCACTCACATAGCATCAAGCGGGAGGTGGCGCTCTCTTGAGCCAGATTGCCGCTTGGGTTACCGTTGCGATCGCCCAGTTCTTGGAAATTGTGCTGTGCTCGCTGCCACGCCTCCACAAAGCGGCTTACCCGAATCGGATCAATGGGCTGGGTAATTTGGCCATTGCGCTTCAACGAGCTAGCCACAATCACCCCATCGACATAGGGAACCAACTGCTCAACGTTATCCCAAGAGGCGCCACTGCCAATAAACAGCGGTTGACCCTTAGCCGCACTACAGGCGATTGAGAGATCCTCTTCGCTGGGGGGGTGCCCCGTTGCCCAGCCAGAGAGGATCACCCCATCCGCTAAGCCTCGCTCGAAGGTATCGCGAACGGCGGTACTCAGGTTAGGGGTATTTAAGGGTTGGGCGTGCTTGACCATGACATCCGCCAAAATTTTAATGTCTTGCCCCAGTTCACGGCGGTAGCGCAATAGGTGATGGGCTTGGCCTTCAATAATGCCTTGATCCGTAGCCATCACCCCCGTCAGCACATTGACGCGAATAAACTGTGCCCCCGTACACGTAGCGATCGCCAGACCACTGTAGGCATCATTGCGCAGCACATTTAAGCCAATGGGTAAGGCCACCAAATTTTTCAGGCGTTGCACCACCAAGGTCATGGCACTGACCACCGCCGCATCGACACGATCTTTGGTAAAGGGGGCATCAAAAAAGTTTTCAACAATAATCGCATTAGCACCCCCTGAGGCCAAGGCGGTGGCTTCCTGCTCTGCCCGGTCAATCACTGCCTTAAGGCTACCGCCCCAACGGGGAGAGGTGGGCAACGGTAACAGGTGTACAACACCAATCACTGGGGTAGCGGTATTAAAAAGTGTCCGGAGATCCACAACGATTTAGCAGTAGGTTGACAGCGAAATAACAACAAGCGGAGCATAGAGCCTAGGGTGGCACTCTACCGAGTAAACGATGGCAGAATCCACTGATTTAAGTATATCCCCGTCTGACCCCCCCCTCGTGGCGATCGCCCTTGGTAGCAATCTGGGTCAGCCCCGCCAAATCCTACAAGCAGCCGTTTGCGCCCTGCAACAGATACCCCACATCACTGGATTGCACTGCTCTCGGTGGTACCGCACCGCACCAGTGGGACCACCACAGCCGGACTACTGGAATGGCTGCGTCACAGCGTTCACTACCCTCAGCCCCCTAGCATTGTTACACCAACTTCAGGCTATTGAGCAGCAGTTTGGCCGCAAGCGTCATCAACGGTGGGGGCCGCGCACGTTGGATCTCGATCTACTGTTTTACGGCGATACCATTGTCAATACATCAGAGCTAACGCTACCTCATCCTGAGTTAGCCAATCGTCCCTTTGTTCTTGTCCCCTTAGCCGAAATCGCCCCCCAGTGGCGGCATCCCATCCTCACAGACACGATCGCCACCCTACAGGCGCGTTTAGGTGTTGCTGGCATCAAGGCCGTGGCCTCTGCCGATGCGCCCGAAACCATGTTTGTAACTGCTCACAACAGCGATCCGCGAGGATGCCACCTACACTGTGTACCCGATGAAAGGCCGCCGCACTCCTAAAAATTTGTAGCACCGAGTCAATGGCACCGGTCTTCGGATCCGGTGTGCCGTAGATCAGAGTGTGAATGCGGGCTTGGACAATAGCACCCGCACACATGGGGCAGGGTTCGAGGGTGACGTAAAGGCGACAACCGTTCAGGTACCAGGTTCCCAGCCGCTCTCCCGCACGGCGCAGGGCAATGATTTCCGCGTGAGCCGTGGGGTCGTGATCCCGTTGGCGACGATTTTCCCCAGTGGCAATGAGGGTATTATTGGCATCCACAATGACGGCACCCACTGGAACTTCATCCGCACAACCTGCGTGGTGGGCAACGGCGATCGCCTGTTGCATCCAAAACTCGTGTTCTGCTTGCGCTGGTGCTGAACTAATCTCCACCACTGGATCCCCTGACCGCAGCCGCTATGGTACTATTCTTTCAGTTCTCTTGCGATCGCTGATAGTTTAGGAAAACACCATGATTGATGCTCTCATGTTAGTGGCCAAGCTCCCGGAGGCCTATGCTATTTTTGATCCCCTAGTGGATGTGTTGCCGGTGATTCCCGTCTTGTTCTTAGCGCTAGCCTTTGTGTGGCAAGCCGCTGTTGGTTTCCGCTAAGTTGCTGTGCAGTTAAACGTTACTCTTGTGATGCAGCCCCGTTGTGTTCAGCGGGGTTGTTCTATGCTCAGTAATCCATGTCTGTAATGTTCGGCGGGTATGGCGGGTCATAGCAAATGGGCCAATATTAAGCGCCAAAAAGCACGGGTGGATGCCCAAAAAGGTAAAGTCTTTGCGCGGCTCTCCCGGGCAATTATTATTGCTGCCCGCCATGGCGGAGGCGACCCCGCCGGTAATTTTCAACTCCGCAGCGCCATTGAAAAAGCCAAAGCAGCGGGGATTCCCAACGAAAACATCGAGCGGGCGATCGCCAAAGGTACCGGTACCCTTGATAGTGATGTACCCCTTGAAGAAGTCCGCTACGAAGGGTATGGGGCTGGTGGTGTTGCCTTTTTAATTGAGGCGCTAACGGACAACCGCAACCGCACCGCTGCTGACCTGCGGGCTGCCTTTAATAAGCAGGGGGGGAACCTTGGCGAGACGGGTTGTGTTGGGTGGATGTTTGACCTGTGGGGGGTGGTCACCGTTGCTGCCCCCCACGATGAAGAAGCCTTTTTAGAGGCTCTCCTTGCCGCGGAGGTCGAGACCTACGACATCGTGGCGGATGTCGCAGAAGTGCGTTGCCCTGTCGCTGCCTTGGAAGCCGTGAGCAACACCCTCAACCACTATGGCTACCACGTGTTAGAGACTGAGCGCCGCTGGCTCTCTCTGAATACAGTGGAGGTGAGCGATGAGGAGACGGCCCGCCGCGTCTTGCGGTTGCTGGATGCCCTCGAAACCCTTGACGATATCCAAAGTGTTGCCACTAATGCGGTCATCAGCGACGCTCTAATGGAGATGGTGGACGTTTAGGAATCCGTGTTTGTACGGTATTTTCAGGAACCTATTTACCAAAAATTTCGGCAAAATTTGAGTAAAAACACGGTAGTTGGCAGGTCATCAGAGTGCGACTATACCTATTAGGTTGTAGTAGTCCACTGACTGAACAACCCTGTCTCAGCCGTTGTGTGTCATCCAGATTGAGTTTCCAGCTTGGGCGATCGCTCCTTTCCTTCAGGCTTGATGCTGTGTTGAGTATGTCTGAATAGATATACTCGCACATCTACTGTGTGCTCCCTCCATTTGTGTGTCTCCCGTGTCGGCTCTTGTGTGTTCCTAAGTTCCCTGTTGATCGGTTGGCAGAATTTGAATTTGCGTCGGTTCATTGACTGTGCAGGTACAATGCTGTAAGGGGGGGGGCTGAGGCCATCCCCACGTGACACCAATACAACCTGCTGCACTAGCGCGTTGTGCCATGAGGCCATCGGCATCTGCATCACCAATAACAACTGTCTGCGCGGGGGGAATCGCCAATTCAGCGCAGATTTTTTTGAGGGGGGCTGGGTCAGGCTTTGCAGGCAGGCGATCGCTGCCCATAGCACTTCTAAAAAAGTGAGCGAGCTGGTAGGTGGCTAAAAACGCCTGTACCTCCTCGGTGCAATCCCCAGACAGCACTGCTAGCGCTAGGCCAGCCGTCTTCAGCCGTTGCAGCAGATCGATGACCCCGGGCAATGGTGGTGTGAAGGGAGCTTTGGGGCTAAACGTGCGATCCGCTTCAGCAAAGGCCTGTTCAGCGATTTCCCGAGCGGCTATCCAACCATAGCCATAGCCAGCAAGATGGGCAGCAGCAGCAATCAGATTCTCATAGCGGCTCCCCACCGCCTGTAGCCCCTGCGGCTGGATCTGATGCGCTGAACTCCCAAAGCTACGCAGCAGAGGAGCTTCAAGATCAGGGGCGATCGCGGCCACTTGCCGTGCGCGTTCTAGAGCCAACTGGTGGAGGTAGCTCGCCGAGTTCGCTAAAGTACCATCTTTGTCAAACACAACTGCGGCAATATTGCTAAAGCGTACCGTCTCCTTGGGAAGTTGGCATAACAGAGTAACGCTCATCAAAGGTAAGCTCACACAGAATGAGTTAACTGGATGTCCATCAAGACCCAACCTCTATTAAAACTTGGACACTCTCACAGCGATAGGTGCGATAGAGCCTGAGCCAGTAGTCCAGTATCCGTAACGGCAATGTTGCCTCTGGTTCAACCTGAAACTCTAGATGCAGAATGCAGTGTTGCGTTTGTACGAGGGTGACGCCATCCGCACAAATCGGTTCGAGGTTCAGTTCGGTTTTGAGAACTGAAACATTTTCTGAGGCATTGTTGAGGAGCCACTGGGTAAAGGCTGTCGGGTATTCTTCAGCAAGGTATTTACAGAGGTTATCTCGCATTCCTCCAGCTTATCGAGACCATGACCCACAGCCATCATGGCTAGACCTTCAACAGCATAGAATTCTAGCCTGTGGGCTGAGAGTCTAGCCACATTGCGAGATCGTTAAAGTCTTGGAAATCGAGAAGAGCTTCTCCTAAAGCATCCAACTGCTCCAGAGATAAGCCATGGATATGTTGAACCACAGCATCGGGTAAAGTCCCCAATCGGCAGCGAAGTTGACGGAGAATAAGGGTACATTCTCCCTCCAATTGACCTTCTTGTCGGCCACGCTGGAGGCCAATCTGCTCTCCTTCTCGTCGGCCCTTGCGTTCCCCTTCCTGAAGAATTTCTTGGTAAATCACAGATTCGCGCATCATTCCCTCCCGAAAAATCGCTTGAATCATCTCTTTACTGTACTGTAACCCAGCTAGCAGTTGAACGATGGTACTCAACTCTTGTTGTGCTTGCTTGGAGTCAATCTGACGAATCTGGTCAGCAACCGCTTGCAACAAACCAGCTTCGTTATTCGTTTTCCCCAAAACTGCAAACGGCAATAGACCGGGAATGGCAAAAAATTGCTGTGGGTCTTCTTCCCAGAGTTTCACCACTCGGTAGCGATGAGTGGTGTTTGGCAACTCAAAGACATTGGGCACGTGCACCCGTGTTCGTCGCAGCAGGATTAAGACTTGGACAATCTCGCATTGGTAAGTGCGATAGAGCCTCAGCCAGTAGTCCAGCATTCGTAACGGTAATGTTGCCTCTGGTTCAACCTGAAACTCTAGATGCAGAATGCAGTGTTGCGTTTGTACGAGGGTGACGCCATCCGCACGAATCGGTTCGAGGTTCAGTTCGGTTTTGAGCACCGAGACATCGGCTGAAGCATCGTTGAGAAGCCACTGGGTAAAGGCTGTCGGGTATTCTTCAGCAAGGTATTTACAGAGGTTATCTCGCATTCCTCCAGCTTATCGAGACCATGACCCACAGCTATCATGGCTAGACCTTCAACAGCACATTTGGCAAGCTGTTCCTGTACCTCTATCTCATCGATACTTAAGGAGACTTTCGTTCCCCAAGTGCCGGAAAGGGCAAGGTCTCAACCGTGAGTACTTGCGGCGGAGTGGCATCGGGCGGGTATAGCATAGTGAACTGCACAAAGCGGGTTTCGTTCGGTTGTAGGGTCAGCCGCACAAGATCGCCCCCTTGCTGGCCTTGGCGCTGTACAAGGTGAATGATCCGACTTTGGGGTGCTCCCTGATCATCTCGATAGCGCAACCGTACACTACCTCGAAAGAAAATGCGGTTGGGTGGCTCAGCAAAAAATCGCAGGGTTGGCGCTGGTACATCAAATTTAATGGGGGTTTGTAGAGCAAGGCGAATGGTTTGGGGGCGATCGCTCTGGTTGTGTAAGGGCAAAACGAGATCGTACTCAACGGCGTAGTTGCCATGGGCGGCGTAGGCGGTATCAGGATAGCGCACCACCAAGGGAGCCGTTTGAATTTGGTCTGTGCCTAAACGACCGGCCACAAGGGAACTCAAGGGATAGGAAAATGCCTCGCCAGTGTTTGGAATTGGGATCGGCGTTTGCTGCGGATTATGCCAACGCGACCCTAGAGCCACCCCGGCCACGCGGCTGTAAATGATATTGCCGGGTTGATTGGGGGGGCTAGGTGGGCGATCGCGGGGGGTCACCAATCCCCCTTGGTGCAATGTTTCCTGCCACTGGGCAAGGGTAGGTTCATCCTCAGGAGCAAAGCGTGCCAAGCTAGCCAGATAAATATCGCCACTACTGCGGGCACGGATGAGTAGGGAGCGGCCATTCAACGGGGGGTCTAGACCTTTAACCGGAATCGGCAAATTTGCAATAAGGCCATAGGAGCGGGGCGGCAGGACAATTTGGCTTGGCCAACCCTCTTGACGGCGGCGGCGCAAAATATCCAGCATGACGCGATCGCCAGGACCAGCAAAGATTTGCCCGAGATCGTTAGCCTGTTGATCTGGCAAGGGGACAAATGGGGCATCAGGCTGACTGAGGTAGCTAGCCGCGTGCAGGAGGTCAATGGTGACTGGGGTTGCACCGGGATTGTAGGCCAAAATTCCCACGTAGAGGGTGGTTAAATCCGCAGGATCAGGGGGTTTGGCAATGTGATGGGCAAAAATATCAAAGCGACCGCGAAAAGCATAGTTCAGATGAGCCGCAGGAGTGGCCTTACCGCTGGCCGGAAATGTGGATAGCAAAATTCCTTGGCGCTGAACGACTTCGGGACTGTTGCTATTGAACACGGGCACCTGATCTAAGCCCCCTGGGAGGGGTAAGATTTGCTGTTGCTGCTCAAGTGTGGCAGGCGGTTGAGCCACAATCGGCGCGGCCCACAACAGTGCCGCGAGACTGCCGCAGGAGAGTCGTAAATTCACAGGCATCATTGCGGTTAGTAGCTAATTTGCAGGGTCACCGTTGCTGCCACCTCTAGCTCTCCAGCAACGACCGGGGTACTATCGGCCATGGCCGGCGCAGCAAAGCGTACTGGGCTGGGGGGTGGGGTGGCTTGGTTGATCTGAATACTGACTACTTGGCGCGGTTGCAGGTTCAAGGCGCTCAACACAGCTTGGGCTTGGGACTGGGCATCTTGGGTGGCTCGCTGTAGGGCAGTGCGCTGAGCAGCAGCAAGGGTTGTGTCGGGKGCAGTAAAGCTAATACTGTCAATAGTGGTGGCTCCAGCTTGCACAGCAGCATCAAGCAGGGCACCAACGCGATCGCTCGGCAGACGAAAACTAAGCGTATTGCGACCAATGTAGCCCACCAATAGGCGCTGATTATTACTGAACTGATAGTCAGGAGTCAAGCTAAGACCCGTAGTTTGCAGTTGGCTCACCTCTCGCCCCCGCAGCACCGCTAACACAGCATTAGCCTTACGGGCAACGTCTTGCTGTACCTCCTGAGCCGTACGCCCGCGCACCTCCACCCCCAGCGTTACTTGGGCAAGGGTTGCCGTCACCGCCTCTGTTCCACGCCCAGTCACTGTCAGGGTACGCAGTGCCTCTTGAGCCATCGTTGGTAGAGCTACGCTGCCCCAAAGCAAGGTACTGAGGCTCAGCGCATAGAGTTTGGTTAGGGTGTTGTTCACAGAATTTTACTAGAAATCAACTAGTCACACGTGTGTACTAGCGAGCGGTAAGGTATCTCAATTATACAACAGGAGTTTACGGATTTCCTTTTGATGGATGAAAAGGCTGTTAGTCCATTAACGAGTTAAAGTGGCTTGGCGACCTGCTAGCTCTTCCGCTAGCAGTTTGGTGTAGATGTCTTCGAGGTGGGGCGTCATCAGGTTGCTTTCAATCCCGTAACCAAGGCTTGTCCACGTGCCTGACAACAGGTCAAAGACAGCTTGCACCTCACCCTCCCGCAGCAATTTGGAAATGTCAGCGTTCCATGCATTGGCATCTGTTAACCAGCGATAGACCACTTGATCTTGATATTCCGGAGCAAAGTTATACTGGCTCCAAAACCATCCGGGCGGGTTCGGGTGATAGTGGGCGGCTTTTTCTGCCCAAGTAGAGCTAAGAAACTGGTACCGCCCCGCAGCCGTTGTACACAGGTGCTGGTTGGGGCCTCGGCGAATAGGAATACAACGATCGGGATGACGGCTAAGGTCGTGGACGTGATCACCACCGTAGAGGAGGGTGTAGGGGCTAGGATCGTTGGCTTCGCTTGCGGAAATGGTGCGCATGAGGGCACGGATGTAGGGATCGCCACCTTCCATGACCAAGGGGGGAATTTGGCCAGGGTGCCAACGGTACCATAGGAGCGCAGGCGATCGCCCGCCCAAAAACCCATAGCTGACCCCTGCAACCAATGATCCAACAATCAACCAGCGCCAAAACCGCACAATCACCTATCCTCAAATCACGGAATACAGCGGAACAACTCAGAGTAAGGCACGGGAGATTGATCGGCGCGGCTCACTACCTCAATAATTTTGTTTTTTGCGGCAGCGTCGCCAAGGGCAGCAACGCAGATGTCAGCGACCTGTGAGCGTGAGATACTCCCTTCAAAAAGGGTGTCGGCGGCAGCCATCACCGGATATCCACCCTCCTCTGTATCTTTAAGGCCTCCCGGACGGACTATCGTGTAAGTCAGACCGCTGTCCTGTAAATAACGTTCCGCCTGCTGCTTCCAATACAGAATTAACCAAAAGAGATTTAGGGGATGAAAAAACTGGGAGACACAAAGGGAGGAAACGAGAACGAACTGCTGCACTCCGCTGTACTTAGCAGCATCCACTAAATTTTTGGTGCCGAGATAATCTACACTGAAGGGGTCTAAGGGGTTGAGGCTGGGACTTGCCCCTGTGGCGCAAATAATACTTTCACAATTGCTCAGAGCACTCTCTAGAGTTTGGGGTTGGGTAACATCCCCTAGGCGAATATCGACACCGCCATTAGGCCACTGCTGCTGCGCCTTCGTCAGGTTCCGGACAACAGCAATGGGGGAGTGCCCCGCCTGCTGTAGGGCAGTAACAATCCGTCGGCCGGTACGGCCTGTGGCACCAATAACAGCTACATTCACGGTCATAGTCCAGCGATGTTGATTGATATGTTATTGAGTTTGGAGTTAGTTGTGAATTTGTAAATCGGCATACAATCTATAGTATCTGGGCATTGCATCGGCTACCGAAGATAAGGTTACTGCCGCAGTCCTAGGGCAACACCCAGAAAAGTAAGCGTAGAATGATTGTGGTCGGAGGGAGGGTATGCCTGCTCAGGGAGGGCAATCCTTGCTTTTTTAGATATACTCAAGAGCTGTTTCAATGACCCCCACCTAGCATCCGCCGAGGTGGGGGAGTGACCGGAGATAACCCGGTCGTAGCTGCGAATAGGCCACCAAGGTTAGTACGGCAACACTTCCGGTTGCTTCTCTAAATCGGATTATCTGTAAGGCCTTGGAATCTCAGGGAGTGGGTTCAGCCCAGAAACACCGTGCTAACTGGCTTAAGAGACCTGTAGTTTTGGAATTATCTTCCATGCAACGCATCCCCGTCCAAAACCCTGATGGTACTCCTGCCATGCCCACCAAGCGCAGTCGCGCGCAGCGATGGGTAGAGCAAGGCAGAGCAACATGGGTAAAAACAAATCTCCGCCTTAAGGCCGTGCGCCTGAACGCCGAACCATCGGGTCGTAAGCGAGCAAAATCTGGGAAAGGTTTCTCTTCGGTCATGGTAGGGCAAACCTACGCCATTGAGAAAATGGAGCAAATTGCCCCCGTCTACACTCGCGACGGGTGGCAGCCGGACGGCAATGGCACCGCTCAACTTCGCTCTGCCTTGGGATTGAAGACGTCTCAGGACAAAGCAGAACAAATTCCCCAGACCCATGCGGTAGATGGTATCGCCCTAGCTTGTGGATACTTCATTGAATATCGTCCCTTCCACCGGAAACGCAGTCACGGTTATCTTTGGTTTGGAAAGGTTAAGCTCACATCTGCCCCATTTGTGGTGATTAAACGCCCACCCATCAGTCGTCGGCAATTACACCTGATGCTTCCGAAAAAGAAGGGTCTACGCCGCAAATACGGGGGCACAGTAACCCGCCATGGATTCCGGAAAGGGGATCTAGTGCGGGCTGAGATGGCAGGTTGCGTCTCGGTGGGCTACGTGAGTGGGGATACGACTCGGCAAGTTTCTGTTTGTGAGTTTACTTGGAAGCGTATTGGGCAGTTTAGTGCTGCCAAGGTTGAGCTACTCTATCGCGCCACGGGTATTTTGGTCAGTTGCCCGCAGAGATTGTCAGTCAGTGGGGCATTTAACCCCGCTGCTTGACGCTTGTTTCCTCCGCCACCTGCGGTGCGAGGTGGGGGTTTCCACAAGGAGTTTTTGATGAATCATCGTCCTGTGCATCCCGCTATTGTCAGTCGCGTGGAACCGGGCTCGATTGCTGCAGACCTTGGTTTTGAGCCAGGGGATGCGTTGTTAGCTATCAATGGCGATCGCCCCCGCGATCTCATTGACTACCGCTTCCTGTGCGCAGATGAGGTGCTAACGCTAGAAGTCCTTGGTAAAGACGGTCAAACCTATACCCTAGAAATTGAGAAGGAAGCGGATGATGACCTCGGGCTGGAGTTCACCACAGCTCTATTTGATGGTTTGCTCCAGTGCAACAATCGCTGCCCCTTTTGCTTTATTGATCAACAGCCACCCGGCAAGCGGCAGAGCCTCTATGCCAAGGATGATGACTATCGCCTGAGTTTTCTTTACGGTAGCTACCTCACGCTGACGAATCTCACGGCACCAGAGTGGCAACGGATTGCCCGGCTGCGCCTGTCGCCCCTGTATGTCTCTGTGCATGCAACGGTTGCCAGCGTTCGCCAACGCCTCCTCAAAAATCCGCGTGCTGGCGAGATTCTGCGACAGCTTGCTTGGTTTCAGGAACAACGATTGCAACTCCATGCCCAAGTGGTGGTGTGTCCGGGCATTAATGACGGGCAGTGCCTTGAGCAAACCCTGCGGGATTTAGCGAGCTTTTACCACCCAGATTGGCCGACGGTTCTTTCGGTTGCGGTGGTACCCGTGGGGTTAACCCGCTTTCGCCCCGCTGATGATGAACTGGTACCGGTGACCCCTGATGATGCCCGCACCGTCTTGCGGCAGGTACAAGCTCTTCAGGAGCACTTTCAGCGCCAATGGGGTACTCCCTTTGTCTGGCTGGCAGATGAGTGGTTTTTAATTGCTGGCAGACCGCTGCCTCCTGCCACCCATTACCAAGATTATCCACAACTGAGTAACGGTGTGGGTACGATTCGTCTGTTTTTAGAAGAGTTTGCCGCCCACAGCCACGACTTACCCACCCGCTTGCCGACAGCGCGCCATTTAAGCTGGGTGGTGGGTAATGCGGTCGGCGAGGCATTCCAGCCCCTTGTAACCCGTCTCAACCAAATTCAGAACCTTCGCCTTGATCTCTATCCGCTAGCTAGTGATTACTGGGGGCAAGCCATGACGGTTACTGGATTACTAACAGGCCATGACTTAATCTATCACCTACAAGGAAAACCCTTGGGCGATCGCCTACTACTGCCGAGTATCATGCTCAAACACGATGAGGCTGTTTTTTTAGATGATCTCTCCCTTGAAACGGTGGCAGACGCTCTACAAGTCCCTATTCAAGTTGTCAGCGGCGGTGCAGCTGGTTTGATTGCGGCCTGTACCTCTAGCTAGAGAGGGATCTAAAGTTTGTTCTACGAACTATTCGGGTTGCCAGGGAAGCCAATCTTCATCTAGAGCCTGCTCTAAGGTAAACTCTGGCTCTTGTGGAATCATGTTAGCATTCAACTCACTTGCATTGAGAAACAGTTTTCTGCCATTGCGATATTCTAGGTCAAAGTTCTCACTAAGATAATTTTTTAAGCTGGGACTATCTTTGAGTATGGCTTGAATTTTTAAGCGGAAGTTGGCAACTTCAAGCTTCCAACTTCGGAAACAATTTTTTCGTTCGGATTCCCAATACTTTAGTTTAAGAAAATGCTCACATAATCGCATTAAATAGCTAGAAATTGCTCGTTTCTCGCTTTTTCCCAAGCTCTCAATCTCCTCAATTAAATTTTCTAGGTCAAGGTTATCGAAGTCTCGCACTTTTAACTGAGCAACAGTTGCATTTAACCAGCACTGGTAGTCCGTCTCATATAATGATGCAAGCTGGGTCTTTACCTCAGATTTGACGGTCTCAGAATGCATGATGGGTTCTCCTGACTGTTATTCATGACTACACTCATCGCAAAATTTGCGCCCAAATGCCAAACTCAGAAGTGAAGTAGGTAGGGGCGAGCGTCAGTAAAGTAGTAAAGTATTTAGACCATTCCGTCCTAAAGGACAGAGCCTGTCTCTTGATTGACGTTGTCAGCGTCCCAATTTGTTAGGAATGCCGTCGCACCCCCCAGGAATGGTTTCGCGAGCGCGGCTGCCACACCACGCACAGCAATAGTAGCGCTGCTCTTCGGAAAGGTTTTTGACATTACTAAAATTGACATCTTCCACCACCGCACCAGTATAGGCACCCGTCCGAAAATTCGGTGGATTGAGGCGATCGCGAGGGCTAGCTTGCTCCACTGAACCGTAAAATAAGCGAGTTCGGCTCATATCCACGCCAGTGAAGTCTGCCCCTTGCAAAATAGCTCCGGCCAAATTAGCGCGAGTGAGGTTGCAATTGCGGAACTGCACTCCTGTGAGGTTGGCATCACTTAACTCCGTCCAGCGCAAATCGGTGCCACTCAGATCGGTGCCCGCTAGCATACTGCCTAGGTTAATGACCCGTACGCCATACTCAATATCTTCTTCATAACCGCCTAAGCCATCAAAAATTGCTCGCCCTAGGCGGCGATCGCGCTTCAAAGGAGCTAGCAGCTTTGCCCCTGAGAGAAAACGAATGATTTTTGCTTTACCTTCGGCATCTAAGCCTGCCAAAATAGCCGCCGTGCGCCCCTCGGCGATCGCCCGTTCAGGGGGCCAGTCCTCCAATAGCCCTTGGTCATCCAAAATAAGGTCAGAAATGCCCTGAAAATAGCTATCAATGGTTTGCTGTTGGGTAATCCGGTTTTGTTGGGTAGTGAGGTCCCGCGAGATCACGTACTGCCGCCATGCCACGTAGGCCGCCAGCAGTGCCACTAAAATTTGACCCAAGGCACCAAAGCCTTCTGCTAGGGCACCCACCGCATCCCAATTGGTGCCTTGAAAGCGACCACGAATCCAGTCCATCGCGCCGGTCATGCCAATTAGCGCCAAGACGGTTAAGCTCAGCCCCACCGTAGCAAAGATGAACTGCCGTTGTTGCGCCGTTAAATCTTCTGTAAACCAGTGATAGGTGGAGTGCCAAACAATGGGGAAACTGAACACCCCCAACAGCAAAGCAGCGGCCACTCCCACCGCATCCCAATCCAACGCCCACGCCACCAGCACCACAAGGATAGTTACTGGTGTTAAGGCAGTGCGCAACGAGATCCACAGGGTTTGCCAACGACTGCGAGCAGCCAGAACTTTACTTAAGCGTAACGCCGCGGTGTTTGCCTCACGGAGGCCTGTCTCCCGAGACCATTGCTGTTCTTCGCCCATCGTGGTTGCCTTAGTTAGCTTTGGGATTTTTCCAAGGTAGCTCAAGCATAGGTCAATGTTGAGAGGGATGCATCCAACTGCCCCCAACTGTGGCCATCCAGCGCCAACTGCTCAATGAGGCTGGCCAAGCGGAGTGCCTTGAGCGCCTGCTCCCCACCCACTGAGGGGGGCTGCCCACCCCGCACACAGTTCACAAAATGCTCTAGCTCAGCGTGCAGGGGTTCAATGTTACTGGTATAGACCTTCTCGATGAGGCCATCCTGCCGATACAGCACTTGGCCGTGATCAGCGCTACAACTAGCGGTGGTTTTGCGGTGGATGAGAATTTCGTTTTTCAGGAAATCGGCTTCCGTCAGCGAATTTTTGCAATGAGCCGCAATACGCCGCTGTTTGCGATGGGTCACCTTACTGGCGGTGAGGGTGGCAATAATGCCGTTGGCAAACCCTAGGGTGGCCGTTACATAGTCTAGGTACCCAGAATTCGCAGAGCGACTGCCCGCAGCCGTTAGGCGTACTATCGGTGAGCTGGTTAGCTCCAATAACAGATCAATGTCGTGGATCATTAAGTCCAAAACCACAGACACATCATTGGCGCGATCGGAGTACGGACTCATGCGATCCGCTTCTACTGCTAAAATTTCTTCAGTGCGCAGTACCTTACTCAGCTCTTGGAAGGCAGGGTTAAACCGCTCAATGTGACCCACCTGCAAAATGCACTGGCACTCCGCCGCAGCATTCACCAAGGACTCAGCTTCGCTAATACTGGCGGCAATGGGTTTTTCCACCAGTACATGGACCCCATAGCGCAAACAGGTAATGCCCACTTCATGGTGCAATCGTGTGGGCACTGCAATACACACGGCATCGACGTGGGGCAATAAATCAATATAGTTTTCAAAGAATTTAATTCGGTACTTGCTGGCTGTATCAATGCCGCGCTCTAGGTTGAGGTCGGAGATCCCCACTAATTCCACATCTTTGAGTAAACTCAAAACACGGGTGTGGTGCTGACCCATGTTGCCAACACCAATGACACCGATGCGCAGCGGGTCGGGCTGGGGACGGACGGCAGAACTCATCGTTTGTTGTTTCACTCCTCTCATTTACCCCTTAAACGCAACCGTGGAATGATTCGGCGTTGGCCACCACTGAAGTAGCATTTTCAGAAAGATGCTACCACAGCATTGCCAAATGTAAAGTTTTTAGTGATTGCTTGACGAACCCAATGACGACTAAAAAGGCGGTGGTGTTGCTCTCGGGCGGCTTGGACTCGAGCACGGTGTTATTTCGTGCCAAGGCATTGGGCTATGCATGCTATGCCCTTTCCTTTAACTATGGGCAACGCCATCAGCAGGAGTTAACCTCAGCGATCGCCATTGCGGCAGCGGCGGGGGTGGTACAGCACCACGTCATTCAGTTTGATTTACGGCTGTGGGGTGGCTCAGCCCTCACTGATCAAACCATTGACTTGCCCTGCGATCGCGACCTTAGCACCATGAGCCAAGAGATTCCGGTGACCTATGTGCCCGCCCGCAATACTATTTTTCTGAGTTTTGCCCTTGCTTACGCTGAGGCCATCCATGCCCAATCGGTTCACATTGGCGTGAATGCCCTTGACTATTCGGGCTATCCAGACTGTCGGCCTGACTATATTGCAGCCATGGCCGAGGTGTATCGGCTTGGTACCAAGCAGGGGCGCGAAGGAAACCCCATCGAGATCATCTGTCCCTTAATTGATCTGCACAAGACCGATATTATTCGCCTCGGCAATGAGTATGGCGTACCTTGGGAGAAAACCTGGTCTTGCTATAGTGACGGCGGCACTCACGAGCCAGCACGGGCCTGCGGTCGCTGTGATGCCTGTCGCTTGCGCTTGGCAGCCTTTGCGGCCTTGGGTCTAACCGATCCACTACCCTACACCCCCACCCACCCCGCCTAGGTTCGGTAAATCCCCCTTTTGCTACTTGGGGAAGCGATCGCACTATGGATAAAGAGAGGGTTAAACCCAGTATGGGTGTTGTGCCCCAGATCGAAGTTAGCCTGCAAAGGGAGTCTTAGTCGCTATGGCAAAAGTTGTCGGAATTGACCTTGGTACCACCAACTCCTGTGTGGCCGTTATGGAAGGGGGCAAGCCTACGGTTATTGCCAACGCTGAAGGGTTTCGGACAACCCCCTCCGTTGTCGCCTACACCAAAAATGGCGATCGCCTCGTGGGTCAAATCGCCAAACGGCAAGCGGTCATGAACCCCGAGAATACCTTCTATTCAGTGAAACGCTTCATTGGCCGTCGCTTCGATGAAGTAACCCACGAAACCACTGAAGTCTCCTACAAAGTTTTGAATGTCAACGGCAATGTCAAACTAGACTGCCCCGCCCAAGGCAAGCAATTTGCCCCCGAAGAAATTTCTGCCCAAGTCCTGCGCAAGCTGAAGGACGATGCTAGCAAATACCTAGGCGAA
Source organism: Synechococcus sp. PCC 6716 (assembly GCF_022570815.1). Classification (NCBI taxonomy): domain Bacteria; kingdom Bacillati; phylum Cyanobacteriota; class Cyanophyceae; order Synechococcales; family Synechococcaceae; genus Synechococcus; species Synechococcus sp. PCC 6716. The sequence goes on from NZ_JAKLTU010000024.1 coordinate 18,718, forward strand.
GAAGTGACCCAAGCGGTAATTACCGTACCCGCCTACTTCAACGATTCCCAACGCCAAGCCACCAAAGATGCCGGGCGCATTGCGGGTCTTGAGGTGCTGCGCATCATCAACGAACCAACCGCCGCTTCACTGGCCTACGGTTTGGATCGCAAGAGTAACGAAACCATTCTCGTGTTTGACCTAGGTGGAGGTACCTTTGATGTCTCCATCCTCGAAGTTGGCGATGGCGTCTTTGAAGTCCTAGCCACCTCCGGGGATACCCACTTGGGTGGAGACGATTTCGACAAAAAAATCGTGGACTTTTTGGCGGAGTCCTTCCGTGCCCAAGAAGGCATTGACCTGCGTAAAGACAAGCAAGCCCTACAGCGGCTCACAGAAGCTGCCGAAAAAGCCAAAATCGAGCTATCCAGCGTTACCCAAACAGAAATTAACTTACCCTTCATTACCGCCACCCAAGATGGGCCTAAGCATCTTGACATGACGCTGACGCGAGCCAAATTTGAAGAACTCTGCGCCGACTTGATTGAGCGTTGCCGGGTGCCCGTAGAGCAGGCACTCAAAGATGCCAAACTCAGCAAAGACCAAATTGATGAAGTCGTGTTGGTGGGGGGGTCAACCCGAATTCCGGCGATTCAGGAACTGGTGAAACGCTCCCTTGGCAAAGAACCCAACCAAAGCGTCAACCCCGATGAAGTGGTTGCCGTCGGGGCCGCCATTCAAGCTGGGGTACTCGCGGGTGAAGTCAAAGATATTCTACTGCTGGATGTTACTCCTCTCTCCCTCGGGGTAGAAACCCTTGGCGGGGTGATGACCAAAATTATTCCTCGCAACACCACAATCCCCACCAAAAAATCCGAAGTCTTTTCTACAGCGGTGGATGGCCAAACCAACGTGGAAATTCACGTCCTGCAAGGGGAGCGGGAAATGGCCGCCGATAACAAGAGCTTAGGCACCTTCCGTCTGGATGGCATTCCGCCTGCACCTCGTGGTGTGCCCCAGATTGAGGTCACCTTCGACATTGATGCCAACGGTATCCTGAACGTCAAAGCCCGCGACAAAGGAACGGGCAAGGAGCAGTCCATTAGCATTACCGGCGCTTCGACTCTGCCGAAGGAAGACGTTGAGCGGATGGTGCGCGAAGCAGAAATGAATGCCGCCGCTGATAAAGAAAAGCGCGAGAAAATCGAAACCAAGAACCAAGCAGAGCAACTCTGCTACCAAGCCGAGAAACAACTCGCCGAAATTGGGGATAAAGTCTCCAGTGGGGATAAGGACAAGCTCACGGCGCTGATTGCCAACCTGCGCTCGGAAATTGGCAGCGAGGCCGAGAAGAAACCAGTGGAGTCCATTGACTTCGGGCGGGTTAAATCCTTGATGCAGGAGCTACAACAAACCCTCTACAGCATCGGTGCGAGCGTCTATCAAAGCGGTGAGCCAAGCACTGCCACCGGTGGCGCCAGCAGTACAGGGGGTAGCTCTAGCAGCGGTGGTGATGATGTCATTGATGCGGAGTTCTCGGAGACCAAATAACTTGGTGGCTGGTTCCTAAATAAAATAGCCTCGGGGGGAATGCCTGCCCCCATGCTTGCGTTCAGACTAAGACTCCTTTTGCCCCCTAGGAACTCACTAGGGGGTTTATGATTATGGAGCCGACGTTACTACCAGATGGGCAACAGGTGTGGAAAACAGCGTAATTGACGTGGCTAATTGTGCATGGAGTCGGGCGATCGCCCATGGATGGGAGACTCCGTACCGCGTCCGCTATGCCAGTAATCTTGACGATGGACCATGGCATGGGATGCCCCTTGGGGGGTTTGGGGCAGGCTGTATTGGTCGCTCTTCGGCAGGGGACTTTAACCTTTGGCATTTAGATGGCGGTGAGCACCTGTTTCAAACGGTTCCCGCCTGTCAATTTAGCCTGTTTGAGCAGGGAACTGGTGCCTATGCCCTCGGTAGTCCACCAGCAGACGGTACCTTGGCAGCGTGGCAGTGGTATCCCGCCGGTCAGGGGACGTATAGCGCTCGCTATCCCCGCAGTGGGTTTGTGTACGATGGTGTGTTTAGCACCGACGTCAGTTGTGAGCAATTTTCGCCGATTCTGCCCCACAATTACCAAGAGACCAGTTATCCGTTGGCAGTGTTTCTGTGGCAGTTTCACAACCCTACCGCACAGCCTATCACCCTGAGCTTAATGTTCTCATGGCAGAACATGGTGGGCTGGTTTACGAATGCGACCCCCTCGTCCGCCATTGAGATCCGCGATGATGGCAGCCCCGTCTATACCTATACCCCCCGCTGGCGGCACAGTCAGGGGAATTTCAATGAAATTCTGCAAACGGAGCAGTACCATGGCTGGCGACTGCGGCGATCGCCCCATGCCACCCCACTGCAGGAAGGGGATGGAGAATGGGCCGCCCTTGTGCCGACAGGAGTAGGGGAATGTTTCTGGCACAGCCGCTGGAACCCCGATGGCGATGGAGCCGACCTCTGGCAGTATTTTGCCAAGGATGGCTCGCTTCCCAACTGCACCGACACCACCCCTGCCCACGAGTCAGAGCAAGTGGCCGCTGCCTTTGCCCTGCGGTTTACCGTAGCCCCTGGGCAGACCACCGAACTGCCAGTGGTGTTGGCGTGGGATTTACCTGTAACGGAGTTTGGTGCAGGGATTATCTATTACCGTCGCTATACCGATTTTTGCGATCGCTCCGGTCAAAATGCGGTTCGTTTGGCCAGCCGTGGCCTCCAGCACTATCGCCAGTGGCAACAGCAGATTCGCAGTTGGCAGCAACCCATTCTAGAACACCCCCACTGGCCGGACTGGTTCAAAATGGCGCTGTGCAATGAGTTGTACGTCCTCAGTAGTGGCGGGACGTTGTGGAGTGCCGCTAGCGATCGCGATCCCTTGGGGCAATTTGCTGTCCTAGAGTGCCTCGACTATCGCTGGTATGAAAGCTTAGATGTGCGCCTGTACGGTTCCTTTGCCCTGTTGCACCTGTGGCCAGACCTCGAAAAAACCGTGATGCGTGCCTTTGCCCGTGCCATTCCCACCGCTGACCCCACCCCGCGGATTATTGGCTATTTTTATCGCGGTGATCCAGCAACGGCCTACAGAGCACCCCGTAAAGTGGCCAATGCCGTTCCCCACGACCTAGGAGCACCCAACGAGCACCCGTGGGAGCGCACCAACTATACGGCCTACCAAGATTGCAACCTATGGAAAGACCTCGCTGCCGATTTTGTCCTACTGGTCTATCGTGATTTTTTGCTGACGGGGGGCAGTGATCTCGATTTTGCCCGCGAGTGTTGGCCAGCAGTTGTTGCTGCCTTAAACTACCTCAAACAGTTTGACACCGATGGCGATGGCCTCCCTGAAAATGGGGGTGCTCCAGATCAAACCTACGATGACTGGAGGTTACAAGGGGTCAGCGCCTACTGTGGGGGGCTGTGGCTGGCGGCTCTCGAAGCCGCGATCGCCTTGGCCACGGTACTCGAGCAACCGGAGGGCAAAACCTACGACCGATGGTTGCAACAAGCGCGCCCCCGCTACCATGCACTGCTGTGGAACGGTGCGTACTACCGCCTCGACACGGGTAGCGGCTCTGAGGTGGTAATGGCGGATCAACTCTGTGGCCAATTTTACGCCAAGCTTTTGGGCTTACCAGATATTGTGCCGCCCGAGTGTGCCCGTAAGGCTCTGGAAACCATTTACGATACCTGCTTCTTACAGTTTCACAATGGTACCTTGGGGGCAGCCAATGGCCTGTTGCCTAACGGCCAGCCCGAACATCCCCACGCCACCCATCCCCTAGAAGTCTGGATCGGCATTAACTTTGGCTTGGCGGCGTTTCTCTGGCAGAGTGGCATGACCGCAGAGGCATGGCGACTCGCAGAGGTTGTTGTGCAGCAGGTCTATGAACATGGCCTGCAATTTCGGACCCCAGAAGCGATTACAGCGCAGGGCACCTTTCGAGCCTGTATGTACCTGCGGCCAATGGCAATTTGGGCGCTGGCCATTGTGAGCCAAGGCGATCCCCACAAAACCTGAAAATTTCGTAATCTAGGTTACATTGTTGCAGTTTGTTAAGCCGCGACAATGGTGAGCAACGAGTTGCCCGTCTATGATAGGGGGGTAGCGCATCAGCAGTCATGATTTAGAATTACCTATGGATAATCTTAGTCAACGCTACCTACGTCTTTGCCAAGCCTACAGCCAGCTGGCGGAGCGCTATACTAAACTAGATATTGACCATATGACCCTGCGGGAGCGGCTTKTCCCGTTCCTGATGGCCTTTAAGTACTACAAACAAATGGCTGAGCAACTGAGTACCGAAAAGCTAGCCATGCAGCAAGAGATCAATGACCTGCGCGATCGCTACCAGACATTGGCTAGCCAAACTGGGGACGTTCCAGTCAATGCCGAGCTATTAGCCGCCCTGAGTGAGGCAGAGGGGCAAATGGCTCTCATTGAAGAAACCCTGAAGGAGCAAGACACCGATCTTGACCCCAACTTGCTGCCTATGGAAAAGCAATTATTGGAAGAGTACACAGCAGGGGTCGGTGACTTTCAGGCACTGCTGCCCCACTCGTCAAGTCGCTCTGAGGGTGCCTCCTAAATGCTCTCGCCTGCCAGTGAAGAATTTGTGGCTCTGTGCCGCACTCAACTCAAGCTGGTTGTCACGACCTTAGGTGCCTCCTCACTGGCAGTGTATCTCAGTGAAACCCTCAGCGATCGCCCCTCCTGGTCGCCCGTCGTCGTCTATCCTGACTCCCCCTCACCCTTGGCGCTGCCATCCGCGTTGGCTCTTCCTGCGGCACCATTGACAGGCTCCTCCGCGTTACCACCTGTTGAACTCTTTTCTTCCTTGGCGAATCAATTACTATTGCCCTTGATGTACCAAAACTGGGTCTTGGGGGTATTGGTGGCGCAACGGGAGCAGCAGCCTTGGCTGGCAGCGGAGCGAGAACAGTTACAACAAGTCGCCCAAACCTTGGCGATCGCCTGTGTTTTGGATCAGCGACAGCAGTGGCTAAGCCACTCCAGCACCGCCCTTGATCAGCAGCAACAGCACTTTGAAAATGTTCTCCACCAACTGCGTAATCCAGTTGCGGCAATTCGCACCTTTGTCAAGCTGTTGCTCAAACACCTAGAACCTAGCCATCGTGGTCGTTCTCTTGCGGAGGGGATTGCCAAAGAAACGGAACGCTTGATGGCACTCCTGAATGATTATCGCCAACAGCGTGCTGACCTGCCCGCCCTCAGCGCTGCGGCTCCGCTGACCTTAGTGGGAACCCCCATAGACCTACGGGTCGCCCTAGCCCCCCTCATTGAAGCCGCGCAAGCCCGCGCTGAAATGGAAGGTAAAACCTTTGCGGTTGAGATACCGGACGCGCTGCCTCCCCTATGGCTGGACACGCGGGTCTGCCAAGAGGTCGTGAGCAACTTACTGGATAATGCCTTCAAGTACACCTCAACGGGCAGTACCATTGGCTTGCGCCTCACGGTGATGGCTGAGAGTGTGGAGTTGAGGGTATGGGATAACGGCTGTGGCATCCCAGCAGCAGTGCAGCCCCACCTCTTTACCCGTGGCTATCGCGGTGTGCAATCAGACAGCGAGGTGGAAGGAACAGGGTTAGGTTTAGCGATCGCCCAAGAGTTGCTGCGCCCCTACAATCTGAGCTTAAACGTCATCAGTCCCTATCCTGCCGATAGTGATCATGGCACCGCTTTTACCCTAACGCTGCCGGTGCATACCACTGCCGTCGTGGGAGGTTCGCCGTGAGTTCCCTAAAGCAACAACTGCTCCGGTGGGGGAGTCAATGGCATCAACGGATGGTGCTGATCTTCTGCGTCCCACTCTTGATTAGTGCCATCACTGGTCTGGCGCATCGCTTGGGGCGTAGTTGGCTAGGGCTATCGAAGGACTTTGGCCGCGTCATGATGACGTTGCACGAAGGCCGTTACCTCGGTGAATGGATGATCCCCATCTACGTCCTAGCCGTTGGTCTGGGGGTATTGGCCATTCTGGCAACTGGGCTAGTGCTCCTGTGGGGGCGATCGCTACCCGCGAAGGGAACAGCACGACAGGTTCATCATCTAGTTGCTGGTGTGGCGGCGCTCCCCCTGTTCATCAGTGCCACCACTGGCATTGCCTATCGCTTAGGGCGCAATTGGCTAGGGCTGTCGAAGGAACAGGCAGCGATTTTCCTGAGCTTGCACCAGGGCACCTACTGGGGTGAGGCGGGTCGTCCATTCTATATTTTGGCCGTGGGGTTAAGTGTATTAACGCTGATCGGCACAGGCGTAACCCTACTGCCGCGCCGGTGGTTCACCCCAACCCCCACCGCTGAGTAAATGTTACAAACTATGAGCAACCGTTGCCAAAGGTTAGCTCCTATGGACTAATAAGTACAGCACTTGATCGCCCATTCGTTTGTACCTTAAGGAGTCGTTCATGGCACTGACCGATACCCAAGTTTATATTGCCCTTGTAATTGCCCTCCTCCCCGCAGTACTCGCGTTCCGACTTTCAGCAGAGCTGTACAAATAGCCGCTCGCTGGAGCAACGCAAGCAATTACAGCCCTCATTACCTATAACGTTCTTAATTGTGGCAGTTCCTCACAGTGTGAAGTTTAGCAATGGGGAACTGCTTTTGTTGTTTATACTAAAAAGTACCTTTGCTCGCGCTAATTACCATGGCTCAGTCATCGCAATCCTCCAATATTCCTCCAGCCGTTTGGGAGGGGCTTGCCAAAATTGGCGTGAATATCCTACTGCTCACTTTTGGGGTGGCGGCGATCGCCAAAATCGTACCCCACCAACTCAGCCAACTACAGAAACTCACTGCCTTAGAAGCAGAAGTTCACCAGCTAGAGCAGCGAGTGACTCAGCTTAAACAAGAACAGCAACGAGATCTCCAGCCCCAAGCATGGCAGCGCATTGCCCAAGAAGAAGCCAATCTCATTGCTGCCAACCAACGCCGGATTATTTGGGTGCAACCGGACACCACCAAGCGAGATCCGCAATAGTTCCTCCCCCCAAATAGACCTCTCAAGCAGATAGCTGCGAGGGCTCGTGCTCAGTCTGGGGTTTCTGGCGCTCCAGTAATTAACTTTGGGGAATTAGTGGAGGCCGTGCTGGAAACCGTTGTATCCACAATACAGGGCAGTCGCGCGGCTTTTAGCCCCCGCTTAATCACGGCTAGGGTTTCCTTAAACAGCACAAATAGGGGCAGATGGCGATTTGCCCCTTCGCTAAAGATATCGCGGTATTGCAGGGGCATATCCCAGCTATAGCTTCGACTCAGGAGCAGTTGTGACTGGCGCCACCGCATCAGCAGTTCGGTAAAATTTTCCCCGGGACGATGGATAAATACCAATAGCTCAACATCCGTTTTCACCTTCCATTCTGGATCGCACATCAGAAAAACAAGGTCGCAGGGCACCAGCGCTGACTTCACTTGGGGACGTTGATTACTGGTATGAGCGGCAGGAATTTGAATTTCCGCAATTGGCAGTGGAATGGGAATCAGACTTTCTTGGGGTCGCCGCATACTGGGAATCATTTCCAGATAGGGGCGATACTGCCGCAACAGTTCAGTGGCGTGCAGTGGATCGGTGTAGTGTACCAGCGTGTGCTCGTACAGGTTGGGAGCGATCGCCATAGAATTAAAGCTCACCGAGCGCGACTATTGCTATCCTAGGCGAGGGGTTACGGTAACAGCAAGGCACCCTTAAGCCACCGACTGCTGTGCCAGTTGCTCTAGCTGCGGCAAGCTCTGAATCTGCAGTTGCTGTTTAGCCGCATCAATTTTGACCCAGCCTTTGGCTGCCAGTTTGTCTAAAAGCTGCTGTGCTTCCTCAGGGCTGATATTGGCCACATCTGCGAGATCCTTAATCGGCACATTGAAAATAACTGCGGTGTGGGCATTGCCGCCATTCCGCTGTCCGTAGCGGCGACCAAGGTTGACCAGTACATTGGCTAGCTTTACGGCTGAGGGCTGGTGGGCTAACTCAATGCGCGCATTCGTGAGGCGCAACCGTTGTGCCATTAACTGCAACATCCGGTAATGTAAATCTGGGTCTTGGCGCAGGGTGAGGGTAAATTTTTGAGCAGGAACCGAGAGAACTTCAGCGGTACACAGGGCAACCACATCGGTCGAGCGGGGCGACTGGTCTAAAATGGCCATCTCGCCAAAAAAGTCCCCAGGCCCGAGGATTGCAAGGGTGGTAAAGTCACCATTGGGCAACAGCCGCCGTACCTTGACCCAGCCCGCCAAAATAAAGTAAACGGCATTCCCCCAAGCATCTTCAATTAAAATGGCTCGTCCCGCCGGATAGGTATTGTGCCAAGCCACGGCAAGCATAGAGGCGAGGGATTCTTTGGAACTCTCACTAAAAAGGGGAAAGAGTTGACTAAAGTTGTCTGTCTCGATGCCTGCCATAACAACCTGATAAGTGAGTGTTGGACTAGTTGAGGGCAAGGAACCCTCCCCCTAGAATACGCGATCGCCTTTAGGTTCAGTGTGACTCCTGATCAAAATTGCATTGATTACCTGCAAACAACTAGCCACAGAGGCGTGCGAAAGACCGCTCAACGGCTGCGATCGCTGCCTCGATGTCTGCCGCACTGACAATTAAAGGCGGCACAAAACGAACCACTTTAGGTCCGGCGGGCACCAGCAACAGTCCCTCGCCAATGGCTGCTTTGACAACCTCCGCTGCGGTGAGGTTTGACTCTGCAGTTAACTCCAAGCCGTTAATTAAGCCCCAGCCGCGCACGTCGGCAATACGTTGGGGATACCGGTTGGCAAGGGCACGGAGTCCGGCGCGTAATTGCTCACCGCGATCGCTCACATTTTGCAGCAGCTTCTCCTGCTCAATCGTTTCACAAACCGTTAGGGCGGCTGCTGTGGCCAAGGGATTGCCACCAAACGTACTGGCATGATCGCCAGGCTGAAACACTGCACAAAACTCTTTAGAGAGCATGGCACCAATGGGAATACCCCCAGCTAATCCTTTCGCTGAGGTAAAAATATCCGGCTCCACTCCAAGGGTCTCATAGCCCCAGAGGCGACCCGTGCGACCCATGCCAACCTGCACTTCATCAAAGATTAACAAAATCCCTTTTTGATCGCAGAGTTGCCGTACCTGCTCAAAATAGAGGCGATCGCCCGGACGCACCCCCCCCTCTCCTTGCAATGGCTCCAGCAGAATTGCTGCCACCTGCGGCTGAGGTTGATCCAACGACTCCACCAGATCTGCTAACGCTGCAAAATCGTTGTAGGGGACATAGGCAAACCCCGGCACCAGCGGATCAAAATGCTGCTGGTACTTTGGCTGGCCTGTGGCCGTAATGGTGGCAAGGGTACGGCCATGGAAACTGGCTTGCGCGGTAATAATAACCGGATGAGCAATCTGACGCACCGTATGGGCATATTTGCGCGCCAACTTAATGGCGGCCTCGTTCGCTTCGGCACCCGAATTACAGAAAAAGACGCGATCGGCACAGGAGTGATTAACCAGCCATTGGGCTAAAGCCCCCTGCTGCGGGATGTAGTACAGGTTAGAGACATGGTGCAGGGTTTGAATTTGCTGGCTAACCGTTGCCACCAACGCCGGATGGGCATGTCCCAACGTACAGGTGGCAATTCCGGCCACAAAATCTAGGTAGCTGCGCCCCTCATCATCCCAAACACGGCACCCCTCCCCGCGGGTTAAGGTCAAGGGAAACCGCCCATAGGTGGTCATCACCACCTGATCAAACTGTACTGGATCAGCACTAGCGGGAGGAACGGCAACAGCAGACTCTGGACTCACGGCACAACATCCTAAACGTATTGCGGCAGTGCTTGCCATCTTAGCACTAGCTCCCCAAGGGACGTTGGTGTGATGCTTGAGCAAGACTCTAGACCTGAAAACTATAAATAGTGCTTATTGACCCTTACGGCTCGCTTCGTTACACTACTGCTAGTATCACTCTAGCCCGTAGTCCTGTTATGGAAATTTCATGATGGTGCAAAACCCCCCTCGCCCCCAGACCACTTTCCCCGTTAATGCAGCCACCGCCTATCCTGTGTTCTACCGTACCTACAGCCGCCAAGATGACGCAGGACAGCGGGAAAGTTGGCAGCAGGTCTGCGATCGCACCATCCAAGGCTTAAAAGAGGTTGGCCATCTCAGCGCCGATGAAGTGGCTCTGCTCACCCAAATGCAACAGGAGATCAAGGCACTGCCATCGGGGCGGTGGCTATGGGTAGGCGGCACCGACTGGGTAAAGCGCCCGGAAAATTACTCCGGTGCCTATAACTGCACCAGCACCAACGTCGTTGACTGGGACTCGTTCGGGCTGATGATGGATTTGGCGATGCAAGGGTGCGGTACGGGTGCCGTCCTTGAGCATAAATACATCAGCCAATTGCCTCCTATCCGTAATCGCTTGGATATTGACGTGGTGGGCACCATTGGAAAAACGCCAAAAGCCCAGCGCCAAGACTGCACCACAGTCACCGTTGAGGGTAGCCACGTTCACATCAAAGTAGGCGATAGCCGCCAAGGATGGGTTAAATCCTACCAAACCATCCTTGAGCTATCCAGTGACATGCAATTTGATGGACACGTTACCATTACCATCGACATTAGCGATGTCAGACCCACAGGAGAGCGCTTAAAAGGCTTTGGTGGCGTAGCTAACCCCGTCAAACTACCCGACCTCTACCATCGCTGTGCTGCAATTTTGAATGCTGCCCTTGGTCGCCAACTTACCTCAGTAGAATGTTGCTTGCTCATTGATGAAGCAGCAACCGTAGTCGTTGCCGGAAACGTGAGGCGCAGCGCAGGTATGCGTCAAGGGGACAGCAATGATGCCGAGTTTGCCGCCGCCAAGCAAAACCTATGGCAGCAGGATGAACAGGGGAACTGGTTTATTGACCCCAAACGCGATGCCTTACGCATGGCCAACCATACCCGCGTCTTTCATCGCAAACCAACCTTACAGGAATGCATTGAAGCAGTACGTAGTCAGTTTTATAGTGGCGAAGGGGCGATCCAGTGGGCAGGGGAAGCCGTCGCCCGTGCCAACGCCGATATTCTCACCAACCCAGACCTCAAACACCGCTTTTTGCGCGCCTATGACACTGGACAAGCAGACTTGCTCTTGCGTCAGTTAGCCCCCAAGGCAGATGAACGGGAAATCAACCACCGCCTTGGTCGCTATGGCCTGAACCCATGCGTTACCGCCGAAACTTGGATTCATACAGGCGACGGGCCGCGGCAAGTCAAGGATTTAATTGGTCGTCAACACAGCACCTATATCAACGGCGAACTCTTCAGCACTACACCAGACGGCTTCTTTTTTACAGGTATTAAACCTGTTGTCAAACTGCAAACCAAGGCAGGGTTTTCCCTTCGCCTCACCCCGAATCACCAAGTCCTAAAAGTTACGGCCCAAACCCAGCAAAAACAATACAGCGAATGGGTCGAAGTTGGTGAGTTGCGACCGGGGGATCGGGTTTTGCTCCATAACCATCGAGGGATTCAACCTTGGGATGGGATAGGAACGGCAGCGGAAGGTTGGCTACTGGGGAGCTTATTAGGCGATGGCAGTTTAGGGACAACTCAATGGCGTGATATTGGGCTACTGCGATTTTGGCAAGAGTCCCGTGTGGAACTGAGCCAATACGCGCGGGAATTACTAGCTACGGTGGTAGATTATCGAGCTCGCGCTGCGGCGACCTATGAACACAAAACCCTGAACCATCAGGTGATCAACTCCACTGGCCTAGCCCAGTTAGCAGCGAAGTTTGGCTTAAAGCCCGGTCGTAAGGTCATTACGCCAGCGATTGAACAGGCCAGTTATGAGTTTTACCAAGGTTTTTTACGGGGCTTATTCGACGCTGATGGCAGTGTTCAAGGTAGCCAAGACAAAGGCGTGAGTGTTCGCCTATGCCAAAGCAACCTCGAAACCCTCAAAGCTGTGCAGCGAATGCTAGCCCGCTTGGGGATTATTGCCACCATCTATCAAAATCGGAGGCCAGAAGGCTTGCGGTTGCTACCTGATAGTCAGCGGCAGCCGAGCCTCTACCACTGCCAATCTCAGCATGAGTTAGTAATTAGCCAAGATAATTTGCTCCATTTTCAAGAATTGATCGGATTCCAAGAGCCAACCAAGCAGGCTAAACTCCAGAAACTCTTGAGTGGCTATCAACGGCAACTGAATCGGGAACGGTTTGCGGTAGTAGTGGAAGCGATTACGCCTGATGGAGAAGCTGCCGTTTACGACTGCTCTGTGCCCGGCCCGAATCGGTTCGACGCCAATGGCTTAGTGGCTCACAACTGTGGTGAGATTATCTCTGCGGATTTCCACTGCAACCTCTCAGAGATTCATCTCAACCAAATTGACCCTGCGGATACAGTGACCCAAGCAAACGCCTTCAAAGCAGGAGCCATCTCCGTAGCCGCCTTATTGCACCATCGTTTTGAAGTAGAACGCTATCGCTATGCCCGTGAGTTAGACCCTATTGTTGGCGTTAGCTTCACCGGACTATTCGACTTTTTCGTTCATGCCTTTGGGACGGCGTGGCTAGAGTGGTGGGCACAGGGACGACCAGGCACTCCGCAGGGTCAATTTTTCAAAACCCAAGAGGCCAGCTACTTGCAACGCTGGCGGGATATTGTTCATGCTGCCGTATGGGAGTATTGCGATCGCCATGGCTTAAAACAACCGAACCGCTGTACGACCGTGCAACCTGCAGGGACAAAATCCCTACTCACTGGGGCATCTCCTGGCTGGCATCCCCCCAAAGCCCAACGGTTTATCCGCCGCATTACTTTCCGCAAAGGTGACGCTGTTGCGATGGCCTGCTATGACTACGGCTATAACATCATCCCATCGCAATCGGATAAAGATGAGCAGGGCAAACTGTTGGATGACCCCTTTGACCCGCGCTGTACCGAGTGGCTCGTTGAAATTCCTGTCGCCGTTTCCTGGGCAGACCTGCCCGGCGCAGACGCGATCGACATTAGCCAATTTTCTGCGCTGGCTCAATTTGACTTTTATATGCAAGTGCAGCAGCACTACACCACCCACAACACCAGTGCCACGATTGAGTTGCGGGAGCACGAAATTGAACCATTGGCCACCGCCATTTATGAGGCCATTCAGCAGGATCAGGGCTATATCTCTGCGGCATTATTAGCACGTTTTGATGCTAATGAAACCTTCCCGCGATTGCCCTTTGAACCCATTAGCAAACAACGGTATGACGCAGAAGTGGCGGCAGTCGCACAACGGCGGCGGATCCATGATTTCCATGCGGCATTATCTCGCTACACGCAACCGCTTGAAGAGGCAGGCCCCGCTGGCTGTGACTCTGATAAGTGCCTGAAGTAGTCAGATATCCCTAGCTGTTGCTAATTGCTTAAGTTTGTACCTCCCCCGGTTTAACCAGAGGGGAGAGAGTTATTTGGGCAGCTTGGTAAACCAATTGCGCTTGGCACGATCCAGTTGCCCTTGCACCGCCCCCGAGACCATACTCAGATCGGCGCCTGAAATATCCGCTGCGGTAAAGTTAGCCCCTGAAATCGAGGCATCCTGCAACCGTGCCCCTTTCAAGTTCGCTTTTTCAAGGTTTGCATGCACCAGATAAGCGCCGTTCAGGTTCGCTTCGCTAAGATTCGCCCCCTGCAAATTCGCCTCCCGCAACACAGCCCCCGCTAAAATACACCCCTTCAGATCAGCATTAGACAAATTGGCGTTTGCGAAGTTCGCTCCCGATAAATCCGCATGACGGAGCACCACATTGGACAAGTCAACATCCACAAAATCCCGCTCACCCCGTTTGTAAGCCGTGAGAAGTTGGGCTGCCGTCAGTCGAGGAGTTACTTTTGCGCGCAGGTGCTGGCCACCGCCTGCCCCGACCAGTGGGGGGCCGCCGGGTCCCCCCATGCGAGATTGGCGAACTCGTGCCGCTTGGGCATTATGACTCACCGAGGATGCATAACTGCTACGCCCTAGCATTGGCTTGCCGCCCCGACTGGGGGGTGCCGAGAGTGCGCTGCTGAGGTCATCATCAGCACTTTGTGAGGATGCATTTGTGGCACTTGACCGTTTGGCAGACAAAAGTTGCAAATCTGCCAAAACCTCCATCGCTGTTTGGTAGCGATTTTTAATGGCATCCTCTAGCATCTTGTCTAGCAGTGCCGTAAATTCCGGAGAAATGTTCTTGGCGTACTTCTTCCACTGCCACTCACCCGTGCGCGGGTCTCGCTCGATTTCTTTGGGCGATTTCCCCGTCAACAGATAGACACAGGTCACCCCTAAGGCATAAATGTCACTGGCATAGATGGGGCGCATGGCCATCTGTTCTGGGGGTGCATACATGGGGGTACCCACTGCAAAGCTCGTAAAGGTCGAGAGTTCGGGGGCATTTTCCACCATGGCTTGGGTGACTTTATCTTTGACAGCACCAAAGTCAATGAGGACAAGTTTGTTATCAATTTCGCGGCGAATGAGGTTGGCAGGCTTAATGTCACGGTGGATGACCTCGTTTTTGTGGAGATAATCCAAAATCGGCAAGACTTCTTGGAGCACTTGTTTGACATCTTCCTCCGTTTTGGCTCCAAAGCGCTTGACTTCCTGTTGCAGGGTTAAGCCACCGACGTACTCTTGAATGAGGTAGAACTCATTGTCGGTTTCAAAGTAGCCCAGAAGCCGGGGCAATTGCGGGTGGTTGCCAATTTTGCCCAGGGTGGTGGCCTCTCGCAGAAATAGTTCCCGCGCCATGGCCAGAATGTGGGGAGCCGACGCTGCGGGGCGTAATTGTTTGATCACGCAGCTAGGGTTACCGGGCAGCTTGGTGTCAACCGCAAGAAAGGTTGTGCCAAAGCCTCCCCTCCCAAGAACACGAATGGCTCGATATTGATCGTTGAGAAGCAGCTTACTGCCGCAGGCTTGGCAAATATCCAAACCATCAGGATTGTCTGGTTTGACACAGCTCGGATTCAGGCAGTAACTCATAAGCAGCCAAGGGGATGAACATTGGGGTTCAACAGGGGCTTAGGTGACAGCATATCCTACCAGAGATGACCAGTAATCGTCGTCATAGGGTAGAGCAACAGACTGCTGCTAGTAACCTTGCATCGCAGATACACAAACTCGGTGGGCAAGGGGTTGCTCCGTGTATTTACGATACTCTTTTTTCTCTGCTTGCCCCTATCCGTAAAATTACGGAAGTTTTTATTACGGCTCCTGTTGAGGCAGACATAAAGGCGTAGGGGGTAGCCCCCCGAGTTGTTTGATCGGTCTGATTGTGGAGCAAGCTGTATGATACAAGGGTAGCACTTTCGATTTTAGTTGTTCGCAGTTTTGGGTTATGGTGACGTCCCCAATGGAGGGTGATGCGCTAGGGGAGCTACCTTGCGATCGCCAGCAAGTTTTGGCGTGGCTTGCGGAGCATGTGCCAGCACCGCGTCTGCAACATATTCTGCGGGTAGAAACGATGGCTGCTGAGTTAGCCGTTGTTCACGGTTTGGATGTAACGCGGGCAGCGTGGGCGGGGTTGTTGCACGATTTAGCCAAATATTTCCCGCCGCAGACACTCTTGGCGATGGCGCAGGAAGCGGCATTACCCATCACTGAGGTGGATACCGCCGATCCGCACTTGCTCCATGCGCAGGTGAGTGCGTTGGTGGCTCGGCAAGAGTTTGGGGTAACGGATGCGCAGGTTTTGGCGGCAGTGGCCAACCACACCCTGGGCCAGCCGGGGATGGATGAGTTGAGCTGTGTGATCTTTTTAGCTGATAGCCTAGAGCCGGGGCGCGGCCAAACCCTAGAACTGGATGAATTACGGCGGATTGCCCGGCTGAACTTGCAGGAGGCTGTGTGGCGAGTGTGCGATCGCACCCTGGCTTGGCTTATTGATCAGCACCGCTTAATTCACCCCCGCATGGTGTTGACCCGTAACTGGGCGATGCAGGTGGCACCCCCAAGCCGTAAAAAGAGGATGGCTATCAAGACTGGCGCTTAGCGGTTCTGTCCCTTGCTACCCTAGAAGGCAACAGTTGAGTTATCGTTTGCGCTATGACCACCTCTTCAATCAGTAGAGTTCCGGGGCTATTTTCCCCTGACTTTTGGCAAGAAACTCTAGCCTTAACGCGACGGTTGTTTATTCAGCTCCAACGACGACCCTCGACATTGGTGGCGGGGGTGGTGCAGCCGCTCATTTGGCTGATCCTATTCGGGGCATTGTTCCAAAATGTACCGTCGGGGCTGTTTGGCGACAGTGCGAACTATGGCCAGTTTCTCTGTGCTGGCATTATTGTGTTTACGGCCTTTAGTGGTGCTCTGAATGCGGGGCTACCTGTGATGTTTGACCGCGAGTTTGGCTTTTTGAACCGCCTATTGGTGGCGCCGTTGGCCTCGCGGTTTTCAATTGTGCTGGCTTCAGCATTGTTTATTACCACCCTCAGCTTGATTCAGGTGGTGGCGATCGCCAGCTTGGGGGTTGTCTTGGGCACAGGGCTGCCGAACGTAGCGGGAATTGCCGTTGTGTTGGCAACAGTGCTAATTCTTGTGTTTGGGGTGACGGCACTGAGTTTAGGGTTAACCTTTGCCTTGCCGGGGCACATTGAACTGCTGGCGGTGATCTTTGTCATTAACTTACCGCTGCTATTTGCCAGCACGGCACTCGTCCCCCTGCAATTTATGCCCACCTGGTTGCAGTGGGTGGCCAGCCTCAACCCCCTCAGTTTAGCTATCGAACCCATCCGCTACGTGTATTTGCACCCAAACTGGACGATTGCCGATGTGGTGATGGTGGCACCATGGGGGGCCATCTCCTTGGGCACGGCGATAGCGATCCTGCTAGCGGTGGCGGTGGCACTGAGTCTGCTGATTCAGCCATTGTTACGCCGTCGCTTGGCCTAGACCACCCGCAACGTATAGCATTGGCTACACCACTGCGCGACATCCAAGCTTAGGTCATTCCCCTCCGGCTCCGTACTTAGGTCGCTGAGTAACCCTTGGGTGAGGGCTAGGCCATTCTCCCCAGCCACCGGTAGGGGTTGGGCATTGGTGGGGGGGGAGCTGTGCTGGTTAACGTGGCTGAAGGGGCGACGGCTGCTGATAATAAAGACTTGCAGCCACTGGCTAGGGTGGTTCAAGCTCCAGGTGTAGAGGGGCACACTCAGCCCCGCTGCTAGTTCTAGGTGCCAGGACTGCGGTTGGAGGGGCAGCAAGAGCAGCCCTTGGCGGCTGTCCCAAGCAACGGCCAGCACATTTAAGGACTCGTCGCCATAGTTATAGATGCTCCAACGGCAGGTGTCCCCCTTGGTTAGGGTGAGGGGGGCTGCCAAGTTCACAGGGGGTAGCTTTGTGCGCAGTACCTCCGGCAGTGGATGGGGGGAGCGAGTTGTGTATTGCCGACTTAAGAGTTTGGGCTGGGGGGTGAGTTGCTCTAAGGTGGTGGAAATGCCTAAATGGCTCGAGGTTGTATTAACGGTCAAGGCCAGCCATTTGTGGGCTAGCAGAGTGGCAAACCATGGGTTTAAGCGCCGCATTCCCGCCTTGGCGGCTTCGTTGGTGGTGGTGCAACTCTCCTGGAGGAGGGAGCCTGCGGGCCATTGCAGCCCATAGCTACCGGCCTCTGAGGTTTTGGTAATGATTACATCTGGCAGGTCGTCAGGGCTGTTGACAACCGTCACGTCGCCTTGGTTAGCCAAGGCATTCACGACATCAACTCGCTCAATTTTCTCGAGGTGCGGGTCTAAGCCAACCTTAAGGCTGAGGTTGCGAGGGAGACGACGTAATTTCTCGTAGAGGCGATCGCCGCTTTGCAGTGGAGCAGCGGCTGTACCTTGAGCCATAAAACCATTGATGCTGCTGAGTTCCACGATGACGCTTGTATCGGTGCTGAGCAGACGACTGCGAGGGCTAAGGTGTGCCAGCAACCATGGACTGAACCCGCCGCACCAAAGGTTGAGGGTGCGATCATGGCTGCCTTGCACAACGGCATCCAAACTGTTACCGCCCATGCTAGGCAGGCTGCCCATAGCCACACGTACCTCACTGCCGAGATAGGTGCGCAGGTCATCAGCGGTATGCATTACGCTGTGATCCAAGGGGCGATCGCCGGCCAAGGCCGCTAGATAATGGCTCAGGGTTGCAGTAAACAGCCCTACGGTCACCCCATTAAGGGTGACTTCTGCCCCAAGATCGTTGACGGCGGTGAGATTCTTAGCCTCACTGTGTGCTTGAGGGCTAACGGTTGCGGCTAGGGGGGCATACCGCCACCGCAGATGGGAGGCGTGGGGTGGCGCACTGGTAAAGCGGGTATCTAGCCAGACCTGTAGAGATTTGAGGTTGAGTAGCTCTGCTAAGGCTAAGCTATCGGCACCACTGCTATCGGCATTGGCCAATAGGAGCGTCGGCTGTTGTTGCCAGAGGGTGCCATAGCCGCTGAAATAGACCAAAATAGGGTCACCAAGCCCTTGGAGTTCTGCCAGTTCCTCCCTGACTCTGGGCAGGGTTGCCGCAGCCTCGGTCAAAATCGTTAGGCGATCGCGATCGAGGCCAAATCGTTCCATCAACAACATTTTGACCAGTTCTACATCGGTGAGGCAACCGGCAAGGGGAGGCACCATCCCAAGGTGGGGATAGTGGTTAATGCCAATGAGGAGTGCCCGCACCGTTGGTAAAGGAGCAGCGATCGCCTTACTGCCCCCCTGCCAAAACGCCTGTGCCAGTAACAGCGCAGCAGCAGATTGTAAGAAGAACCGGCGGCCAAGGTGCATTGCGCTCTCCATCCAAAGGGGCTAACTCCATTCTCAGAGGTTATGGGGCAATTGCCGCACTCCAAGGCCGTGAAAGGCAAAATTTACTCAGTGGGGGTAGCCGTTGACAATAAAGCAAACCTGCTCGCCAATTTTCGTGGCATGATCTCCCATCCGCTCTAGGTTGCGAATCACCACTAACAGTAACAGGCGTGGCTCCACCAGTTCAGGCTCGGCTAGGGGGCTACAAAGGCGACTATAAATGTGCCTGTAGTCTGCATCCACCGCATCATCATGGAGGGCAATGGCCGCAGCCAACTCCACATCCAGATCCGCAACAGCAGATAAACTTTCGGACACTAGCAATAGCGATCGCTCAAACATGGCTTTGACCTCAGCCAACACCGAGGGCATTGCAGGATAGGCAAAGAGGTGCTGAGCAGCGCTGGCAATTTCCACCGCATAGTCGCTAATGCGCTCTAAATCTCGACTGAGGTGCAGTAAGCTGGCTAAAAAGCGCAGATCATTGGCGACTGGGGCGTGCAGGGTCAAAATTTCAATGGCATCTTGGGTCAGTTGGTGATACTGGCGATCCACTTCCTGTTCTCGCTGCAACAGCAGATCAATAGTGGTCAGGTTTCCTTCAATTAACACCCCGTAGGAGAGTTGACAGGTGGTCTCCACCAGTGCCCCCAATCGCAATAGATCGGTGCGTAGGCGTTGAAGCTGGCGTTCAAAAAAAGGAGCCACAATGGCACAGCGAGAAAAGGGACTGCTTAGCTAGTGTGCCAGAAACATCAAGAAAACGTTATCTGGCTCGACTGGTAATCTTGAGGTTCCACATGGATGACGATGCGCGCAGGGCCATACTGCGCTTGCAGGGCAGCCTCCACCTCTTCGGTAATCCCATGGGCGGCGGTAACATCTTCCGTTTCAACAATCAGGTGCATTTCAATGAATACTTGTCGGCCAACCACTCCCCGCGAACTAATGTCATGGCAGTTGATCACCCCGGGGATAGCCATGACAATGGCGTAAATGGCCTCCGGGGCGATCGCCGCTGCATCCACCAGCCACGGAATATTAGTTTTCAGCACCGACCATGCACTCCAAAATACTAAGGCCGCCACCGGAAAGGCTAACGCCACGTCTAACCAGTACCAGTTCAAGCTCCAGACCCCGATCAGCCCTAGCAGCACAGCAATGGTGACCCAGACATCGCTGAGGGTATGCTTTGCGTCTGCCAGCAAAACTGGGCTATTCAGCTGGCGCCCCATGTGATGCTCGTAAAGGGTGACCCCAATATTGATGCCCAACACCCCAATCATCAACCATAGCTCTGCTGCCCCAAGGGCAATCGTTGTTGCCTGATGTAGCAGCCGCTCCACTGCACTCTGGAGAATTTCAAAGCAGGCCATTCCCAGAAAAGCAGCAATTCCCAGCGCCCCTAACGCTTCAAACTTTTGATGTCCATAGGGATGCTCGCGATCGGGGTGGGGATTGGCCCAGTGCATGGCTACTAACCCCAAGACATTACTGATACCATCGGTAAAACTGTGGAGCGCATCCGCTTGCAAACTCAGAGAGTGACTCAGCACTCCAACGATAGCTTTCACCAGCGTAACAACAATATTCAGTATGAGTGTTAGCCAGAGTACCCGCTGAACGTTGTGTCGCTGGTCACGCATATGAGGGGTTAGCGAACAGCGCGAGACGGCTGTGCGGACTGAGTGCTGCGCTGCTCGGCCAAAATGCGCTCATTGAGAACGGCGATCGCCCGCATGAATTGGGGGTCTTTATCCGTCGCAATATCCTCCCGGGTGAGTTGCTCCCGCTGCTGCTCAGTCAGTTGCACTTCAATATCCGGCTCAATCCCTTTCTTATTAATGTCGCGGCCACTGGGGGTAAAGTACTTCGCGATCGTCACGGCAATTCCGGAGCCTTCTCCCACCGGTTGCACCGACTGTACCAAGCCCTTGCCAAAGGTCTTCGTCCCAATTAAGACCGCACGGTTATTGTCTTGGAGCGCCCCGGCCAAAATTTCGCTGGCACTGGCAGACCCACCGTCAATCAGCACGACCATGGGCTTGTTGGTGAGAAACCCTCGCCCCGCTCGCAGGCGATCGGCTTCCCCTTGGCGATTCACAGTGGAGACAATATCTCCCTGCTGCAAAAACATCCGCGCAATTTCAGCACTGGCAAACAGTAAGCCCCCCGGATTCGAGCGCACATCCAAAACGTAGCCCTGTACGCCCTGCTTCTCTAAGTCACGGATGGCACTGCGCATTTCCGCCGCTGCATTAGAGCTAAAGGTAACAAGGCGAATGTAGCCAACAGGGCCTTGGGGAGTTTGCCGCACACTGTAGCGCACGGGGTGAATTTCAATGCGGGCACGGGTCACTTCAAAGTTCATGACTTGGCCGCCTCGCTGGATAGTTAGCCGGACTTTCGTGTTCACCGGCCCCCGGATCATGCTGACAGCTTGGTTAATATCCATGCCTTTTGTGGACTTACCATCAATCCGCAGAATCACATCCTTGGCCATTAAGCCAATTTCGGCGGCAGGGCTGCCCTCAATGGGGGAAACAACCGTAATTTCCTTGGTTTTCTCATCTTGAGTAATGGTAATACCGACCCCCGTTAGCTCCCCGGAGGTTTCAATTTGCATCGACTTAAATTGCTCGGGATCCATGAAGCGAGTATAGGGATCGTTGAGCTTTTCAAGCATTTCTCGAGCTGCTTTATAGGCGTCCTCAGTATTGCTATAGTTACGAGATAAGAACTCTCGGCGCACCGCCCGCCAGTCATTGCCGTTAAAGGTGGCATCCACATACTCGCGGTCAATCACTTGCCACACTTCATCGACGAGTTCCTTAGGGCTTTGCCGAAAGCTAGCTAAACTTCTCGACCAGTGTAACCCCGCACCTGTAACGGCCACTAAGGCTGTCATCACAACGGTCGTGCTAACAACTAATGTGCGGTGTGTGATTCCCATAGGACTCGTCCTAATGCTGAGTGCGTTTTCTTACGCCCAATCTAGCATAAACCCATACGGTGGCCGTGCTTGGATTGCGGCGTGACCTAAGGTCTTGGACGCTAGCTACCCCCCAAAAGTGCCCCTAGCCCCCCACCTGCTTCAGAATACAGCGGTTAATACTTTCATCGACAACCCGCTGGACGTGTTGCTGGCGCGGAGACTGATTCTGACGATTGTCAGGGTTCAGGGTACGAAAGTCATCATAGCTAACCCGCTCTTGGATGTAGTTAATCGAGCAACGACAGATATTGCTCAGCAGCGATCGCGGCACAATGGGCGCTGAGCGTTGGCCGTGATCAAGGCAGGTATCCATAAAGCTCGTGACTGCCACAGCGGGATACTTTTGGGCGATCGCTTGGGAGGGCACCCCTACACTACTCACTAAACCACTACTAATGAGCACGAGAGAGACTAATTTCATTTCAATAGAATTAAAAATAAAAACCCCCTTAGTGTACGGCATGACCCCTTGCGGTATGCAAAATGTTTGCACCTCGCAGCATATTGTTGCCTAGGTCAACAGTCTTGCAACACATTGCCACACTATTGCGGTGCAGTCTCTAACGACTACCTCTAGCCGACGCTTTTGCACCTCAGCTAAAGGTCGGGTTCAACCACTTCAATAATGCAACACCGGCTTTCAGGCGGTGGCTTATCAGCCTGTTCATAAAGCAGATCAATCCAGACCGACTCTGGATAAGGCTTGCGGCTAGAGACATAAAAAAGCCAGTGCTGCTCAAGGTTGAGGGAGTGACGTAGTTCAACCATTCGTGGTGTGGTAATCATGCGTAGTGCCGTATTGGCATTGCGCCACTGCTCAATAATACCGACAGCAACTGAGAGGGTTACTCCCTCGCTATTTTCCAATTCAAGAATGCCATCAATGTAGATGCTTTCCCACCAGTGGTACGGATCCGTTAAGTCCAAGCCGCGACCGTCCATATCATCGATCAATTTCGGGAGATAGGTGTGGATAAAACCCTGCACAATCTCGAAGGCAGGAAACGGGCGCAACACTTGTAGTTGGCGAGCTGTTTGTTGAAACCACAGTTTGTGGTAGGTCATGGGGGCGAAGCTCCGTGCGCAGGCGATCGCCCGCGAAATAGTCGTTAATTCTGTTTATTTTACCAAGCAACCCTACGCAATCAGCCCTGTTGGAGGTAACGGCTGATGTCAGCATGAACGCCCCCACTGCGCGGATGGGGAATTCCGCAACACTTAAGTTAGGGCTGGGTTCTACCCCTAGTTTCCTAAGCTTGATATACTCCACTGTGGGCGATCTTAGTGTTTGAGGTGTGATGTTGCGCCCCTGCCAGTCAATACTGGCAAGGTAAACCCCCCGTTGGATTGATGAGGCACGCAGAACTCATGGTCATTGTGGCAGTGTTAGCAGCAGGGCGAGGTACACGTATGAAATCCTCGCTGCCCAAGGTCTTGCATCCCCTTGGGGGGCGATCGCTGGTGGAGTGGGTGCTCCACCAAGTCAAATCCCTGCAACCCCAACGCCAGTTTGTGATCATTGGCTATGCCGGGGATGCGGTGCGCAGTGCCCTCAAAGATTACCCAGCACTGGAATTTGTAGAGCAGCGAGAACAACTGGGGACAGGGCACGCGGTGCAACAGTTGCTCCCCTACCTCAAGGATTATGAAGGGCACCTGCTGGTACTCAATGGCGATGTGCCGCTGCTGCGGGTGGAAACCCTTGCCCATTTATTACAGGTACACCAAGAGCGGGGGAATGCTGCGACAATTCTTACTGCCCAAATTAGCAATCCCCAAGGCTATGGCCGCGTCATCTGCGACAGCCAAAATATCCTCAAGCAAATTATTGAAGACCGCGACTGCACCACAGCGCAAAAACAAAATCGGCGCATTAATGCTGGGGTGTACTGCTTTCACTGGCCGCAACTGGCGGCGGTACTGCCCCACCTGCAATCCAACAATGACCAGCAGGAATACTACCTCACGGATGCTGTCAATGCCCTAAACCCAGTGATGGTGGTGGACGTTGAAGATTACGAAGAAATTTTGGGGGTTAACGATCGCGCCCAACTGGCAACCGCCTACCAAATTTTACAAAATCGCACGAAGCAAGCGTGGATGAAGGCAGGCGTGACCCTCATTGATCCTGCCAGTACCACCATTGAGGACACTGTAGAACTGGCTGCTGATGTGGTGATTGAACCGCAAACCCATCTGCGGGGAGTCAGCCGCATTGGCAGTGGCAGTCACATTGGGCCTGGCTGTCTCATTGAAAATAGCACCATCGGTGAACGTGTAACGGCACGCTATTCGGTGATTACGGATAGTCAAATTGCCGATGACAGCGAGATTGGTCCGTTTGCCCATATTCGCCAGCAGAGTGTTGTGGGGGATCACTGCCGCGTGGGTAATTTTGTGGAGTTAAAAAAAGCACACTTTGGCAGCTATACCAAGGCCTCCCACCTCGCCTACCTTGGGGATGCCACCCTTGGCGATCGCGTCAATATTGGCGCGGGAACCATTACTGCCAACTACGACGGTGTTCGCAAACACCAGACCCACATTGGGAGCGGTACAAAAACCGGTTCTAATAGTGTTTTAGTGGCTCCGGTCACCCTTGGCGAAAATGTGACGGTGGCAGCGGGGTCAACGGTCACCGACGACGTGCCAGATAATGCCTTGGTGATTGCCCGCTCGCGCCAAGTGATAAAACCTGATTGGCAGCCCAAAGACTAGCCTGCCCCGCAACAGGGTTCAATGCCGAGGCGGCGTAGCAGCAGATCACTCACGGCATTGGCCACGGCAAACTCGCTGTAAAAGCTTTGGGAGAAATCAAACTGCTGTAACTCGGTGACTAAGGCCAAGAGAATACCCCCTAGGTCGTGTTCTCCTTCTAGGCGTTGCCGTCGATAGACCTGAGCGGCGCGCTGGGCAATGGCGGTATTCACGGCTTCCGGCACGTACTCTGTGTTGAGCCAGCTTAAGAGTGCCTGCTCTAACCACTCGGCATCCGCTGCACAATCCCCACAGGGAGGAAGCTGAATTGGGGAAATCGGGACACTCATGGCAGTTCTCCCATACTAGGAGCTATTAGGAGCATTTTGACATACTCCCCATGCCTAAAGGCAGGGGCTTTACGGCGTTTTTCGGTAACTGACAAGGAGTTGGCGGAGCAATTATTGCCGCTAGAGGGCAAGCCGTTCTGGCAGTTTTAGGGAGCGCAAGAGGCGATCGCCATCCACATGCTCTTGCATCAGTTGCTCGATAAACTTCACCTTAGCTACCTCGTGCAGTCGCACTTGGCCAAAGGCGCGATCTACAATTTCCACCGCTGTGAGGGTGTCTAAGTCCACCGATAGGATCGGAATTTCTAACTCTTCAGCACGGGCCAGAATGGCCGGCGACGGTGGCAGGTGCCCGGTGAGAATCAGACAATGGGTGGAGGTTTCCAGTGCCGCCCACTGAATATCGGTGCGATCGCCCCCCGTAATCACCGCCATGTTGCTCCCCTTGCGGAAGTATTTCAACGCTGCACTTACATTCATGGCACCAATGGTCAACTCTTCCACAAGCAGGTCAAGGCGATCGGGGCGACACAAGACCTCTGCCCCCAACTGCCGCACCAACTCACGAACACTGACACTGCGGAGTAACTGACTGCGGGGTAACAACCCAAACACCGGTACCTGCTGTGCTTCAAGGTAGTCACAAATAGCCTTAAGGGGTTCGCGCTCCGCATCGGGGATATCGTTAATAATCACCCCTAGTAGGCGATCGCCCAGTTCCGACTTAGCCAATAAAATTGACTCCACCACTAAGGGGGAGTCGTAGCGGACAACTAAGAGAATGGGCGCATCTAGCACCTGCGCCATTTCCCCCATCCCTAGATCAAATAGGCGACCTTCGGCTAGGGTGGCTGGCCCCTCCAGCAGCACAACGTCTTCACTATTGTCGTTTTGGTAGGCGGTGAGTGCCTGCCGATAGTCAGTTTGATCTCGGCCAGTCAGTCGCGCTTCAATCGTCTCAGGGGTCAAGGTGAGCAGGGTTGGCCGCACCGTTGGCAGATTAAGGGTGTGCTGCACAAACCACACATCCGCTTCCGTATCCTCGGTGTCAGCGTTGGGTTGAAAGGTGCCTAAAGGCTTGCCGTAGCCAACATTGAAGTGGCGATCGCGCAATAGCTTTGCCAAACCCAAAATCGTTGCAGACTTACCGCTGTAAGCCACCATGGACGCGATGAGCAGATGTTTCGGCACTGTTGTCTTATTCCTCCCTCAGCGGTATCCCCAAGATGTCTATCATTACTCAAGTCGCAGTAGCTTACGGTAAAACCCCTTAGAAAAATCAGCAATACGATGCTTTTTGTAGTTAATAATCACATCAATGAGGTGATCGACCAACTCAAAGGTCGTAATCGAAATTTCGTACTGGAGATCAACAGAATTATCAAACATGACTGTACAGCGCGACAGATCGGCCGGCAGATTGGCAATGGTCCATGAGGCTACAAAATCAACGTTGTCACCCCCTTCAATCCCGCGCTGCCCCTCCAGCCTTCCCTGTCGGTAAAGAGCAATACCAAGGGGAAGGAGCGCCCGTTTCTCATTGCGCATATAGGGGGCAAAAATATTCACCTCCCGAGGGTTGGCAGGCTGAAGCTGATCCAAAGCGGTCATGGAGGAATCCTCATCCGGTCTGACGCAGTGCTGAGGTCTATTTTAAGTGCTGAGGTCTATTTTACAGGAGTTGCCGGCCGAGGCAGTGCCCTCAGCTGCAACGGCAGCAGTAGCGGATTTGCATTTGGTAACATATAGTTAACATAACGCGCGAGCAATGCCTATGGTTTTTGATCCCGGACATGCTGATTTTCACGGTTCCTTTACTGAGGATGGGCAGCCGAACCTGCTCTTAAAGTATCTACAACGTCAATCGCCGGAAGTACTAACGCGCATTGCCCGCTCCGTGAGTCCTGAAATTCGTCAAATTATTAGCCAAAACGTCCAAGGGCTAGTGGGGGGGCTGCCGTCGGAGGACTTTAATGTGCAAATTGCTACAGACCGTGACAATCTTGCAGGGTTGCTGGCCTCCGCCATGATGACGGGGTATTTTCTGCGCCAAATGGAACAGCGCATGGAACTGGAAATGAGCCTAGACGATTTGGTTTGATCTGAGAGTAGTCTGTGTCGGATCCGTGGCACCAATTCAAGGCGCTGCCTTGGCGATCGCTGATCCCTACGGGGCTGCTCGTTGCCCTCATTGCTGCGCTGTTTGATACTGGGCTGTACTACATTGGCAGTGCGTCATTGTTGATGCGCGAAGTGTTAATCATTTTGTTACAGCCGCCCCTCAGTTTGCTAGTGCAGTTGGGGATGAGTATTGCGTTGGGGATGCTGGCGGTGCTGTGCCTCGAAGTTTGGTTTAACCCGGCACCTATATATGGCGGCACCCTGTGGGGATTATTCTTGTGCTTACTCTTAGCCAGCTTGGGGTTTAGTTTTTTCGGCTCCCTGCTTGGGCTGCGATCTGTTTTTTTCCCGATCACCGAAGTGTTCTTGATTGGGACGGCCATGGGAATTTTTTGGCAGGGTCGGCGCTACTGGCGTTACTAGCGCCCTAGTAGCTCGTTTGATACTCCGCCTTCCTTGACACGGAAGGATGCCAAGGCACGCTGGCGTAGAACTAACCCCTAACCACTATACCTGCGGCAGGCTAGCACCAACGCGTTGTGGCGGAGCACTGCAGTGATTCTTTAGTGAGTAGCTAGCACGTGTTTATGGTGAAGGTGACGTTGCTGGTGAAGGTGACTCCGTAGGAGTAGTTGTTTCGCCACCGCCGCCCCCGCAGGCCACCAGACCCACAGAGAAACTAGAGAGAACTAGAGCAATAGCTAAGAGTTTGTAGATAGATTTCATTTATAGTACTCCCCACAATAACGGTTGGAACTTGGTTAGCACTTCCTTTCTACCAAGTTAGGGTGGGGTTTGGCAACAGTGCCGCTAGGATAGTAGTCCGGAAAACTTTGAGCGCAATGTTCTATACCATTTTCCCTTTATCGGCGATAAATTAATTATTGGCAAGTTTTGTGCGATCGCCCGCAATGTTAAATTCATTATGAATGGCGCAAATCACGATATGCAGGGCTTTTCCACCTATCCGTTTTACATTTTTGGACAGGGCTGGGAGCAGGTTGAGCTACCCCCAGACGTGCAGTGTTTCAAGAGAGATACGGTCATTGCTCAGCTAGAGCAAATTGCGTGGTGGCACTGGGACGCAGCAAAAATCAGCCAATGCCTCCCCCACATTGTGGCAGCAGATATTCATGCATTGCAGGGCAGTGCTGGGTGACCCAATGGCAACAGAGCGGTTACAAAAAGTCCTTGCCCATTGGGGGGTGGCATCGCGCCGCCATGCCGAAACCCTGATTCGTCAGGGGGATATTTGGGTCAATGGTCACCCCGCTCAGGTGGGCGACAAAGTCGATCCCGATCGCGATCGCATTGAATATCACGGTCAACCCTTAAGACCCGCCGAGACCGTGGAGCGGGTGTATCTGTTACTCCATAAACCCAAGGGGGTCATTTCTACCTGTCAGGATCCTCGCGGTCGGTGCACAGTGCTGGACGTGCTGCCCCGCCCTTACCGAGCGGTTCCGGGACTGCATCCCGTGGGTCGCCTTGATGCTGATTCCAGTGGTGCGCTGATTGTAACCAATGATGGGGAACTGACCTATTTGCTGACCCATCCCCGTCACTCTATTCCCAAAACCTATCGAGTGTGGGTGCAGGGGCAGCCCTCGGAGCCTACCCTTGCTCGCTGGCGTCATGGTGTTCCTTTGGATGGCCGCCTCACGTTGCCGGCAACGATTCGCCCTATTACCACCACGGGCGATCGCACCTTGTTAGACATTGTGCTGCGCGAAGGCCGTAATCGCCAAATTCGCCGTGTTGCTGAGGCGTTGGGGCATCCGGTTATCAGTCTAAAACGGGTGGCGATCGGTGCTGTTCACCTCGGAGGATTGCGCCCCCAACAGGTGCGCCCCCTCAGCCGCTACGAACTGGATGCTCTGCGCAAGGCAGGTGGCTGTCGGTCTAGGGTCTAGGCGGTTGCTGAAGTCTTCTATAGGGTCTCTCAATGAACTGGGATGGCTATAGTTGCTAGGATGGACTTGCCGTGTCTATGCTGCCCTAGCCGATGAGCGCGTCTTTCGGAGATTTAGATGGACTCTCAACTCCCTGCCGGTATTACTGAGCACTTGCCGCCTGAGATTCTCAGTTGGCTGTACTCCTATCAGCAAGAGCACCAGTTTGCCAATCTTGAAGGGGTCATTGTTGATATTATCTGCAAGTATTTTGACCAGAAAGGCCATCTCCCTGAGCGCCTTGCCGATCTTGAGCGGCGGGTGAATGCCCTAAGTCGCGAAGTCATTCAACTGCGCCAACGTCTCCCCGAAAATTACGATCGCCTACGAGAGCAGTTAGCAGCTGTCCGCTTAAGCCATTCGGGAATTCTGCACAATCTGCGGGATCGCGTTGAAAGCCTTGAACGTCAGGTATTCCCCAATGCCCCGACTGAGGTGGCTATGGACGCTGACGCAGAGGTTGATAGCTAAAGAGTTCCTCGAGGGTAGCCAAGAGATCGACTTTGACACCGGTAATCTGATCCTGAGGGTTTAAGCCAAATTGCCATGCTACATTCACGGTAAATAGGGGCAGTTTCGCTTGGCCAACAATACGGTACACTCGCTCGTGCGGCTCGTGGCTGAGTAACTCTCCCTTGGTGGGCACCACCCGCATTCCCACGGCTTCTTGGGCTAGGTAGGTGGCGATCGCGGCTGGGCCAACCACCGGCTCTTCAAAGGGAGGAACGAGCACCCCATCTGTGGCAAATAGGTTGGCCACGTCTGGGTAGGCTTCGGCATTTAATCCAGCAAAGTAGGCGGCAATGGTAGCCTCACTCACACCGTCAATGGTGGGGGCACTGGCCAGTAATGTTGTGCTCATTGGTACTGCTCCTGAAAACTTGTAAAACCGCTAAAAAAAGGGAGCGATCGCCCCCTTGCGTAACCCATGGCCATGCACCTAGACAGCGAGGGGATCCACACCCATCGCCACTACGGCGTTGCGCAGCACCGTGATTTGTTGGCCAAAGTCAAGGGCTTTAATGGCATCAAAAACGCGGTCGGCATCACGACTCAGACGGTAGCCAGCGGGTACGGGTACCACAAACCCCTGCCGCATTAATTCTGCGAGTTGGTACCAAAAGGCTAATTTAGTATTGGGACTAAACACACCGTAGGCGCGGGTCAGCGGCGTATCAACGTTGGCGACCAAGTCCCGCATGAATTGCAGTTGATCGTCAAAACTCAGAGCCTTGACTTGGTTCAGAAGCCCTTCAGCAAGCTGTAGGCGAGCCGTACCGGGCGCAGCAGCGGTAATGGAGCGACCTGTTTCTGTGTAGATAAACCACAGCAAGCCAAGTTTGTCATCAATGCTTAGGCAGTTGAACAGCGTTGTCACATCCTGCACCGCAGTGGCAAGGGTGGTTTGGGTGAAACGGTTATCTGTCGTAAAGGTCATATCGCTTCAGAGATGTTTTACGTCTAGCGTTGGGCTATCTTATCTCTGCCTCCTAGTCAATATTATGTTACATATCTTTACGAAAAGCAACATTGTTTTATAAATGGCAACGATAGAGCCGCAAAATGTCGGGAATGAGCCGATCGGTAATCATTACAAATGTTAGGATGACCTCTGACTTGAGGGAGATCTGAGGCGTGACGCGGCCAACGCTCTACGTGGCACTGACAAATCATGGGTTTGGGCACGTGGCGCGGACAGCGGCGTTAGTGAATGCAATTCGCCGTCACGTCCCTGATGTGCTCCCCCTGATTGTGACGGCGGCTCCCCATTGGTTGTTGCAGGCCAACCTTGAGGGAGACTTTATCCATCGCCCGCGCGCCCTTGACCTTGGGGTGGTGCAAACCGACAGTTTACACATGGATTTGACGGCCACCCGCGCCAAACTGTTGCAACTCCAAGGGATGGCACCGGAGTTAATCCGCGCCGAAGTGGACTTTATCCAGCAGAACCGGGCGCAGTTAGTACTGGCGGATGTGCCGCCCCTTGCAGTGGCGATCGCCCACGGGGCAGGGGTGCCCTGCTGGATGGCAACCAACTTTGGCTGGGATTTTATTTACCGTTCCTTTGGCGAGACCTTTAGGGAGATAGCCGACTGGGTGAGTGACCTCTATGGGGGCTGCGATCGCCTCTTTGAGCTTCCCTTTGCTGAACCCTTAAGCGCCTTTCCCCACAAAGAACGGGTAGGCTTGACAGGGGCTGAACCGCGTTACACTGAGGCGCAGATCCGAACTCAACTAGGGCTAACGACGGCCAAAGAACGTACGGTGCTCCTAACCTTTGGTGGGCTGAGTTTAGAGGCGATCCCCTACCACGCCCTCGCCGCATTTCCAGACTGGCAGTTTCTCACCTTTGATGCTACTGCCCCAGAGTTACCCAATCTCCTCAAGTTATGCGGGCGGCAGTTACGCCCCGTTGACGTGATGCCCCTGTGCAGTCGCATTATCTCTAAACCCGGCTATGGTACCTATTCCGAAGCCTGCCGCTTGGGAGTTCCGGTCGCTACCATTCGCCGCGATGATTTTGCCGAGGGGCCAATTCTCGTCGCTGGGTTGCAAGCCCATCACCCCCATCAAATTCTCAGCCATGAGGACTTCTTTGGTGGGAACTGGGCGTTTTTGCACGCGGAGCCAGACCCACCCCAAGAGCCGATCCCCTTAGACACAAACGGTAACCTCACGATTGCGACCGCCGTTGCGTATTATTTGAGTAACCTTTCACAGCCATAGGTTCGTGCATCCAGTGGGTATTTTTCCATGGCGGCCATCGTCACTGCTCAAAAAAGCATGGCAGCACTACCAGCAGCAAAACTGGTTGGCAGCACAACAGGTCGCTCAACAACTGCTTGAGACCTCTCCCCAACCGGAAGCGTACTACCTCCTAGGGTTAACCGCTGAGCAGTTGGCACAGCCCTTAAACGCTAAATCCGCCTACGAAAGCGCGATCGCCCTTGATGCTTGGTATGCGCCAGCCCATTACCGCTTAGCTGTGGTGCTGCACGATCTCCTCAAGCAACCGGCGGCGGCGCTGCCCCACTATCAGCGTGCCCTTGAGGTTAAGCCGGACTGGGTAGAAGCCCATAGTAATCTCGGCAATGCCTACCTCGATTTAGGGACGATTGACGCGGCGATCGCCTGCTATCAAAAGGCCTTGTCCCTCAACCCCGATTTGCCCATAACCTTATACAATTTGGGGCTCTGCCTACACTCTCAAGGGAAACTCACCGAAGCCAGTGCCTGCTATGAGCAGTCTCTTTACCTTGAACCCGGGGTTGCGGATGTGCACAATAACCTTGGCAGCCTTTACCTTGAACTCAAAAACTACGATGGGGCAATTGCCCAGTTTGAAGCAGCCCTAGCAGCCAATCCAGAACTGTTAGTGGCTCACTATAACCTTGGCTATGCCCTGCATCTGAAGGGAAACCTCAGTGCTGCCCGCAATCGCTACGATGAGGTGTTACTGCGGGACAACAAACATCAGCAAGCCCTGCTACAGCTCGGCCAGTTGTGCCTCAGCGAAGAAGAGTTTACCGCAGCTATTGGCTACTATCAGCGGTGTCTGAGTTTAGACCCCCTAAACGGCACCGCCCATGCAGGGTTAGCCACAGCACTTTTAGAAACCGGAGATCCCCAAGCGGCGCTCAAGCATTTTCAACAGGCCGTCCACCTGACACCCACTGTCCCAGAGGTTCACCTCAACTATGCACTGGTGCTGTTGTTACTTGGGCACTTCAAGGAAGGTTGGCAGGAATATGAATGGCGTTGGCAGCAAGCGGAAGGGGGGCTGCGTCAGTACCCGCAACCCCGCTGGCAAGGACAAGCGCTCCACGGTAAAACCCTCTTTGTCTATAGTGAGCAAGGTATGGGGGATTGTATTCAGTTTGCCCGCTTTTTACCCCTGCTTGTGCCCCACACCCAGCGGATTATTGTTGCTGCCTATCCCCCCCTGCTGCGGCTGTTTGAAACAATTCGTGGCATTGAGGTCATTAGTACGGAGGCACCCCCACCGCCCTTTGACTACCACACGCCCCTGCTTAGCCTGCCGCGCTTTCTTGGCATTAGTAAAGAGCGGTTTCCTAAGTTTAGTCCCTACTTCCAGTTACCGATATCCCCACCCCAACCGATTTTTAGTGTGGCCAAGCCGCGGTTCGGGCTAGTGTGGGCAACCCGCAGCAACACCCGTACGACAGCGAAACGCTCCTGTCCTCTAGCGGAGTGGCAACCGCTGCTCAGGGGTCTAGACGTACAGTGGTATAGCCTGCAAAAGGAGCGCTCTTGCGAGGAAGCCGAAGCACTCCAGCAAGCGGAGGTCATTGATTGCCACCCCTACATGACCGATTTTCTGGATACGGCATTGCTGATTCAGCAGTTGGATGCTGTGGTTACCATCGATACCGCCGTGGCTCATCTGGCGGCAGCCTTGGGCAAGCCCACATGGATTCTCCTGCCTTTTGTGGCCGATTGGCGCTGGTTCTGGCAACGGTCTGATTCTCCTTGGTACCCTTCGGTGCGGCTCATTCGCCAACCACAACGCAATGACTGGTCGGGGGCGATCGCCCAACTGTACCAAATATTGCGCAACGTTAGTTCGGGTAAGTCCACTAGGTAGTCCCTATAACGCACTATAGCCAAGAGCAACATATTACCCTAAGACCCACTGAAAATACTCTGTAAGATCATCAGTAAACTACCCGACTCCGACTGCTAAGCAGTGCGGAGCGGGCTTTTCGTAGCCCTGTAGTTGGCACGCCAACCACGTTCCGTAGGTAGCGTCAGCCATACCTCTAGGCTGGTTTACAACAGCCCCCAAAAGCGCAATTACATTTGCACCGTTGAAATCAGCATCCCCTGTCCAGCCACAATGACCGCACTTGAACTGCTTACCACCGCGATAGGATTGAGCAGGGTCTGGATGGATATGCAAGCACCTGTGGCAGGKCTGTGAGGTATAGGCCGGTGGTACAAGTATCGTCTTTACACCTGCCCGTACAGCCTTGTATTCGAGAAACTGCCTAAGTTGGTGAAACGCCCAGCTATTGCTACGCCGCCGCTCAGTTTTAGATCGGGGCTGTCGGTTAGTGCGCTCCCGAATCCCTGTTAGGTCTTCAATGGCGATGCTGGCGGAAAGAGATTTTGCCGTCTCGACAATACGGTTAGCGATATTGTGATTCACCCATGCTTGGAAGCGTCTCTCCTTGCCAGACAACCATTGCAGTAGTTCTCTGCATCTGCGCCTCGAACTCCGTGTGCCCTTACTGGCTTTCTGCTGGAGTACCGCTCTCAAGTTGGTAAAGTGGTCTCTAACTTTAGTTAGGGTGTGCCCGTCCCAATGTTGTCCCTCCGATGTGTGCGCAATATCTGTCCTTCCTAAGTCCACGCCCACAATCTTCTCCCCATCTTGCGGTT
The DNA here is from genome assembly GCF_022570815.1 of Synechococcus sp. PCC 6716. Lineage (NCBI taxonomy): Bacteria > Bacillati > Cyanobacteriota > Cyanophyceae > Synechococcales > Synechococcaceae > Synechococcus > Synechococcus sp. PCC 6716. The sequence continues at coordinate 53,044 of NZ_JAKLTU010000024.1, forward strand.
TCGGTGGCTCTGATTCCAGCGCTATCTGTAGGTAATAAGAACCATCCTTCCGCTTGACAAGGGTTGCAGATTTGGGATTAGAACCCGCCAGTAGTCCCCTCTGGTAGTTGCCAATTGCTAGTTCAAACCGCTCACGACCATCGACAGTAGTGAGCGACACCGTCCAATCCCTCTGTCGGAATGAGAAAATGCGGGCATCGTAGGTAGTAAACCCACGCTTGAACACTTTGACTTGGCGGTTTTTCTGTTGTGCTGTCTTGCGAGCACCCGCCACCCGCCTGCATACCTGTTGTGCTAGATTGCTAGACAAGCCAAACCGAGACCGAATCTCGTGGTAGCAAAGCGATTGTAGTTTGATGGCATTGACTACCTTTTGTGGCGTGTTTTKGTTCACCCAGTTCAGCGCCTGCACAAAGGCATCCATTGTCGCATCCAATTTAACGGCTTGCGATTGGGATACCTTGAGCTTACAGGAGACAGTCAAAACTTGGATCATAGTGCTATTATTCATCATCCGCATTCCTCCCGACACTGCCCCTACGGATACGGTGCGGGTCTCCTGCGGTTTCTAGCTGAAGACCTCTAAGACTACGATTCTCAGCCATGCCAGAGGGCTACATTTTGGGCACTCGCGTCACCGTTACGAGCTATGATGACGCCTGCGATCGCCTCGGTGAATGGATTGCAGCGGCTAGTGGTGGCTATGTGGTCGCAGCCAATGTCCATGTGGTGATGACTGGGGTATGGCAGCGGGATTTTCAAGCAGTGGTCAACGGAGCACGCCTCGTCACTGCCGATGGGATGCCCTTGGTGTGGGGGTTGCGGTTACTGGGCTTTGCGAATGCACAGCGGGTCTATGGCCCAGCATTGATGTTGGCGTTGTGCGATCGCGCCGTGAGTGAAGGCTGGCGAATTTTTCTCTACGGCAGCACGCCAGAGGTATTACAACGCCTACAGTCGAATCTTGAGACTCGGTTTCCGGGGGTGAAGGTTGTTGGGAGCTATGCCCCGCCGTTCCGCCCCCTCAGTGCCGCGGAGGAGGCAGCCGATCGCCAACGAATTCTTGCCAGTGGGGCTGATATTGTGTTTGTGAGTTTAGGCTGTCCCAAGCAGGAACGGTGGATGGCACGGCAAGTGGCCTTCTTACCGGCTGTCCTTGTGGGGGTGGGTGCCGCCTTTAGCTTCCACAGTGGCATGGTTGCCCAAGCCCCCCCTTGGCTAATGTCCTTGGGGCTAGAATGGCTCTTTCGCTTGGTTCAAGAACCCCGTCGTCTTTGGAAACGCTACCTGATCAATAATCCAGCGTTTATCGTTCTTTTTTCTGGCCAATTACTGTGGCATGCCCTCCACCGACGGCGAAGACGTGAGTCCCATTGAAGCTCCAAGCGCCTGAAGGGGCGATCGCCCCACCTGCCGCCGCGCCCACTGCACACTCTGGCGTAGGTATGATGAAAAGGGCATATCCTTAACGTGAGGCACCGTTTCAAAATAGTGGATCAAACTCAAACCACTTAAGCGCAACACGTAGGCCGCAGTTGCCCCCTGTAAGCAGCTCCCCGCCAAGTAGGTTACGGAATGACCCTTGAGCCACTGACCCAGCGATTGCGTGCCCAGTTCCACCGCCCCTAACTGCACCACCAGCCGCAGAAGTTCCTTGGCGATGGGTTCCGCATCTGCCAGACGAAAGGAACGGTGGTAAATTTGCCCCAGTTCCCACGTTAAGCGCACCAGTAGCCCACCCGCCATGACTAAATCCAGCAAGGGCAAGGGGTTGACAGCCGTAGCCGCTGCGCCTAGCCATTGGTAACGCTCAATAATGGGCTGTGAGCGCTCACGGCGGTACGCGTTCAATGCCGTTTGTGCCTGCTGATGAAGTTGTTGGGCACGGCGATAGGTGCCTGAGCACACCAAGCTAGAGCGCTCTTGACTTAGTATCTGAGATAGCGTTGTGGCCAAGGCCGTGTTGTCGGTAGGGGTGATGCACAGCAGTTGCTCTGGTTTCAGACTTAACTGGTGGAGTTGCTGCTGCAGATGAACGTTCACCCGCTCCAGTTCGGCCATGTTTTCCGGCAACCAAACAATCACAAGACGATATTGACCCATCACCAGCACCCGCACCATTTCAAATTCACTGGCGGTGAGAGCACCGGTCACTGTCAACAGAACCAAGTCTGCTTGGGGGACGGTGGCTAAGGATTGCTGATGCAGATGACAGTGGGGTAGGCCAAAGCCTTCAACAGTACGGGCAAGATGTGCCACCCAACGGCAGGATTGGCCAAGGATACAGACATCGACGGTGGGGGTATTAAGGCGATGCTGCAGCTGTTCGTAGGTGTGTTGCAACGGCGCTTGAGCAGCAGCGGGTAGTTCTTGGAGTAGGGCACGGGTTTGAGCCAGTTCTGCGTTGACCTGCTGTGGCTGCAGGGTCAGCTGAGGTGCAACGGTTGTGGCTGCCCTAGGCGATCGCCACCAGTACCAGTAGCCTAGCCCTAACCCAAGAAGCACTAGCCATCCCCAAGGATGTTGAGCGACCCAACCACTAAGCGCTAAAAAAATCACTCCTGCCGCAATGGCCATTCCTGCCACCTGTAAAGAATTCGCCTTTTTGTTAGCTTACCTTGACTGGTTGGGCAAAGTGAATGCACCGACTCATGACACTTTGCGTACATAAGCAGCTTCCCTACAAATCCACCTAAGCTAGGAAGGGCTACTGTGAATTTCAGGGTGTCTGCTGGGCAGCTAGAGACTCTTGCAATTCGCGGATAGCAAAGAGCGATCTCAGGGGCACTCCCACAGCAGCAAAGGCGGCAGCCCCGCCCGCTTCGCGATCCACGATCGCCAGCACCTCATTGACCTGATACCCTGCCTGTTGCAGGCGCTCTACCGCTTTTAAGGCAGAGCCACCGGTGGTAATCACATCCTCCAAAACAGTGACCACCGATCCCGGCGGCAGCACAGGGCCTTCAATAAAGCTCATCGTGCCGTGGCCTTTAGCCTCTTTGCGGACAATTAACGCCGCTCGATCCTGACCTTGCAGATTCGAGAGCACACTCACGGCCACCACTAAGGGGTCAGCCCCAAGAGTCAGCCCTGCCACCGCTGTGACTTCGGGTGCAAGGTGTGCTAACAACAACCGACCCACGAGGTAGGCTCCCCGTGCCGAAAGGGTGACCGGCTTACAGTTGATGTAGTAGGTACTTTTTTGGCCAGAGGAGAGGGTGAACTCGCCTGCGCGGTACGCTTCGTGGCACAGACGCTGCAATAGCTCCTGCCGCAGATCTGACAATGAGGCTTCCATGATCATCTCCGAAAAGTGCCACCCCTAGGACGAGGAGGAGGTGGCTGGGACGCGAAACCAGTGGGTACTACCATCTTTTTGATCAACTAACTTGATGCCGTGAGCTAGCAATAGATCCCGTAGGCGATCGCTTTCAGCATAGTTCTTGGCTTGGCGAGCCGCTTGGCGCTCCTGAATGAGAGCTTCAATCTCCTTCTCACTCAAACCAGTGGCACAAGGAGAGGAATCAGCGGGGCTGACCTCTAAGCCCAACACCTGCGCCAAGCTGACAAGGGTCTGCCAGTCCGCACTGAGGGCACTGGGCGATCGCTCCAACTGCCCACCGTGGAGATAGCGCTGCTGCTCACGATTGAGGGATTTGGCCAGATCAAAGAGTACTGCCAACGCTGCCGCAGTGTTCAAATCGTCATCCATGGCGGCGCAAAAGGCCGCCGTACTGGGGTGTTCCTTGGGGGCGATCGCCTCGGTAGCTGACAAAGGTAACGCTTGATTCGCCCGCAGCGCATCGGCAAGAGTTTGCCACCCCTTAGCCGCTGCATCAAGGGCAGTATCGGTAAAGTCTAAGGGCTTGCGGTATTGGGCTTGGAGCACCAGCAATCGCAATGCCATCGGCTCCACCCCCTGCTGCAATAGGTCACGAATGGTGGTAAAGTTCCCCAACGACTTTGACATCTTTTCGGTATTGACCGTTACAAACCCATTGTGCAGCCACCAGCGCGCCAAGGGGCGTTGACTCACCGCTTCTGACTGGGCAATTTCATTTTCATGGTGCGGAAAAATCAAGTCCATGCCGCCGCAGTGAATATCTACCGTTGCCCCAAAGGCTTGCTGTACCATTGCCGAGCATTCAATATGCCAGCCTGGCCGACCCTTGCCCCACGGGGCTGGCCACGGTTCATAGACCCTTGCTTCCTCTGGCTTCGCCGCTTTCCAAAGAGCAAAGTCAAGGGGGTGGCGCTTGCGGCGATCCTCCTCCTCAACCCGGCCACTGGCTCCGGCCATCAGTTGCGATAGACGCCGCCCCGAAAGCTTGCCATAACTGGGAAACTTCTCCACCGCATAGTACACATCCCCATCAGCAACGTAGGCGCAGTCACAATCAATCAGTTGCTGAATGAGTTCAATAATGGCTGGAATAACCGCCGTAGCACGGGGATAAGCCGTTGCGGGCAAAATATTCAGCCGCGCCATATCCTCGTGGTAGGCGGCAATGTAGCGATCGCTAACCGTGGCCATTGACTCCCCCGTTTCTTGGGCACGGCGGAGAATTTTATCGTCAATATCGGTGAAGTTCTGAACATAGTGGACGGTGTACCCCAAAAACGTGAGGTAGCGGCGCAGCACATCCCAAGCCACGTAAGAGCGCGCATGGCCTAAATGGCAGTAATCGTAAACAGTGACACCACAGGCATAGATGGTAGCAACATTAGCAACACGGGAGCTAAACGGCTCAAGGCTCCGGGACAGTGTGTTGTACAAACGTAAAGGCACAGAAACACCCCGCAATGGGTCACTATTGCATCAACAAATCTATCTTTGATACCATATTAAAATACCAAAATGATTCGACCGAGGACAGACACCCCCCCATGGCCAAAAAAAGCATGATCGAACGCGAGAAAAAACGCCAACGCCTAGTGACCAAGTATGCCGCCAAACGGCAGGAACTCAAAGCGCAACTAGCAATGGCGGAAACTCAAGAAGAGGTCATGAGCATTCACCGTCAACTCCAGCAACTTCCCCGTAATAGCGCTCCGTCGCGGCTACGCAATCGCTGCTGGCTCACTGGTCGTCCGCGGGGGTACTTCCGAGATTTTGGTCTTTGCCGCAACGCCCTGCGGGATATGGCACACCAAGGGTTGCTGCCAGGCGTTGTTAAGTCAAGCTGGTAATAAAAAATTGACCTTGCACTCTAAGGCCTGCCCTAGCAACTGCTGGTACTCCGCTTGGGTAACTGTGTAAGCCCCAAAGCGTTCTAGGTGGGGGTTTTGTAGTTGGGCATCAAAAAGAACAAACCCTCTTGTGCGCAAATGCGCTACCAGCTTAACTAGGGCGACTTTCGAGCCATCGGGAATGCGGTAAAACATCGACTCGCCGATAAACGCACCACCTAGGACAATCCCAAGAATTCCCCCAGCCAGCTCATCCCCTTGCCAAGTCTCAAAACTAACCGCCCAGCCTGTCTGGTGCAGCAGGTGGTAGATTGCTTGTAGCTTTGGGGTGATCCATGTCTCTGGGCGCGCAGCACAGCCTGCTACCACTGCGGCAAAATTACGGTTAATGGCTACCTGAAAGCGATGTTGGTTCAGAACCCGCTGTAGCGACTTAGGATAGCGAAACCGCTGATCCAACGGTATGAGTGTTCGCTGTCGAGTGCTGTACCACGCGAGGTCATCGCCCTCCCCCATCAAAAAATAGCCTTGGGCATAGCCCTGCTCAATAATCAGCTGCCGAACCCGATCTGCATTTAAGTTGGGGATAGGGGATTTGAACATTCTTCGTGACTCTGGGGGGACTCAGGATGGGATCATAGGAAACGATGATGTTTGCCGATTCTACCTATGACATGTCTATCTGCAATCCGAGAGGCTTACCGCTACTGGCATTGGCTTGTGGCGCTGGTGCTCGCACTGCTATTCATTGTTTTAACCCCTACCGGGGCGATCGCCGAGGACTACACCAAAGAAGCACTGATTAATGTGGACTTTTCTGGACAAGATTTGCGGGACTCACAGTTCACCAAGGCCAATCTTTTCCACAGCAATCTTAGCCACACCAACCTGCAAGGGGTGAGCTTTTTTGCTGCTAATCTGGAAGCGGCCAATCTAGAAGGTGCCGATCTGCGCTACGCCACCCTAGATACCGCGCGGCTTACGAAAGCAAACCTCACCAATGCCATCCTTGAAGGAGCCTTTGCCTTTAATACCAAGTTTGATGGCGCGCTGATCACGGGCGCAGATTTTACGGATGTCGATCTGCGCGAAGATGCCCAGCGGATGTTGTGTGAAGTGGCTAGTGGCCGCAATCCCGTCACCGGACGAGACACGCGGGACACCCTCCACTGTGAGGATTTTGCCTCCTAGGGGAGGCAGGCGATCCCCGTCTGTTCATAAGGGTGGGGAAAATTCTGATAAAGTATTACAAAAGTTAAGATTTATGACTAGAGCTTTTCATGAATGTATTTATTGTGGGCGGAACAGGCACGCTAGGGCGGCAGATCGTGCGCCGTGCGTTAGACGAGGGGCATCAAGTTCATTGCTTAGTGCGCAGTCCTGCCAAGGCTACATTTTTGCGGGAGTGGGGAGCAACGCTACTACAGGGAAACCTCTGCTATCCAGAGACTATTGTGGACGCGCTGAAGTACTGCGGCGCATCGGTCATCATTGACGCGGCGACCACCCGCCCCACCGATACCCTCACCATTGAAGCTGTAGATTGGCAAGGGAAAGTCAACCTAATCCAAGCTGCGCAAGCGGCGGATATTCAGCATTTTATCTTTTTCTCCATCATGGGCGCACAGGACTATCCCCATGTGCCTCTGATGCAAATTAAGCAGTGCACCGAAGATTTTTTGCGGGAGTCGGGGCTAAACTACACTATCTTACGTCCCAGCGGCTTTTTTCAAGGGATCATTGGCCAGTATGCTATTCCCATTCTCGAAAATCACTCCATTTGGGTCATGGGAGAGTCCACCGCCATTGCCTATATGGATACCCAAGATGTCGCTAAGTTTGCAGTACGCTGCTTAGATCGAGCGGCCACCTATGGCCAAGCCTTTGATCTCGCGGGGCCGGAGGCATGGACAGCAGATCAAATTATTAAGCTATGTGAAAATCTCTCAGGACAGGAGGCTAAAATTMCCCGCCTGCCCATTGGGGTGCTGCGGGCAACCCGCCAACTCACCCAGTGGTTTCAGTGGACATGGAACATTAGCGATCGCCTCGCCTTTACGGAGGTCATTGCCAGCGGCATGTCTCTAAACGCCCCCATGGAGGAGGTATATCGTGTGTTTGACCTTGATCCCACAGAAACCCTCACCCTCGAAGCGTACTTACAAGAGTATTTCACGCGAATTCTGCGTAAACTCAAAGAACTGGATTACGAAAAAGTGAAACAGAAAAAGGCTTCACGAAAGCGGAGTCCATTCAAATCAACCCCCTAGGAGTGGCTGTGAAGGCGGGGATCATTTACAACGAAGGCAAGCCCGTGGCTGCGGAACTAGCCATCCACGTCCGCCAACTGCTAGAGCGCCAAGGCTGGGATGTTCAGGTTGCCACCGGAATTGGCGGGATCTTGGGCTACTCGCGTCCAGATAGCCCAGTGTGTCATACCCCCATTGATCATTTAGTCCCGCCGGGCTTTGATGGAACGATGACCTTTGCTGTCGTTCTGGGAGGGGATGGTACGGTGTTGTCAGCCTTCCGCCAGCTTGCCCCCTGTGAAATTCCTCTGTTAACCATTAACACCGGTCATTTGGGGTTTTTAACCGAAGGCTATGTGGAAGACCTTGACCCAGCCCTTGAGCAAGTGTTGCGAGGGGACTACAGCATTGAAGACCGGACAATGCTGACGGTACAGGTACTGCGCGATCGCACCGTCATATGGGAAGCGCTGTCCCTCAACGAAATGGTGATTCACAAAGAACCCCTTACCGGCATGTGCCACTTTGAGGTCGATGTGGGTGCCCATGCGCGGGTGGATATTGCCGCAGATGGCTTAATTCTTTCAACCCCCACCGGCTCCACCGCCTACGCCCTATCGGCAGGGGGGCCGGTGATTACCCCCGGTGTAGCTGCACTGCAACTGGTGCCCATCTGTCCCCATTCCTTAGCGTCCCGCGCCCTTGTCTTTGCCAATAGTGAGCCGGTGTGGATCTATCCGGCAAACCCCTTTAAGCATTTAATCTTGGTGGTAGATGGCAATGCAGGCTGCTACATTCAACCGGAAGATCAAGTCTTTGTCCAGCAAGCTCCCTATCGTGCCCGTTTTATTCGCTTGCGCTCCCCAGAATTTTTCCATGTGCTGCGGCAAAAACTGGGCTGGGGGTTGCCCCATGTTGCAAAACCTCGTCGGGACGATCCATGCCAATGATGCCAAGGGAAACAGTTGCCAGCCGCATTCAGCAGTTGCGACATCTGCTCCAAAAGGCGAGCTACGCTTACTATGCCCTCGATCGCCCCATTATGGAGGATGCGGTTTACGACCAACTCTACCGCGAACTGCAGGATCTGGAGGCAGCGCATCCCGAGTATATTACCGCCGATAGCCCCACCCAGCGGGTCGGGGAAGCACCGGTCAGCCAGTTTGCCAGTGTCGTGCACCGCATTCCCCTCTATAGTCTTGAAAATGCCTTTACCCTAGCGGACATGGTGGCGTGGCAGGAGCGGTGGCAACGCTATTGGCGTAATTTAACCGGAGATTCCCCGCCAGCGGCGGCGTATATCTGTGAGCTAAAGATGGATGGGGTTGCCCTTGCCTTGACCTATGAGAACGGTCTGCTGGTGCGAGGGGCAACCCGTGGGGATGGCACCCGCGGCGAAGAGATTACCAGTAATGTGCGAACAATCCGTGCGATTCCGCTGCGCCTCAACCTCGAGACCCCACCGGCCATCCTTGAAGTCCGGGGAGAAGCGTTTTTAGGCCTTGACAGATTTCATCAACTCAATCAAGAGCGGCAAGCCCAAGGAGAACCGCCCTTTGCTAACCCCCGTAATGCGGCGGCTGGCACCCTACGCCAATTAGAGCCACGGGTAGTCGCGCAACGGCAGCTCGATTTTTTTGCCTATGCCCTGCATCTGCCCGATGGCGGGGTTGTGCCCCTAGACCCGCAGCGCCAGACCTACGGCCAACCCCAATCTCAACGCCATGTCTTAACAGCGTTACAACAACTGGGGTTTCGGGTTAATCCTGAGTATGCTGAGTGCCCTACCCTAGAAGCAGTGCAAGCCTACTACAACCATTGGCAAACCGCTCGCCATGACTTGCCCTACCTCACCGATGGCATTGTTGTGAAGCTCAACGACCTGAGCCTACAGCAGCAGTTGGGCTTTACTCAAAAATTCCCCCGGGGCTGCATCGCTTGGAAGTACGAACCGGAACAGGCGATTACCGATGTGGTGGCCATTACGGTGCAGGTGGGACGCACGGGTGCCCTGACTCCTGTGGCTGAACTTGAGCCAGTGCTGCTAGCGGGGACGACGGTTTCGCGGGCAACGCTGCACAATGGCGATCGCATCGCAGAATTAGATTTACACATTGGCGACAAAGTGGTCATCCACAAAGCGGGGGAAATTATTCCAGAAATTGTGCGTGTGTTCCCAGAACTACGGCCTAGGACGGCTGAACCCTTTCAGATGCCTAGCCATTGCCCAGAGTGCCACTCCCCAGTGGTGCGGCCTGCCGATGAAGTGGTGACCCGCTGCGTCAATCCTCAGTGTCCTGCAATTGTGCGGGGGCAGATTCTTCACTGGGCCAGTCGCGATGCCCTAGATATTCAAGGGCTGGGGGAAAAATTGGTACAGCAGTTGGTGGCCAGCCAACAGGTGCGGACTGCCGCTGACCTCTACCGCCTTAGGCTCGAAGACCTCGTTAACCTAGAGCGCATGGCAGCAAAGTCAGCTCAGAAACTTCTGCAGGCGATCGCCCAGTCCAAAACCCAACCGTGGCCGCGGGTGCTCTACGGACTTGGGATTCGCCATGTGGGCAGCGTCAATGCCCAACTGCTAGCAGAGGCATTTCCCGATGTGGATCAACTTGCTTGTGCCCCCCACGAGGCCATCTGCGCCATTCACGGGATTGGCCCAGAAATCGGCCAAGCGGTGTACGATTGGTTTCGCACCCCCGCTCACCAAGCCCTGATTCAAGATTTGAAAACCTTAGGCTTGCAATTGGCACAGCGTCCAGCCACCACCACAAACCAGCCACTACGGGGCAAGCGATTTGTGATTACGGGCACACTGCCGACCCTCAGCCGCGACCAAGCCAAACAACTGATCCAAGACCACGGCGGCAAAGTCAGCGAGAGCGTCAGTGCCCAAACGGACTACGTCGTGGTTGGCGAAAACGCAGGCAGTAAACTCCGTCGTGCCCAAGCACTGGGCATTCCCTGCCTCAATGAAACAGAACTTATAGAAATGTGTCATTAAGCAAAAATCCGTGGGAGTACGGAACCACTTGCCCGCAGAATCTTTTAGCCTAAAAAGTGTAAAAGTAATAGTTTTCGTTTAACAGCCCAATTTGAACCGTCAAGTTTGAGCGCCACTGCGGGGATCACGACAAGCGACTATGGTATCTGTAACACCTCATCCATCTGCTCGGGACACCACCTCCATGCCGACTGTTTCCGCCCCAACCTACCAACACCAGCTTCATCAAGCCCATCCCGCCCGCACCAACCACTATAGCCTCCGCGACTACTTGCAGTTTAGTAGTGCCCAAGGTAGCATTCGGGATTGGTACGATCAGCGAGTCATGCTGGTCACAGAGGACTTTGTCATTGGGTTGGTGCAGGGCTTAGAGGAAGAAGTCGGCTCTGCCTCCGCCTTGGTGATGTACAAAATAGGTGAAGAATGGGGCAAACGGGATGCCGTTGTATTTAGGCAACACTTTGAGCAGGATTACAAGCGTGAACTGCGCAAGGCTGCCCTCACCTTCATTCTAGAAGCATGGTGGTGGCCGTTTACCACCCAAGGCTGGGGCAACTGGGACGTTGATTTGACCGAGCAAAAAAATGGATTTATGTTCATCAACATTTTTGACTCGGTGGTAGCGCGCACCCTTGGGGATGTAGGTAAGCCAGTGTGCTACATCTATGCCGGATTGTTTGCGGGCTTCTTTACAGGGCTGATTCAAAAGCCCTTGGGCTGCATTGAGCTTCAGTGCTATGCCATGGGGGAGACCTACTGCAAGTTTTTAGTCGGGAAACAGGATCGTATTGATGCGGCGGCCTTTTGGCAAAACGAGGGTGCCACAGCCCGCGATATTGAAAAGCGTTTACGACAGGGGGAGTTGGTGACCAACAAAGGGTGATGTAGTACCGCGCTGCGGTGATTGTTTTCGTATTTAGTGTTCATTTGCGAGGATTTTCCTATGTTCCGTCAGTTAAATCACTTGACCGTTAGTGCCGATGGCCGTTATGCCCGTGCGGAAGAGTTGAACTTCCTGCGGGATTACCTCGCCTCGGTGGACACCCGCATTAGCGCCTACGAAAAAATTCGTGCGGAAGGCGAGCTGATGGCAGATAAGATTCAAGCTAAGCAAAAGGCTGAAAACCCTCACTGTTTTCACTACGGCCAACGCGACCACAGTGAAATTTGCCGCCGCGATCTGGTAGATGCCATTCGGTTGTCTGCCTCCGCCATGCTCTTTGCCGAACTCGATCTGATGCGGGACAACTTCCTGCTGTGGTACCGTACCATCGTCAAAGCCTTTAACTACGAGACCATGGCGGATTCTACCTACGGCAAACTGCTGCCCGCGATGATTAAGCAGCTTCTCACACCAGAAGAACAGCGGGTGATGCAACCCGTTCTTGCCCTTAGTAGTTCAATTTTGTCAAAATAGACACTATAGCAGGCTCTGGAACGCCACCTGCTTGTATTGTCCACTCACTTCACGGAAGCATATGCTGCGCCAACTTGAAAAACTCAGCCTTGAGGCCGATGGCCGCTATGCCACGGCAGCGGAGCTACAGTTTCTCAAAAACTATCTCGCTACGGCTGAGCAGCGCATTAGTGCCTACGAAAAAATCCGTGATGCGCAGGAGACGATTATTGAGCAGGTGGATCAACAATTGTGCTCCCCAAACCCCCATATTTTCCGCAAAGGGAATCAAGACTATACCGCAGTCTGTCAGCGCGATCGCAGAAGTGTTTTGCGTCTGGCGGCAGCGGCGATGCTTTTTGCCGATTTAGATGCCCTGCGGGATGGGTTCTTGCTCTGGTACCGTACTATTATCAAGGCCTTTAAGGATGAAAAAGCGGCACGGGTGACGTATCAGGTTCTACCGACGGTCGTGAATCAAGTCCTTGGGGCGGAAGAAGCACCGTTGATGACGCCTGTCATGGCCTTAACCCAGTCCATTCTTGGGGAATAGCCAACAACAAGCCAACGGTTCGGGTCGCCGATCCAAGGGTGCTGCTCTAAATGCGCTACCCTAGAATCACCAGCAGTGGATCGTTAGGTTAGGTGATGTTTTTCAGCAAGTTCCTTGGCGATCGCCGCTATAGTATTAACTGAGATTCGTTGGGATACACAAGGGCATGACCATATCGGCGCAATTGCTGCAACGAGCAGACTTGATCGGCACACAGGTAATTACCCGAGACACCGGTCGTAAACTGGGCGTCATTAACCAAGTTTGGGTGGATATTGATCAGCGGCAAGTGGTCGCCTTGGGTGTGCGCAATACGCTGTTTACCGGCGAGCAACGTTTTGTGCACCTCGACAGCATTAGTCAAATTGGGGATGTCATTCTCGTCGAAAACGACGATGCTGTAGAGTCGATGAATACCTATAACTACAGCACCCTCATTGATAACGAGATTGTTACGGAAACTGGCGAAATTTTGGGTAAGGTACGGGGGTTTAAGTTTGATCCTCAAACTGGGGAAATTACGGATCTAATTTTGGCCTCCCTAGGGCTACCGTGGATTCCAGCCCAACTCATTAGCACCTACGAGTTGCCGGTCGAGGAAATTGTCAGTACAGGCCCCGATCGCATTATTGTCTTTGAAGGGGCAGAAACCCGCCTCCAACAATTGACGGTTGGCCTTCTAGAGCGCGTGGGGCTGGGGGCACCGCCGTGGGAAACCGATGAGGATGAATACTACCAACCGGTGACCCCTAGTAGTAATCAGTTGCCTTCTGGGGCGCGATCGCCAGTGTATCCTCCCCAGCGCAGCCGGGCTGAGTATCAAGATGATTGGGAAAATACCCCCCGCCGTCGCCGTCGTCAATCCGAGACCTATGATGACTACGACACCTCCTACGACGAGGAGTACGAGTATGAACCGGTGCGTCCACGGCAAGCCAAGCCGCCGGCTAAGGTTATCCCTGTTGATTTACCTGAGTCTGAACCGCAATCAGACCCATGGGAGGAACCCCAGCCCATGAAACTAGAGCAGCGGCAGCAAGAAGAAGAATACGATTATTAGCGTTTGTTATCCCGAACAGACCTCTCTGATAGCACGATGGGTTTGGCGATCGGTAAACCTCATGGCCTTAGGGAGGATTACGTCGAAGGCTTACCTACGTGTGCTGCTCTAGTAAGGGAGATTGAATGCAATATATTTATCTGCATGGGTTTGCCTCGTCACCTCGCTCTAGTAAAGCACAGTACTTTAGCGATCGCTTCCGGGAGCTGGGGCTGTCCCTGCTCACGCCCGACTTGAATCAGGGGGATTTTTTTCACCTGAGCCTGAGTCGTCAAATTCAGCAGGTGATCTCTCTGCTGCGGCAGGACGAACTAGTAACGCTGATTGGTTCTAGTTTTGGTGGCTTGACGGCGGCATGGGTGGCGCAACGCTGCCCCCAAGTCAAGCAGTTATTTTTGCTGGCGCCGGCCTTTGAGTTTGCGGCGCAGTGGCTACCACGTCTGGGGCCTCAGCTTCACCAGTGGCAGCGGACTGGCTCGTTGGCGGTCTATCACTACACTGAACAGCGGTGGCTGCCCTTAAGCTATGGGTTTGTCGAAGATCTGCGCACCTATGATGACGCGGCGTTACAACGTCCGGTACCAACGCTCATTTTCCACGGCACTGCGGATGATGTCATTTCAGTGGCGGCCAGTCGCCACTACAATGAAGGGCGGCCTTGGGTGAGCCGTGTCGAACTTGACAGTGACCATACCCTCACGAATGCCCAAGAGGCGATTTGGGGAATGATGTATCCTTTGATTTATCAGCAGTTACAGGTTGTGTCCTAAGGGTTTCATGTCTGACAGTGGCGATCGCCGGTTACCCCATACTGAAATAGATGCACCGACCCTGCGGCTGGGGCGCAATCCGGGACTACAAGTGCGCCATGATGAAGTTGAGCGTTCGTTGCTGACCCCCATGCTACAGCACTACGCCGATCTGAAGGATGCTTATCCCCAAGCGTTGCTGCTGTACCGCGTCGGTGACTTTTACGAAACGTTTTTTCAGGATGCCTGTACCGTTGCCCGCGAACTAGAACTGGTTCTAACGGGGAAAGAGGGGGGCAAAGAGGTCGGGCGAGTTGCCATGGCGGGGATTCCACACCATGCCCTAGAGCGCTATTGCCGCACCCTCATTGAAAAGGGCTATGCCATTGCCATCTGCGATCAAGTCGAAGATCCGGCGCAAGCCCAAGGACTCGTCAAGCGGGAAGTGACCCATGTGTTTACTCCGGGCACCGTTTTAGATAGCGAATTACTCCAACCCCGCCGCAATAATTTTCTAGCAGCGGTGATTCTCTCAGGCCATCACTGGGGGCTCGCCTATGCTGATGTCTCAACGGGGGAATTTTGTACCACCCAGGGGGGCGATCGCGCCGATTTGGTTGCCGAGCTAAATCGCCTTCAACCCGCAGAAGTCCTGATTCCCAGTGAGGCACCCGACCTCAACCGCCTGCTGCGCCCCCACGAGGCCAAAGAGCACCTGCCAGCAGACTTACCCAACCACTGGTGCTATACCCTGCGATCGCCCCACGACTTTCATGCCGCTGAAGCACGGCAACGCTTGTGTCAGCGCTTTCAGGTGAAGTCCCTTGAAGGCTTTGGCTGCGAGCATCTCACCCTTGCCACCCGTGCCGCTGGTGGGCTACTGGCCTATTTAGACGAAACCCATCGCCAGCAAACCGTCCCCCTGCAAAACCTGAGCACCTATTCCCTACAGGAGTACCTCTTCTTAGATCCGCAGACCCGCCGTAACCTCGAGCTCACCCAAACCGTTCGTGATGGGAGCTTTCAAGGCTCCTTGCTGTGGGCGATTGATCGCACCACGACGGCCATGGGAGGGCGGCTCCTGCGGCGTTGGCTGCTGCAACCCTTACTTAACCTAGAGCAGATTACCGCCCGCCATGATGCTATCGCTGAGTTAATGGCCAACAGTGGCCTGCGGCAAACCCTCCACCGCCATCTTCAAGAAATTTACGATCTCGAGCGACTCGCAGGACGGGCTGGCTCTGGGACGGCGAATCCCCGCGATCTCGCAGCATTGCGGGATTCATTTCGCACCTTAGTGTCCCTTGCGGCGGCTCTGAAGGAGGTACACTCTCCCTACCTGTGTGCCCTAGCAACGGTGCCCGCTGAGATTGAACAGTTAGGGGAAACCCTAGCCGCTGCCCTTGTGGAGCAGCCCCCCATCAGCTCGACTGAGGGAGGAATTATCCGCAGTGGCGCGTATCCCGATCTCGATCAGCAACGCCTGCAAATTGAGCAGGATCAACAGTGGATTCTCAATCTCGAAGCTCAAGAACGCGAACGCACGGGTATTCCCACCCTCAAAGTGGGCTATACCAAAGTTTCGGGCTACTACCTCAGTGTCTCCCGTGCTAAGGTGAGCCAAGTCCCCGACACCTACATCCGCAAGCAAACCCTCACCAATGAAGAGCGCTTTATTACCGCTGAACTGAAGGAGCGCGAAGCCCGCTTGATGGGGGCGCAAAGCCACCTTTTTGAGCTAGAGTACCAGTACTTTGTGCAGTTGCGTGAGCAGGTTGCCGCCCATGCCACAACGATTCGAACCCTTGCCGCCGCGGTGGCCGCAGCGGATGCCCTCCTCGGCTTGGCAGAGGTAGCGCTGTACCAGGGCTACTGCCGCCCCCAGATGACCCTAGATCGGCGGCTTGAGATTTGCGCGGGTCGTCATCCCGTGGTCGAGCAACTGCTGCCCGCTGGGTTCTTTGTGCCTAATGAGACACGGCTGGGGGATAAGGCAGACTTAATGATCCTGACCGGCCCCAATGCCAGTGGCAAAAGTTGTTATCTGCGGCAAGTCGGACTCATTCAACTGCTGGCGCAAATGGGCAGCTATGTGCCTGCCACCCGCGCCACCCTTGGCCTTTGCGATCGCATCTTTACCCGCGTGGGGGCTGTTGATGATCTGGCGACCGGCCAATCCACCTTTATGGTGGAAATGAACGAAACCGCCAACATTCTTAACCATGCGGGGTCGCAGTCGTTGGTCTTGCTCGATGAAATTGGTCGCGGTACCGCTACGTTCGATGGCTTGGCGATCGCGTGGTCTGTGGCAGAATATTTGGCGACAACGCTGCGATCGCGTACGATTTTTGCCACCCACTACCACGAACTGAATCAACTGGCCTCGCTGTTGCCAAACGTGGCCAACTTCCAAGTGGTGGTGAAGGAACTACCGGAGGAAATTATTTTTCTGCACCAAGTGAAACCTGGTGGTGCCGATCGCTCCTATGGGATCGAAGCAGGGCGTTTAGCGGGCTTGCCTCCCGTCGTAATTCAGCGGGCACGGCAGGTGATGCAACAAATTGAAAAGCACAGCAAAATTGCGGTTGGCTTGCGCAAAAGTCCACTATACGACCCACAGACCGCCGCAGTACCAGATCAAGGAGAACTCCCCTTTTGATCCCATTCGTTAGAATTGAAAATGTAACGTTTTGTTAACTAGGGGGATCCGTGATTGTTCTGATGAAGTTACCCCCACCGCTGCGGCATACCCTCCTGAAGGTCTTGCTAGCGGGGCTGTTATTTTGGTCGAGCATTGCAGCACTGCTGCCGACACTGCCCCTATACATTGCTGCCCAAGGAGGCAGTCCCCACCAAGTGGGGATTGTCATGGGTGCCTTTGCTGTTGGCTTAATCGTTTCTCGGTCGTGGCTAGGCCCATTGGCGGACAACCGCGGGCGCAAAATTACGCTCTTGATTGGTTTGGCGGTGGCGGCGATCGCCCCCCTTTTTTACATGGTCAGTCATAATGTGCCCCTCCTGATTGCGGTGCGCCTCCTCCATGGTGTAAGCATCGCAGGCTTTACCACGGGTTACATGGCACTCGTGACCGATATTGCCCCACCTCGCCATCGCGGGGAAATCATTGGTTACACCAGCTTAGTCCATCCCATTGGGGTGGCCGTGGGGCCAAGTTTGGGCAGTTGGCTTCAGCACACCTATGGCGACCACTGGGTCTTTGTCGTGGCCAGCGCCTTAGCGACCTTGGGAATCATTGCGGCGGCGGGGGTTCGCCCCGTTGCCCTAACCTCAGAGGGGCTCGCTACTGATAACGATTCCAAACCCCTATTTTGGCGACTCTTGCTCTCAGAGCGGTTGCGGATTCCCACCCTAGTGATGCTCAGCGTGGGTCTCACCTTCGGCACGATTGCCACCTTTATTCCCCTCTTTATTGCTGCCGAACGGATCGATCTCTCCGCTGGCGTGTTCTACACCGCCGCGGCGATCGCCAGCTTTATGGGGCGGGTGGCCACCGGCTCAGCCTCCGATCGCTGGGGACGCGGCATTTTCATCTCCAGTAGTCTGGTGTGTTACGTCGTGTCTATGGTGTTACTGGCCCAAGCCGAAACACCCTTAGACCTTTTGTGGGCAGCCATCCTTGAAGGATTAGCCGGTGGCGTACTCATTCCCATGGTGGCGGCCTTAATGGCCGATCGCTCCCATCCTAACGAGCGGGGACGAGTCCTCAGCCTTAGCCTCGGCGGGTTTGACCTAGGGATGGCCTTGGCAGGACCGCTGCTCGGGGTCTTAATTGTGCCCCTCGGCTACCGCATTCTCTTTCGCATGGCCGCAGGGTTTAGTTTGCTAGGGCTAACCGTCTTTTTAACCGCTAGCAGCAAAAATATACCAGATTCCCTGCGCTTTGCCCTCGGCATGGGGCGCGATCGCTATGCCCTCTAGCAAGCCATTGGCGATGATTCTTCGCGATTCACAAGGGATTCGTTACAATTTGTTGAGATCACCCACTACAGAACGCCGCGTGTCAACTCCAGCTTCGGTTACCTTTATGCCCACAGGCAAATCCTATCGGTGGAATCGAGAACACTACTCGAAGACTCGCCGCTTTTTTGACATTTGGTTCTTTGTCTGGCGATTTCTGGGCGGTCGCTGGCTGTTGGGAAAGGCATGGAGTTACTGGGGGGGGATGACCGATGCCAAACGCGCCGCTCGCCGTCGCGCCCAAGCCATCTGGATTCGGGAAACCTTTCTCGACCTAGGCCCAACCTTTATTAAACTCGGGCAACTCTTCTCCACCCGCGCCGATCTCTTTCCCACCGAATACGTCGAAGAACTCAGTAAGCTTCAGGATCGGGTGCCCGCCTTTAGCTACGACCTTGTAGAAAAAATCATCTACGAAGACTTTGGCCGCCGCATTCCCGAACTCTTCCGCAGCTTTGACCCCATTCCCATGGCCGCTGCCAGCCTCGGCCAAGTTCACAAAGCCCAACTTGTCTCTGGCGAAGAAGTCGTGGTCAAAGTACAGCGCCCCGGATTACGGCAACTCTTCGACATTGATCTGGCCATTCTCAAAGGCATTACCCGGTACTTCCAAAACCATCCCAAATGGGGTCAAGGTCGCGACTGGATGGGCATTTATGAGGAGTGCTGCCGCATCCTTTACGAGGAGATTGACTACCTCAACGAGGGACGTAACGCCGATACTTTTCGGCGTAACTTTCGGGATCGCGAGTGGGTCTGTGTTCCGCGGGTCTATTGGCGGTATACCTCACTGCGGGTACTCACCCTTGAATACTTGCCCGGAATTAAAATTAGTCACTACGAGGCGCTTGAGGCAGCAGGATTAGACCGCAAGCGCTTAGCTGAGCTAGGGGCCAAAGCCTACCTCTACCAAGTGCTCAACGATGGCTTCTTTCACGCTGACCCCCATCCGGGCAATATTGCCGTTAGCCCCAGCGGCCAACTGATTTTCTATGACTTTGGTATGATGGGTCGCATCCAAGCGGTCACCCGCGACAAATTACTCAGAACCTTTTTGAGTATTGCCCAGCGGGATGGTGAGCAGGTGGTACAGTCCCTAATTGAGTTGGGGGCGTTGGTTCCCACTGGGGACATAGGGCCGGTGCGTCGCTCGATTCAATATCTTCTAGACAACTTTATGGATCAACCCTTCGAGGTGCAGTCCGTTGCCCAAATTAGCGATGATCTCTACGAAATTGCCTACGATCAACCGTTTCGCTTTCCCGCTACCTTTACCTTTGTCATGCGAGCATTTTCGACCCTAGAAGGGGTAGGCAAAGGACTCGACCAAGACTTTAACTTTATGCAAGTTGCTCAACCCTTTGCGAGTGAACTGATGACCAACGGAAATTTCTCAGACCCCAACAATGGCAGTCTCTTTTCCGAGATCAGCCGCCAAGCTGCCCAAGTGGGCACCAGTGCTATTGGCCTGCCCCGTCGCCTCGACGAAGTGCTCGATAAACTGGAAAATGGAGATCTACGGTTGCGGGTACGCTCTAGCGAAAGCGATCGCATTTTACGACGCTTAAGTAATATTAATTTAGGCTTAAACTACGTTGTTCTCATTGGCAGCTTTTCGCTGGCGGCAACGATTCTACTGGTCAACCAGTATATTTTGTTAGCGGGTGTGGCAGCCGCCTTAGCGGTATGGTTGGGTATCCTCTATTGGCGACTCATGCTTAAACTCGATAAGTATGAAAAAATGTTTTAGAATACAGCCCAGGACAGGAGGGTCATGGACGTTGCTGGCTTGACAGACTGTGGTCTCATTCGCAAAAGCAATCAAGATGCTTTTTACATTGACGAAAAGAATCATCGTTTTTTCATTGTTGCTGATGGAATGGGAGGACACGCAGGCGGAGAAGAGGCTAGCCGTCTAGCGGTAGAGCACATTTATCAGTATTTAGACGCTCACTTGCAAGAGTTAGAGTACGACCCAGTCACGCTGTTGCGTCAAGCCTTTCTGGCTGCCAATGAGGCCATTGTGGAACAGCAGCAGCAAAATGCTGGTCGTGCGGATATGGGCACTACGGCAGTTGTGGTGTTGTTAGATGACAGTCGGGACGGGGCATGGTGTGCCCACGTGGGGGATTCACGCATTTACCACTGGCGTAGGGATGAACTGCGCCAAATTACCCAAGATCACACCTGGATTGCCCAAGCAGTACAGTTGGGCAGCTTAACCCTTGAGCAGGCGCGGCAGCATCCATGGCGGCATGTGCTCTCCCAGTGTTTGGGACGGGAAGATTTAAGCCAGATTGATATTCAACCCATTGATCTGGAGCCGGGCGATCGCCTGCTGCTGTGTACCGATGGTCTCACCGAAGAACTCACCGATGACGTGATTAGTATTTACCTCAGCGAGCCAAATGTGGAAAAAGCGGCCACAGCGCTGGTCCATGCCGCTAAAAACCATGGTGGCCGTGACAATGTGACTGTTGTGGTCGTCGGAATTTAGGGTGTCAATAGTCGTTGGACTCGATCGCGATCGTCAAGATGCCCCACTAAGCGCCGGACGGGTCTAGGGTGTACCCGCACCAATGTGGGGGTAGCCGTCACCTGATCTTCTTCGGCAAACTCTGGTTGCTTTGTAACATCTACAACCTTCAGGGTATAGGGAACCGTTAAACACTGACTGAGAAGGGCATGGAGATTTTTTAGGGCATGCTCCACCGCACTGGTTTCACTTGCCACGTAAAGGCGCAAGACATAGCGGTCTGGTTCGGTGAGGCGGGGAATAAAACTACTGGCGGGGGAGACCTGCCGCAAATCATAGACCAAGTGGTGATGCTCCCACAGTTGTGGGAAATCGGCACGGTAAGACTCAATGGCAAGGCGATCGCACGGATGTTGCGGATCCTCCACCAATTGCCACAGCAGTGTTTTTTGATCTGGCAAGGCAAAAAGGGCATCTAGCAGCGGGCGGTGCGGCCATGCGAACGGATAGACCTCCGCTGCCACCCGTAACAGTTGTTGCTCCTCGTCAAACCAGTAATCAACCGCAGCACTGTAGCAGGGGACGAGAAATAACGGCGGCTCCCGCAGATCGAGGAGTTGCTGCAGCGCATGACAAAGGTCTTGGTGCCAGTGCCCTTGCTTGGTGCTATCGCGACAGAACACCACATCCTGACCAGGAGTAAACAGGGCAAGCCCTTTGTATAGTATTGGCCTGATCACAGAAAACCTCCGAGAAGCCCCGCACCTTCAGCTCGGGGAGGGACAGGAGCGGCAATTGAGAGGGGTTCAATACCCCCGAAATTGCCAGGTTTAGTACGCTTGTTTTTCATAGTCACGGGTGAGAATATAAAAGGATGAAACAAACTCTGACACTAGTTTGCAAACTTGCAACCACACCCGAACAAAATGCCAAGATTGAGGCAGTGCTTCAGGCGTTTGCTGCTGCTTGCAACTATGCCAATGAGCGAGTCAAACCCAAAACAACCAGCAAAACAACGATTCAGTCGTTGGTCTATAACGACCTGCGAGAACAGTTTGGGTTGAGTGCTAATCAGGCAGTCAGGGTTTGTGCCAGGGTTGGGGCGAATCGAAAAACAGCCAAAGTGAAGGGCAAACCTGTCAAAGCGTTTCGTCCAACTTCGGCAGACTACGATGCCCGAATCTTCTCTTTTCGGGAGACGGATTGGACAGTCAGCCTGACCCTGCTGGGATGTAGAGAACACATCAAACTGGACATAGGACACTACCAGCGCGGCCAGCTGAAGGGGCGTAAACCCACTTCGGCTCAACTGTGCAAGCACAGAGATGGACGATACTACATCCACATTCAACTGAGCGATGAAGCTCCTGAACCCATTCGGTCGGACAAGGTGATTGGCGTTGATTTCGGTCGGCGTGAAATCGCTAAAACTAGTACCGATAACGGTTGGGATGCTCAGCAGTTGAATCAAGTCCGAGATCATTTCGCCAAAGTGAGAGCATCGCTCCAGCAAAAAGCCTCGAAGGGCACACGGTCGAGTCGGCGTCGATGCCGACAAGTCCTGCAACGGCTGTCGGGGAGGGAGAGACGTTTTCAGCGATGGCTCAATCATTCCATCAGTGCATCCATCATTCAGATCGGA
>NZ_JAKLTU010000025.1:0-20010 GCF_022570815.1 Synechococcus sp. PCC 6716
TCTTGTCGGCATCGACGCCGACTCGACCGTGTGCCCTTCGAGGCTTTTTGCTGGAGCGATGCTCTCACTTTGGCGAAATGATCTCGGGCTTGATTCAACTGCTTAGCATCCCAACCGTTATCGGTACTAGTTTTAGMGATCTCACGCCGACCGAAATCAACGCCAATCCCCTTGTCCGACCGAATGGGTTCAGGAGCGTCGTCGCTCAGTTGAATGTGGATGTAGTATCGTCCATCTCTGTGCTCGCACAGTTGAGCCGACGTGGGTTGACACCCCTTCAGCTGGCCGCGCTGGTAGTGTCCTATGTCCAGTTTGATGTGCTCTCTACATCCCAGCAGGGTCAGGCTGACTGTCCAATCCGTCTCCCGAAAAGAGAAGATTCGGGCATCTTAGTCTGCCGAAGTTGGACGAAACGCTTTGACAGGTTTGCCCTTCACTTTGGCTGTTTTTCGATTCGCCCCAACCCTGGCACAAACCCTGACTGCCTGATTAGCACTCAACCCAAACTGTTCTCGCAGGTCGTTATAGACCAACGACTGAATCGTTGTTTTGCTGGTTGTTTTGGGTTTGACGCGCTCATTGGCATAGTTGCAAGCAGCAGCAAACGCCTGAAGGAATGCCTCAATCTTGGCATTTTGTTCAGGTGTGGTTGCAAGTTTGCAAACTAGTGTCAGAGTTTGTTTCATCCTTTTATATTCTCACCCGTGACTATGAAAAACAAGCGTACTAAACCTGGCAATTTCGGGGGTATTGAACCCCTCTCAATTGCCGCTCCTGTCCCTCCCCGACCTGAAGGTGCGGAGCTTCTCGGAGGTTTTCTGTGACCCCAGCAGACAACTAATCATCCCAGTCCTCAGTCTCAATAAAGTGACTGACTAGGTGCTCCTCTAAGAGTGGCTGCAAATGTTGAAAATCTTGAGGAGAGAGTAATTCTGGCTCTTTGCCTGGGACTAACCGTGCGACATACAGGGTTGGACTGAGGGGTGTGTAAACACTATACTCACGCACCCCAGAAAAGAAGCTGCTGCCAAGGGGCTGATATTCCTCGATAGTGACATCGTCTTCGGCGTCTACTTCAACGCTGAGAATGTCCTCTTCATCTAGATCGGGGAGATCCCCCGCCACGGTGAGGGTCAGGGCGGTACGTTTGAGGGTGAGATTTTGCTCCTCAAGGATGGCTCGGGCGGTATCAAAGACTTGGTCAATTTCCTCCTCATCGAGGGGGACGAGGGTTTCTTCGTCATCCGCTTCGGCAATGACAGCAAAAATTTCTACGGGATAGTCCACCGGCCGCAGCAGGGCATAGACTTCGTCTTGCACTGTCAAACGAAACTCAATGTAGCAATTTAGGAAACGCCCTTGCTCATCGTAGAGCCGGATTTGCTCTAGTTCGCGATCGAAGTCGTCCTCTTCCCAAGGCTGCTCATCACTGTTGTATCGGTTTTGATAGTTGGAACCCATGCGACTCCGGTCGAAACAACTACGATTAAAGACTCCCTATGGCAATGGAGCATACCATGCAGGTGGTCGCAGTGGGGTAATCTTTGTGGCAGCAGTCGCAGCTGCAAGATCTCGCTAGTTCGCTACTTGGCTCAGGTTTCAATGGACATGACTCGCTGGCGGTCAAGGGTTAGCAGCTCCCGCAGCTGATCAAGGCTGAGTTCTGTCAGCCATTGTTCACCAGTGCCAACGATCATCTCTGCTAACGTCTTTTTGCGCT
Organism: Synechococcus sp. PCC 6716; assembly: GCF_022570815.1. Taxonomy (NCBI): domain Bacteria; kingdom Bacillati; phylum Cyanobacteriota; class Cyanophyceae; order Synechococcales; family Synechococcaceae; genus Synechococcus; species Synechococcus sp. PCC 6716. Next base: position 1,721 of record NZ_JAKLTU010000025.1, read on the forward strand.
CAATTTGTTCGTGGATTTTCTCTTCGAGGGTGCCGCTACAGATAAATTTATGGATTTGGACATTCCGCTGTTGGCCGATGCGAAAGGCGCGATCGCTGGCTTGGTTTTCAACGGCGGGGTTCCACCAGCGATCGTAGTGAAAGACATGATTGGCGCGGGTTAAATTTAGCCCGACCCCACCAGCTTTTAAGGATAGAATAAATACACTCGGCGCTTGCGGATCGTGCTGAAAGCGATCCACCATCACTTCCCGCTGGGCTTTGGGGGTTTGCCCCGAAAGAAAAAGAACTTCTTGCTGAAGCGCCTCTTCTAGATAGCGCTTGAGGTGCTTGCCTAGTTCGGCAAACTGGGTGAAGACCAGTGAGCGATCGCCCACTTCTTGGAGTTCTTGCAGCATTTCAGTGAGGCGTTGCAACTTACCGGAGCGGTGCGCCCCATAATCCTGCTGTTTGAGGAACTGCGCCGGATGGTTACAGATTTGTTTTAGCTTAGTCAGGGTAGCTAAGATAGTGCCACGGCGTTGGATGCCGTCGCTCATTTCAATATCGGCAAGGGACTGCTCCACAACGCTACTGTAAAGGGCAACCTGCTCAGGGGTGAGGCCGCAATATACCAACATCTCCTGCTTTTCGGGGAGGTCTTGGATGATGCTGCGATCGGTTTTCAGGCGGCGCAAAATAAAGGGTTGGACGTAGGTGCGCAGGGCATTGAGGGAGGTGGTGTCGCCATAGCGTTCGATGGGGCGGGCATAGCGATGCTGAAAGTAGGCACGACTGCCTAGGTATCCCGGATGCAGAAAATCCATGATCGACCAGAGTTCACTCAGGCGGTTTTCAAGGGGGGTGCCGGTCAGGGCAATGCGAAACTGGGCGGCGAGGGCGCGAGCGGCTTGGGATTGTTGGGTATTCACGTTCTTGATGTTTTGGGCTTCATCTAGAACTAAGTGCTGCCAAGCCACCTGTTTGAGGGTGGTGAGATCTCGCTGCAGCAGGGCGTAACTGGTGAGAATGAGATCATGGGTCTTCACCTGCTGCACAAATGCCTTCCCTTTGGGGCGATCGCTACCGTGGTAAACGTAGGTGCGCAACGTTGGCGCAAATCGCTGTGCTTCCCGTAGCCAGTTCCCCAAGACCGATGTAGGGCAGATTAACAGCGTTGGCGCAAAGGGGCGATCGCTCGCCTTGAGGTGGAGCAAAAATGCCAGTAGTTGAATGGTTTTGCCCAGCCCCATATCATCCGCCAAACAGGCACCCAATCGCCAGCGTTCCAAAAAACTCAGCCATGCCACCCCCCGCGCTTGGTAAGGGCGCAATGTTCCCACAAACTCTTTTGGGGTTGGTACTGGCTCAAGCGTTTGCTTGCCGGTGAGGGCATCCAGCAGGGCTTGCAGGGCATCGTTAGCAGTTAGCCCCAAAATGGGCAGCTTAGCGACGGTGACGGTATCGCCGGTGGCAATCCGCAGGGTATCGGCTAAGGAGAGGTGGCGGTGTTGGCTTTGGGACTGGAGAAAGTCCTGAGCCGCTTTGATCTCCTGGAGCCGCAGCAGCACCCACTCGCCATTGAGATACACTAAGGGGATGTCTTGACGCAGAAGTTGCTCAAAATCAGTCTCTGAGAGGCGGTGCTGTCCTAACTGCAACTGCCACTTAAACTGCATGAGGCTGTCTAAGCCAACTCCCGTTGACGGGGTTGAGGGTAAATCAGCGGCAATACGCAAGCCTAAGCGATGGTGAGTACTGTTGCGCCGCAAGCTTTCTGGCAGAATGACGGCAATTCCCTGTTGCTCAAGGCGATGCATGTGGTGCTGTAGCAGGGCGTACACCTCAACGGTTTGCAGGGTCAAGTGAACTGGCCGCGGCTCCAGTAAGCTGCGCTCGATGGGGGGATAGACGCGGGAGGCCAAGCCAAGCCCCCGCAGCAGGGTTTCTTGCGGGTGAGGGAGTACCTGATCCCGATAGATGAGGGAATCATGGTGGCACTGCCAAATCTCCGCTGCGGCTAGCATGGTCTCGGTTTCCCCTTCGCTCTGGAGGCCAAAGGTGAGTTGCCATGCTCCTTGGGGTTGGTCTGGGGGCAGCAGTTGCAAGGCCAGCCGCCACTGCGGCTCCAGACTCAACAGTTCACGATAAGGCTCTTGCCAGCGGTGGAGCCGTTCGATGAGGCTTGGTTCTAGGTCAGTGGGGGTGCCCGTTTTGAGACCGGTTAGCCAGCGGTAGTGGTCTTTGGCTAAGCCCACTTTAGGTAACTCAAGGGAAGCAAATACCTGTTGCAGGTAGCCCCTTAAGCTATGCTCCAAGAAATCCCTCAGCAGCTCACCAGCAGTGTCAGGAAGGCGTAGGGCAGTTCCCTCGGCTTGGTAGCAGCGGCAGAGATCCGGCATCTGCTGACAGAACTGACGGAAACGGTGGCGATCGCCATGGTGGGTCAAGAGTACGCGCCAGCCTGTTACCGTGGGCAGGTATTGGCCGCGCACAATTAAATCCAAGAGCCAGCGCCCCACATGGCTCCAGAAGCGTAAATCATCCCCAAGCATCAGCCCCGCTGGGGGAGACGTTGCCAATTGGTGAAGGTGGTTCAGCAGGTGGGCAGGGGCGATCGCCCAGCCATGAATCTGCCATAAGCAGAGGGGGTCTCCATTTGCCTCGCTGAGGGGGGGCGGCACTAGCACATGCTCATAGACGCGGGTTGGTAACCCAAACGTAACCGTGGTAGGGGTGGCATGGCTTAGGGGAGGCTGGGTCAGAGGAGCATTGTAGGGATACACTGGCACGCTATCCATCTGCAGCGGTGTGGTAACGCGCGCCAAGGGTTGCCACTCTTCAGCCCATAGAAAGAATTGTGGCGCGAGGGTTCCGAGCCACGTTCCGTGCAAAACAGCCATAGAGTCATTGTACTGTGGCATCACAGTACAATGCAGCAGCGGCAGCTCCCCCTTCAGTAACCGTCGTGTCCACCTAGCGAGTCGCAGGGCACGGTACAGATCGGGTCAGTTAGAAACTACCAAGGCGTTGCAGAAATTCAAGGGGCAGGCCATCGCAATCGCGCAGGAAGGCAATGTGATACAAAGAGGTGCCAATAATCTGCTGGGTGGGTTTGAGGAGCAGTTGAAAGGGAAGATTGTGGGTTGCCAAGGTAGCCTCTAGGTGGCTGAGCCACGCATCTAGGGGTTCCTGATGATCACTCAGATCAAAGGAGAGATGATAGTAGCCAACATAGTGCTCGTCTGCAAAGGCATCGGGGGCGGTGTGTGGCTCTGGTACCTGTAAGAGTTCCACGCGAGTGCCCCAGCCCTTGAGCCAGCAGGCTAGGGTATAGCCGGTGGTAAAGCGAGTGTCCATCTCGAAGCCTAAACATTCGTAGAAGGCGATCGCCCGGTGAATATCGGCGGTGCGAATGGATACATGGTGCAGGGTCATTGCGTTTTCCCTTGGTTAGTTCCTTTGCTGCTTGGGACGCAGCTGATCTGGGAAATCTGTGAACACGGAATCGCCAGCGGTGACCATACCCAATCCTCTGGTGAGGATGACCTCTAGCAGCCTAACAAGGACTTAAACAGTTGCAGGCCATCTACGGTATGCTGACTGGGCAAATGGTTGAGGCTTGGATCCGCTGCCCGCTCTGGGTGAGGCATCATACCAACTACATTCCCCGCCCGATTGCAAATGCCAGCAATATTATTCAGCGATCCGTTGGGGTTACTGGCTGCGGTGACCTCACCGTTGGCATTGGCGTAGCGAAAGAGGATTTGCTGATTGACTTCGAGTTCTGTCAGTGTATCGGGGTCGGCATAGTAGCACCCTTCCCCGTGGGCGATAGGCAACTGGATGACGTCCCTGTCACCATAGCCTTGCAACCAAGGTCGGTGCTTAGCCTCAAGACGCAGATAAACGCGATCGCAAATGAAGTGTAAATTGCAGTTGCGTACCAGTGCCCCCGGTAGTAGCTTGGCCTCGGTTAGAATTTGAAAGCCATTGCAGATTCCCAGTACCCATTTACCCGCCGCTGCATGAGACTGCACTGCTGCCATGATGGGTGAAAAGCGGGCGATCGCCCCGCAGCGCAGATAATCGCCAAAACTAAACCCCCCCGGTAGCACAATTAAGTCGTAGTCTGCTATGTGGGTTTCTTCGTGCCACAGCAACTGGGTGGGCCAACCCAGCACGTCGCCAGTGACGTAGGCCACATCGCGATCGCAATTAGAGCCTGGAAACACAACAATACCAACCCGCAATTGATCTCTCACAGCAGTCCGTCCATCACATCAGTGATTGGCGTGAGCTTAGCAGGGGCATGGAGCAGTTCAATATCCCGCAGCCAAATCACCCCGCGCCCCATAAATTCCACACCAATTTTAATAAAACCCGGCGTCTGGGGTTCTGGTTTGAGATGAAACGGCACTTCACAAATATGCCAGTCGCGATCGCCTTCAAGGGACACAGTACGCGAAAAGGTCCAGCCAAAGGTTTGGGCACGACTGAGAAACAACTGCGCCCCCTCCGTCAACGCTGCCGTTTTAACCAACGCTCGACACAGCAACAATTGGTCGCCTGCCTGCGCCGAAGGCACCTCTAACCAAAGATGGGCTTCAGGCATTTCAAAGAGGGGCACCGTCTGCGGCCAATGGGACTCAATCCGCCATGCTGCCCCCTCGGTTTTCAACCCAGCGCCACTAATGGGGTGGTCAATCCCTGGGCGAAAGAGCGCCACCCGCTGAAAGGGTGCCGCTGGCTCTGGCACTTGCAGCAATGGGGCAAGGGTGTCGGCAATGGATCGCAACCCAGACTCAATCCCCGCCTTTATCCCCGCTTCAATACTGCTCAACAACTCATCCCACCAGCTAAACATGACACCCTCAGAGCGCAGACGGTGTAGCAACATCATCGAGGTCAATGTGAAAGGTTTCAATGACCGGATTCGCGAGCAGTTGATCGGCAATCGCCGCAAGTTGATGAGCGGCCGTGGTGCGATCCTCTGCCTCAAGAGTGAGTTCTACCAGCTTGCCGATGCGTACAGAGTGCACATTGGTGTAGCCCAAATGGTGAATGCCCGCTTGCACCGCCACTCCTGCTGGATCCAAGACCGAGGGTCGCAGGGTGACATAAACTCGTGCCTTGAACTCTGCCATGGGCAACACCTCAACGGGGGGTCTGATCAATTAACGACTTCACACCTTCAATCGTAGCCGGAATACTACTCGGATCCATAAATAGTACCTTGCTACTATCACTGTGGCCAATGGTACGCCCCATATCAAGGTAGCCCTGCGCCAGTAAAAACTGCAAGGCATCCTTGGCCTTTGGATGCTCACTGAGGGCAGTGGCAACAATTTTCATTGCTTCAGCGGTGCCCTGCGCCCGCAAAATTTGATCTTGCCGCTCTGCTTGGGCACGCAAGACCACCACTTTTTGATCCGCTTCGGCAGCGAGGATGGCTGCTTTCTGCTCAGCCTCCGCGGCTAGCACCTGCGCCTCTGCTTTCCCGCGGGCAGAGTTAATCGCGGCTTCGCGCTCCCCCTCTGAGGTAAGAATGGCGGCTCGTTTCTTGCGCTCCGCGGACATTTGCAATTCCATGGATTCCTGTACTGCCTTCGAAGGCACAATGTCGCGCAACTCAACCCGATTGACCTTTACTCCCCACGGATCTGTAGCAATATCGAGATCCTTGAGCAGGGTTTCATTGACCTGGGAACGCGCTGTAAACGTTTCGTCGAGTTCCAACTTGCCCATTTCAGCGCGGATTTGGGTCAGCACTAAGTTCACCATCGCCATCTTGAGGTTTTCCACCTTGTAGTAGGCGCGCTCCATATCAATAATCCGCCAATAGACAACGGCATCCACCGTAATGGAGACATTATCGCGAGTAATGCACTGCTGCGGTGGGATATCCAGCACTCTCTCCCGAATCGTGCCCTCATATACCACCCGATCCAAAATGGGCAATACAAAATTCAACCCCGGTTCAAGGCGGCGACTATAGCTACCCAACCGCTCTACCAGAGCCATATTGCCCTGATTGATAATCCGTACAGAACTGGCGATACCCGATCCGCCCACGACCAGTAAAAAGAGTAAACCGAACAATTCACCCATGATTACCGTTCCCAAAATAATTCACTTCTACTCTAGTCGCTGAGGGGCTGGGTGTTATTGCTAGCAGTGCATCTTTACATTCTGTTACGTTTAGAATTGCAGGGCATTTTGGGTGACTTGAGCGATCGCCTGATCCGTAGCCTTCGGCAAATGATAATACTTGCCTCTTGCGTGCTGAGCCAATTCTTTGCCCATTCCTGTTGAAACAAATTTATTCTCGGTATCAATCACCAAGAGTTTTAGCCCAAGACTGTGGATTTTGGCGGCGATGTCCAGAACTTCTGCTTTGACATCCGGTTTGGTATCCGGCGGCAGTGTCTCGCCTAGGGAGCGGCTGAGGGGGATATTTCCCCGTCCATCGGTAATGGCGACAATCATCACTTGGCCAATTTCACCACTTTGACGGGCATTCAGACCCACCCGTACCGCTTGGGTTAAGCCGTGGGCTAGGGGGGAGCCGCCCCCACAGGGCAATGTTTCTAAGCGCCGTCGGGCGGCCTCAATGGAGCGGGTTGGCGGCAGCAAGACATCGGCCTGTTCGCCACGAAAGGGAATGAGCGCCACCATATCGCGGTTTTGGTACGCTTGGGTCAATAGCCGTAGTACAGCGCCTTTGGCAGAGTTCATCCGGTTGAGTGCCATGGAGCCGGAGGCATCAACCACAAAAATAATGAGTGCCCCTGCTTTACGGGCTAAGCGCTTAATGCGCAGATCGCTATTCTCAACAATCMCCCGCCGTTGGGGTTGGCGCGATCGCCGCGCTTTTTGGTAAGGTGCAGCCGTGCGTAAAGTCGCATCAACGGCAATGCGTCCCTCTCGGCCACGGGGCAAAATGGGTCGGATATAGCGCCCGCGATCTTGGGAATAAATTAAACTGCGGCTGCCAGACTTGCCTTGGCGTTGGGCAATTTGGGCAAAGTAGAGCACTGACTCATCGAGCACGGTGCCATCGGCTTCAAAGACAAACTCCTCCGGAATCGGTGGCATCTCTTGCGGCTCCTCCGGTGGGGCATCGGGTTCCTCCGGCTCGTCTTCGGGTGGTGCCTCTTGGTTCTCTGGCGGTGGCGGCGGTGGCGGCGGCTGTTGCGGTGGTGGCTCCAGTTGGGTGGCTCGCGGCACAATGACCAACTCAACAGCACGGCGCAGATCTTCGGCAGCAACTTCACTGCGGCCATTCAGAGCCGCATGGGCTTTGGCGACGCGCACCGCAAAGAGTTCGGCGCGATGCCCTTGTACCCCACCTCGCAGCGCTTCCGTAACAAGGTAAGCAATCTGCTGCCGTTGAATCGTTACCTCCTTCAGCCATTCCCGCGCCAAAATAATTTGGGTACGCAGATCCTCTAGCTCACCCGCGTACTGCTCTAGAAAGGCTTGGGGAGAGTCAGCAAACCGAGTGGCCTGATCGACGGCTTCAACACGCTCATCCAACCCCAGTACTGTATCTGCTGAAAGGGCGATCGCAAAGCGATCTAAGACATGGGGTGAAACGTCCCCTTCATCGGGATTGTAGGTGGCAATGAGCAGGGGGCGGCAGGGATGGTCAAGGCTAATACCTTCGCGCTCAATTTGGTTGCGTCCCGCACTCAGGACGGCCATCAGGACATTGGCTAGTTGCTCGTCAAGAAGATTAATTTCATCGACGTAGAGCACGCCACGATGGGCTGCTGCCAGTAATCCGGGCTGAAATACTGCTTCGCCCCGCTGCACCGATTGGCTCACATCGACTGCGCCCAGCAGCCGATCTTCGGTGACCCCGAGGGGAATTTGCAAAAAGGGGGCTGGGATGACTTTGGTGGGCAGTTCAATATCAGGATGAGCCTGTCGCCATGCCTGTAGCCGGCTATCCCACTCCTGCGGCCTTGCGGGATCGGGGTTGGCAATGATGGGGATGGGCAGATCGCCTTGATCAATAACCTCAATGGGGGGTAAAAGGGCATGGATTCCCCGTGCTAGGACTGATTTAGCGGTGCCGCGCCGTCCAGCAATGATCACCCCCCCCAAGCCAGGATCCACTGCTGCCAACAGCAGGGCAAGCTTGATGGCTTCGTGGCCAACAACAGCGGTGATGGGAAACGGGGCGATCGCGATCGTCATGGGGTACTAAGCACTTAAAACAATCAACATTGAAAAACTGTAGCCAAGCGGCCTGCTCTCTATCGTCCCATAAAACCTAGTTGTGAGGGGCTGGAATGCTACCCCACCGATCCAACGGCCAAAAGCGCAGTGCCGCCCGCCCAATCACATAGCTGCGGGGAACGACTCCCCAACAGCGGCCATCAAAGCTATTGTTGCGGTTATCCCCTAGCACCAAGTAACTCTCTGCCGGAATCACCTGCGGCTGAGCAAGGTAGGGGTGCATTCCGGCACAGGTGTCAATGCTGGTAAAGGTGCCTGGGGATAGGTAAGGCTCCGCAAGGGGCTGATCGTTGACATAGACACGGCCTTGACGCAACTCGACGCGATCGCCCGGTAAGCCCACAATGCGCTTAATAAACGCATCCCGAAACCCAGCTTCCTGAAGCGTTGGCGTGGGGTTAAACACAATGATATCACCGCGCTGGGGGGGATGGAAGTAATAGCTTATTTTTTCAATAATTAGGCGATCGTTAATCAGCAACGTCTCTTCCATGGAGCCGGTGGGAATGTAGCGGGCTTCCGCCACAAAGGTGCGAATGCCAAAGGCCAGTACTGCTGCCAGCCCAAGGGTTTTCGCCACTTCTAGCCACCATGGTTCCGGTGCTTTGGTGGGGGTCACCGTCGTAGGTTCAGGGGCATTCGTGGGCGGCAATTGGCCATCGGACATGGTAAGGAATCTCGCAAATGAACATAATTAATCTTGCACTACACGATACTATAGCCGAGAGAATTGTTTCCCATGGGTACAGGGCAGGGGAGAGCAACTTTGAGGATTATTTACTTTGGCACGCCGGAGTTTGCTATTGTTCCCCTGCAGCACCTTCTGGCTGCACCAGATGTCGAGGTTGTGGGGGTGGTCACGCAACCGGACAAGCGGCGGGGGCGTGGCAGTCAACTCATTCCTTCGCCCGTCAAGGACGTTGCCCTAGCCCATGGCTTACCTGTGTGGCAGCCCCAGCGCATTAAACAGGATAGGGATCTGCACGCTCTGCTGCGATCGCTGGCGGTGGATGTCTTTGTTGTGGTGGCCTACGGCCAGATTCTCTCACCTGACGTGCTGGCCATTCCTACCCAGGGGTGCATTAATATCCACGGCTCTTTGCTGCCGAAATATCGCGGCGCTGCTCCCATTCAGTGGGCGCTCTACAACGGCGAAACGGAAACAGGGGTGACCACCATGCTGATGGATGCCGGTATGGATACAGGCCCGATCCTGCTGCGTAGTGCGGTGGCGATCGCCCTCGACGATACCGCCCAAACCCTTGCCCTCAAACTCAGCCACCTAGGGGCAGAGCTATTACTCAAAACCCTACGGCAACTGCCACAGTTAACTCCTCAACCCCAAGATGAGCAGCAAGCCACCTATGCCCGGCTTCTGCAAAAAGATGATTTTGCCTTAGACTGGGGGCGATCGGCACTAGAGCTCCACAATCAAGTTCGTGCCTTTACCCCCCGCGCCTTTACCTACTGGCAGGGTATGCCCCTCAAAGTCATCCAAACATGGCCCTTAACGCCGGCAGTTCAAGCAGCACTCCCCTCGGAACTTCAGGCCTACGTATCCCCACCAAGCGCCGCCGCCGCCAACGGTACCGTCATTACCCTCATTAAAGGCTGGGGGCCGGTGGTGCAAACCGCAGCGGGAGGGCTGCTCCTGCGTCAAGTCCAACTAAGTGGCGGCAAACCTCAGTCTGGCTGGGACTTTGTCAATGGTGTGCGGCTGGTCACTGGGGCATCCTTGGGCTAAGATGCAGCCTGCTCCCCAGCCCGTAGGTGGAGTACCGTTGTCTTCACTGTGGCTGCCAAGGGAATGGCCAAGACAATGCCCAAAAAGCCAGCCACTCGTGCACCAATCAACAGGGCAATAAACTGCCACAGTGGGTTGAGGCCAATTAAATTCCCTACTAGTTTGGGGGAAAGGAGATTGTCCTTAACTTGCTGGAGCACCACGGCAATGACTAGGATGTTCAAGGCTAGCCAAGCATCCTGAAACAAAATGAGCAGGACAACCAGTCCAATGCCAAGGGTTGCCCCCACCACAGGAATGAGTTGAGCAACACCAATAATCAGAGCAAAAAGGAAGCCAAAGTTGACCTGCAAGACAATCATGAAGGGAATTAAGGCTAAAAACATAAATAGCCCTAAAAAGAGTTGAGCTGAAAAAAAAACGCGAATATTGACCTGTAGTGAGCGATCCACCACAGTTCGCCACTCTTGGGGCAGCAGGGTGATAAGGCCACGCCAAATTTGCCCGCCGTAAAACAACATATAGACCGCCAGAATCAACACCAGCAGCGTATCCACAAACTTACCTAGGGTGGTAATGGCAACCCCCGGCAAAATGGCAGCCAACCCCTTCATTTGCTCCACAAACTCTGCGGTGAGGTCATCGACCCCCACTGGGAAGTTGTAGCGCTGGAGAACGTTATCAAGGTGTCGCAGGTTTTGGTTGCCTGTATTGGCCAACTCTGGTAGCTGTGTCAGCAATTCCTCCGCCTGTTGCAGCGCAAGGGGCAGCAGCAGCAGCAGCAGGATACTTACCACAAGTAAGGTAATAGCTAGGACGATGGCAATGGCATTGGGGCGGCTTAACCCCCGCTGACATAACCGCTTGACCACCTGATTGAGTAAAAAGGCCAAAATGGCGGCAATGACCAAAATGTTAATCAGGTATTCAAAGTACAGGTAAAACTGCTCGACTACCCAGAGGTTGAGCACAAGAAGGGGGCCAACAAAAAAATAGCTAAGGTAACGTTGCCAACTCCCAGGTGTGCCGTACCATCTCATATTTTTTGCGCGCGATCGCGTCCCCAATAGCCTAGCGCGAGCAAGCCGAGAATAGCGAGGGTTCCCCAGCCCAAGGGGCTAGGATAAAGGTAAACGGCTTCTAGGTGGTTCAAATACCCAGGCACCAAGTGCCAACTCAGGCGATCGCCCTGACGAGTGACGTTAGGATTAACCAGCGTATCGGCACGCAAGGGAGACGTGGTCACAGGTCGTGCTCCCCACAAGGTTTTCAAGCTTACGGTAAAATCCAGCAGGGCTTGCGGGGCAACCAACACCTCTTGGGTGCTACTTTGCACACCCAAGGGACGTAAATCAATGTCGTAGCGAAGACGCTCGCGCACAAAGAGTAGCCAGTTTTGATCAAAAATCTCGGCGTGGGCTGAGGAGCCAGCAAGATAGGGAATGCTGACGATCTGGCTAAGGGCAGTGGCCAACACGTGACTCGTATCAAAGGGGATAGCCACCCGCACACTGGTCTCGTTCCGCTGTGTGACCTTGCCCCCAAGGTGCTGTACCTGCTGTACCAGTTCCCTGCTTGTTTTTGGGTCGGCTGTCGGCAGGTTGACATTGTAGGTCAGTTGACCGCCGGTTTGCCCGTGGTGCTCAATGGCTAAATCTGCCTGTACACAACCACTGAAACAAATGACGAGGGGAAGTAAAAGCCAAAGTAGCCACCGCTGCATCACCAATGCTTGTCCTTACGCTTTGTTCGGCTATGGAAAGTACACCCCAAGCGCATCAACGCCTGTGGGGTACGTTTAATCTATATGACCAGATTACCGTAAACTACCCGACGCTGACGCTATCGCGTACAGGGCAGGTTTTCAATAGCCCTCCAGTTATCTCGCAAGATAAACAGCCTCAATTGGTAGAATGCCCAGCTATTGCTGCGTCTGCGTTCCGTCTTGTTGCGGGGCTGTTGATTGGTACGCTCTCGAATTCCCGTCAAATCCTCCAGCGCAATGCTGGCAGAAAGAGATTTTGCAGTTTCAACGATGCGTTTAGAGACATTATGGTTTACCCAACGTTGGAATCGACGCTCACGACCAGACAACCGTTGCAGCAGTTGACGGCAAAGGACTCCGTCCCGCTGGCGCGAACGCCGTCTAGAACTGCGTGTGCCCTTACTGGCTTTGTGCTGGAGCGTGGCTCGCAAACGGGCAAAGTGGTCACCAGCCCTCACTTAAACGCTTTCACCGGACGATTCTTTTGCTTGGCAGCTTTGCGAGCACCTGCTACCCGCCAACAGACCTGTTGAGCCAAATTGCTCGACAAGTGAAACCGAGTGCGAACCTCGTAATGGCAATGGGATTGCAGTTTCACCGCGTTAACGATCTTCTGCGGCGTGTTCTGGTTCACCCAGTTCAACGCCTGCATAAAAACTTCCAAGGTCGTATCCAGTTTGACGGCTTGCGACTCGGACACCTTGAGCTTGCAGGAGATAGTCAGGACTTGACTTATCGCCCTATTCTATCTCATCGGAAAGAGGGTGTCTGTATGTCCGATAGATGATTGTTCGGGTCTAAACCCGCTCCAGATACTTGGCCTCTAGTAAAAAAGAGCCACGCTCTAAGCGGACAACCCAGTAATTGCCCGGCTGTTGCCCCAGAATGATCCCTTCCTCGCCAAGGGTTAATACACTGGGCGGACGGAGCATGGGCATCGGTTCAGCAGTTTTGACATAGGCAGGCAGTTCAATCAAACGGACGCGATCGCCCACAGAAAACGATTGTCCCATTGCTTTAGATGTACGACCTTCTTCTACTTTACTCCTCATCTTGTCCACCCCACCCCCATAGCTGAGGATTTCTCCTTGACTTTGTGACGTTCCCCCCGTTGCAAGCAGACGGGGAATTCAAGCTATGGAGATTAAATTGATTAAGATTGAGCAGCTAAGGATCGCCACTCTTGGATCAGTATTGGTGAAACATTGAGTATGATGCTTGATTGATGGAGGCTAGGAATTTCCAATCGCAGTGGCACCGCAGGGTCTAATTGCATCAAAATAGGCTGCAAATCATACTGAGCAACATTTGGTTCTGGATTGGCAGAATCCGTGAAAATTTTCTGTGAGGCATCGTTAGCTGTCCAAGTTTTTCCGAGCGAATTGCTCAGTTTAAGTGGGCGAGTATGATCGACTTCTGCCATGCCAGGAAAACCGACAAGACGCAAATATAGACTCGTTGTGCCATCCGGTTGAACTCGCTTGAAGGCGATCACTTGCCAAATACTACCGTGTTGATCTTTCAATGACTGGCGAGACTGATACACCATCTGTCCAGGTGCTTCTTCCAGTTGACGAATTGCTGCCTGAGCGGGATGAATCCCAATCCCTACACTCAGCCCCAACGACAAGATTCCAAGAACCAGAATGAACGTAATCAACTGCCGCAGTGACATCATTTTCATCACTTCACACCCAGTATTGAGATTAGGAATTGACTGCATCTTGAATGGCTTGCTTTACATCATCAGGAATGAATACGGAGTACATTCCACGCAAATCACCCACGTGAAAATTGTAGGCTAAATCTTGCGGATAGTTGTCTTTGACAAACTGAGGACGACTATCTTTCGATCCATGGCAAGCTAAACAGCTTGCTTCTACGTTAATGCGACGGTAATAGCGAGTGCCCAACTGGCCATTAATGGTTTCTCGATCCCAAAACCCAACTAGATCGGGTTCCTGTTCAAACTTTGCCAAAGCAATCTGAGCATGTAAATTATCAGGTGCGTGGTCAGGATTACGATATTTCTTGGCAATCTGCTTCACCTGCCAGCCATTTTCTTGGCTTAGTTGCATCGCCCGCATCCCCACCGGACGGCAAACTTCCTTCATCGTTTGCATTGTCGGCTCTTCTGTACGCCCCTCCAAGGAAGCGGCTAATCCAGACCGCATTGCATCCAGATTTTCAATTTCCTCAACAGCGCGAGATAGTTCACTCGGATTGGGAATCTTCGGCGCAGCTGAAGCGATGGCTGGCTGCCAAGTCAACAGCAATAGGCTGCAACTGATCGTGGCAGCTAGTTTGAGAACATGACTCAGTGCAGCTTGATGAAGGTTCTGTATCGATACCCGAATTGACTTTAACATAGGGTTCTCCTGATTTATTGTAAGCAKTTTTTGTACAAGCCAGTAACATAAAATTTGCGGATCGATCACGCGGTAAACATTGGATTATTTGCTACCCGTGCGATCGCAGATTCTTGCATGCTCAACTCTTACTCCCCCAGCACTGCTACAATTTGAAAATGATAACTTGTTCAATGCTACATTGCTGTAATTACTGATAAATATACTCTTTACATTTTTACAGATATACGCTTTACAGGGGTTTACATAACTAACTGGTACAGTAGCAGCAGTGATCACAGTAGTTCTTCAACGTCTCAGAATAGTGTTTCTGCAAGAATTGTCCCAATATCGTTGCGGAAACCGCTGTAAATATCCGCAAAGCTATAGTCTTTCTCGTTTTCAGATGACTAGGGGAAGGTTTGAAGGTGAGGGGAGGGTCAGGCACTAGCAGGTACATCACCGGCTGGTTGGGAATGATGCGTCCGGTGTAGTGCCCGTAAATCTGGCGCTACTGCTCATCCGCCGTTAAGAACTCCCTGACGTTGTCATCCGTGCACCCACTCAGTTCAGAGTAGAAGCCTACGGCGATCGGCAGGTGTCTGCTGGAAGCCCGCACTATACGGTCTAGCAGTCGGTGTTGAGTGGATGCCACAATGGGGTTCAGAGTCCATTGTCCTGACTCGTTAAGGCAAAACGTAAAAAGTTGATGAGCTTATGAAAGCGATCGCCATCACCGAGTTTGGCTCTACCGACGTTCTTAAGCTGCAGGATGTCCCAGATCCCCAAATTGAAACCAACGACGAGGTTAAAATCCAACTGCGGGCAGCCAGTGTCAACCCAATTGATACCAAGCTGCGGCAGCGGGGCACCTTTTTCCCAGATCGCTTACCCGCTATCTTGGGCTGTGATGGCTCCGGCATTGTGGTGGAAACTGGCTCAGCCGTACAACGTCTCAAGGTGGGGGATGAAGTGTACTTTTGCTACGGCGGCTTGGGCGATCGCGGCGGTTGCTACGGAGAATATACCGTTGTTCCAGAGGTTGCTGTTGCCCACAAGCCTAAATCCCTTTCCTTCGTTCAGGCCGCAGCACTACCCTTAGCGGTCATTACGGCTTGGGAAGCCCTAGGCGATCGCGGCGGTGTGCCGGCACTCAACCTACTCTCCACCGCTCAAACCATCCTCGTTCACGCCGGTGCTGGCGGTGTTGGTCATCTCGCCATTCAACTAGCGCAGCGGTTTGGAGCGAAGGTGGCCACCACCATTAGCTCTCCTGCCAAAGCCAAATTTGTGGAGCGCCTTGGGGCAGCCTTGGCCATCAACTACACCACCACAAATTGGGTCGATGCCATCCTTGAATGGACAGGAGGAATTGGGGTTGACATCGCACTGGATACCGTAGGGGGTGCCACCTTTAGCGACACCTTTAGAGCCGTACGCCCCTATGGCAGCCTCTCTACCCTATTGGAGCCAGGGGCAGACACCCCGTGGAAACTTGCTCGCCAGCGCAACCTACTGGTTCAGTTCACCTTGATGCTCACCCCGCAGCTGTTGGGAATACCCAGCGCCTTAGCCCACCAACGCCAGATCCTCGAACAGGTCGCTACCCTCGTAGATCGTGGCGACCTTCAGGTCGTCGTGGATAAAACCTTTCCCCTCGGTGCCGCTGCCGATGCCCACCACTACCTGAGTCAGCGTTTAGTCCAAGGTAAGGTAGTGTTAGTCTTCTAGCTGGGGGATTGCCCATGCTGGCTCACTTGCTCCTCCTCAACCTCACCATTGCCCCCCTCTGGCCAGGAACACTGTATGGCCACACGGCTCAGACTCACACCTATCGATACTGCCGCGTTAACTTTGGGATGGTTAGCTATTGTGGCCGTTGGTTTACCGGCAAAACGGTACTGTGGGATCGCAACGCCTATCGGGCGTGTCATATCTTCAATGGTCGGCTGAGCTATTGTGGCACATGGTTTACTGGTGAAACAGTGATTTGGGTGAACAATGCTTACCGCACCTGTCGCATTTTTAATGGTCGCCTCAGCTATTGCCGCCAGCGCTTTAGTGGGGAGGCCATTCTCAGCGAGGGGCAGTTCCAACCACCTCCCTAGAAACAACCAAAACCCAATTGCTCACGAGTGGGGCGCCCTGAGGGGATGGGTGAGCCGCCCCTGCAATCAAAAAATCACTGTAAGCTAGTAATGGGGTTGATTAAGGTTTTTTAACCTTTGCCCCTGTTTCAGCCTTGCCCTACGTGAACGACCATGTTGCGGATCATCACTCAGTTAACAGACCTACGCGCTGAACTGCGCCGCATTTGCGATCGCACCGACAGTCGCGAGATGAACCAGCAACACGCCACCGTTGCGACAATCCTTCAGCGGGTAGCTGCCGAGGGCGATCGCGCCCTCATTGAATACACCAGCACCTTTGACCACGTTGACCTGACCCCAGAAACACTACGAATTAAAGGGGATGAACTAGACGCTGCCTATCAGCAAGTCTCGAAAGAATTACTCGATGCCATCCGTCTTGCTAAGCAACAGATCGAAGCGTTCCATCGGCAGCGAGTGCCCAAAAGCTGGGTGCAGTTTGGGGAAGATGGCATTGTGCTTGGCAAACGCTATACCGCGGTTGATAGCGCGGGTCTCTACGTCCCCGGAGGTCGAGCCGCCTACCCCAGTACCGTGCTCATGAATGCCGTGCCCGCCCAAGTTGCTGGGGTCAAGCGTATTGTCATGGTCACCCCTCCCGGCCAAGGCAAGGGGGTTAGTCCAGCAGTGCTGGTTGCCGCCCAAGAAGCAGGGATTCAGGAAATTTACCGGGTGGGTGGGGCGCAGGCCATTGCTGCCCTTGCCTACGGCACAGAAACGATTCCCCGCGTTGATGTGATCACCGGCCCCGGCAACCTCTACGTCATGCTGGCCAAAAAACAGGTGTATGGTCGCGTTGGCATTGATTCCCTTGCAGGCCCATCGGAAGTCCTCATTATTGCGGATGAATATGCCCATCCCGTTCACATTGCCGCCGATCTGCTAGCACAAGCGGAACACGATCCCCTAGCGGCCGCAATTCTCCTTACCCCCAGTCTGCACCTCGCTCAAGCAGTCGTTGCTGCGGTCAATGACCAGCTTACGGATCATCCTCGCCGCCTCCTCACCGAGAAGGCGATCGCCCACTACGGCCTCATTGGCATCGTTGAGAGCTTAGAGCAGGCCATCGACCTCTCCAATAGTTTCGCTCCCGAGCACCTCGAACTAGAAGTTGACGATCCATGGAGCCTTGTGGAACGGGTACGCCATGCCGGAGCTATTTTTCTGGGCTATGCCACCCCCGAAGCTGTCGGTGACTATCTTGCCGGCCCCAACCACACCTTACCCACCTCCGGCTCTGCGCGCTATGCCTCTGCTCTAGGGGTGGAAACGTTCCTCAAACATTCCAGCATTATTCAGTACACCCCTGCTGCCCTACTGAAACAGGGGGGAGCCGTGATAACCCTTGCCGAAACCGAGGGTCTCATCTCCCATCGCGACTCTGTCCGCCTGCGAATCGAACCGTAACCCCCCTTTTGTTGCATGACTTACCGAAAAACGCCGTAAAGCCCCTAGCTTTAGCTATGGGGATATAAGGCGCATATTGTTTTATCAAGCTGAGTCTGTGATAAAATGGAACCATGAGAGTCATAGAAGCCAAGCTAAAGGGCGCACAGGAGCAATATCAGTCTCTGGACGAAGCCATCCGTACCGCACAGTTTGTGCGCAACAAGTGTGTACGGTACTGGATGGACAACCGTGGTGTGGGCAGGAATGACCTCTATGCCCACTGCAAAACCTTGGCTCAAGAGTTTGATTTTGCTAAAAAGTTAAACTCAGCAGCCAGACAAGCAAGTGCAGAACGGGCTTGGGCTTCTATCTCTCGGTTCCATACCGACTGCCAAAACAAGGAGGCAACGAAAGGCTATCCCAAATTCAAGAAGCATTGCCGCTCTGTAGAGTACAAGCTATCGGGTTGGAAGCTATCAGCGGATGGACTGTCCATCACCTTCACCGATGGCTTCAATGCAGGTACATTTGCCTTGTACTGCAATGGAGAGGCAAGACAGCATATCCTCAACTCTAAAATCAACCGAGTGCGAGTGGTACGCAGAGCAGATGGGTACTATGCTCAATTCTGCTTGGATGTAGAGCGCAAAGAGCAAGGACAATACACAG
>NZ_JAKLTU010000026.1:0-21075 GCF_022570815.1 Synechococcus sp. PCC 6716
GCAATCAGGATGTGTCGGGGGGTCGGATTCGCGGTTACAACAGGTTTTGGCGGCTAAGCAAAAAGGGAGTAACAACTGGCGGAAGGTAAAGAAAAAGCTGGCCATCGCCTATGAGCGGGTGGCCTTTAAGCGGGCTGACCTAGCCCACAAAATCAGTTACCAACTCACCCAGGAAAACCAACTGGTGGGGCTGGAAACGCTGAATATTCAAGGCATGTTGAGGAATCACTGCCTGGCCAAGTCTGTTTCGGATGCTGCTATCCGAGCGCTGCACGTCTACACCACCTATAAGGGCAAGTGGTACGGAGCTGCCGTTCAATTCATTGAGCGCTGGTTCCCGTCCACCAAGCTTTGCTGGGATTGCGGGTCACTGAACGACAATTTGACGCTCAGTGACCGAGAGTGGAGGTGCCCATCGTGCGGAAGGAAGCAGGTTCGCGAGGTGACCGCTGCATGGAATATCCTGCAAGAGGCGGTTCGTCTTTTACCGGGGAACCCGGAATTAAGCCCCTAACCGGGGTAGAAGCCTCGCCCTTCTAGGGCGGGGTTCAGTTCACCCACTTCCTAAGGCTTAGCCCTAGGTCTTTAGCTACGTTGGGATACTGTCAGATTGGGTTGCCTTTACCCTGAGAGCTGCGTTACAATTCTTAATACAAGGCATAAGTAAGCCTTTTGCCCTGTTGCAGGTTAGCTGAGGTTTCTATGTTTGATAACACGCAGGGGGCTATGGCGATCGCCACCGACTCGCCGTCTTCCTTAAGCAGTCTGGCGCAAGCATGGGCAAAGCGCTACATTACCACATTGAATACGACAGCGGTTGCCGAGGACGCTCCTGAAGTTGTAGCACCGCGGCTGCTTTCAGAGTTACGCAATGCCAGTATCAAGGCATGGCAGCGCACCGAAGGATTTTTGGCCGCAGAAATGATCCGCCATGGAATTGCCGCAGAGTTAGTGGATCCGTGGGCAATTTCCAAGGATATTCACGACATCTATCAGCGAACCCTGAAGCTATACCAAGATCATAAAAGTACGCAGCAGATGACAGCCAAGGTGGCCAGTGCCATCAGCGAGGTTCGTGCTCGCTATACGGCGGCGGATCCGCGGGTTATTGGCTTTGTCAGTATGCAGTTTCACCACACCGGCTTGCTATTACTAGAGGCAGCGCCAGAGAGCCAACGCGGCATCTTGGGTAGCTTTTTTAAGGTCATTGACGACCATTTGTATATGCCCTTACACCGAGCGTACGAGGCAGCCGCCAACTATGATTACGACGCGCCAGCGCTACAACTGGTTCGGCATTTACTCCCCCAAAGCACAGCGATCGCCACTTGCATTTGTGAGCGTGTGGCGGCACTCAACCCCAAACACCGTTGTTTTAGCGGTTCTTTAAGTCAGCCCAGCGTCAGGGTGTCCAGTATTCGGGATGTGGAAATGTTCCAGATTTACCTG
This sequence comes from Synechococcus sp. PCC 6716, assembly GCF_022570815.1. Lineage (NCBI taxonomy): Bacteria > Bacillati > Cyanobacteriota > Cyanophyceae > Synechococcales > Synechococcaceae > Synechococcus > Synechococcus sp. PCC 6716. The sequence continues at coordinate 1,450 of NZ_JAKLTU010000026.1, forward strand.
TGGGTGTGCTTGTTGGAACAGCGTCTTGAAGCGTTGCAGCGGGAGTTGTTTCCCTTGTGTCTCATGCTCTACCCGTCCCTAAACGTTACATGGGAGCTAGTCTTTCAGATGGTGCACCTACTGGGGAAAGAAATCGAAACCCGCGCCGCAGATCATGATACAAGTGTGTTCATCCCGTACTATCTTGCCCTGCGGGACATGTTTGATCCCAAAATTTTCCAAGGATTGTTATGATTCAAAACCTACACCAGATTTCCCTCTCACCGATCGCCATTGCCGGTTCTGGGCTGTGGGCGATCGCCCTGTATTGGGGATTTTACCCAACGAGCCAAGCCTTTATTCAGCGTTTGTCCACTTGGCTGAGTGGGGATGTGGCACTGGTTAAAGCCGGCGATCGCGCCGACTTTTGGGCAGGGATGGTTGGAGTGATTCCCTTTGTGGGGCTAGGCATTATCTGCTTTTTGCTTTTGAGCCTTGGGTTGGGGCAAAGCTGGGCATTGAGCATGGGCTTAATGGGCATGGTGGGCGGTGGCATTTACGAGCTAGGCCGCCGCAATGGTCAACAGTCCTAAGTTGGGTTCTAGCCAAGAATCCGCTAAGATTTAGCTAACTTTACACTGTATTGTTGGCAGTGCGAAGGGTGGGCGATCGCAGTTGAAATAATGATGTTTGTGGTGGTTTGATGAAAGCCTTTGCTGATCCCAGTTGTAATCATACCCCCCCCACAGCAGCGCCCCTCAGCCTCCTGTTGTTTGTGGCTGATCGACCAGGGGATGAAGAGGAAACGGCTGCCATCCAATCCTATATCCAGCAACTGCCGTCCAACTTTGGTGTGGAGTTAAAAGTTGTGCCCATTGGGGAGCAGCCTTACCTGCTCGAGGAGTATAAGCTGGTGGCCACCCCAGCCCTCATTAAAGTGCGACCCGAACCCCGCCAAACCCTAGCCGGTCGCAAATTGTTGGAAAAAGTAGATTACTGGTGGCCACGCTGGCAGCAGCAACTGGCCATGGTGTTACAGGCAGATATGGAAAAAACTGCTGCTGAGCAATCCGATTGTAGTATGGAGCTGGTGCGCCTTCAGGAAGAACTCTTTCAACTGCGCCAAACCTGCGATCGCCTCAGTGAGCAACTGCACTTTAAAGATCGCATTATTAGCCTGCTCGCCCACGAATTACGCAACCCCCTCACCGCCGTTGGCATTGCCCTAGAAACCTTAGAGTCTCATTGGCACAACGAACTCAGTTGTCAACTCAATCGGGAGGATACACAGCGGCTGTTTCACCATGCTCGCAGCCAAACCGTCGTCATGGGGCAATTGATTACCGACCTGCTATTGGCCGCCCGTGGGCCGCAAGATAACTTGCAAATTATGCCCCGCCAACTGGATCTGCGCAGCCTCTGCCAAGAGACCATCAACGATGTGCGTCTGAACTTTGAACGCAAACAACAAACGTTTACAACTGACTTACCGTTGGATATTCCCCTAGTCTATGGGGATGGCGATCGCATCCGCCAAGTGTTAGTCAATCTACTAGACAACGCCTGTAAATACACCCCAGAAGGCGGCACCATTCACCTGAGTGTGCTGCACCGCATGACCCAAAAAGTCCAAGTGACCGTCTGTGATACCGGGCCAGGTATTCCGCCGGAGGATCAGGAGAAAATTTTTGGTGAGACCGTGCGCCTCGATCTCGATCGCGCCATTGAAGGCTATGGCATTGGCCTTGCCCTCTGTCGCCAAATCATCCGGATGCACTACGGCCAAATTTGGGTGGACTCCCACCTCGGTAAAGGCAGTTGTTTTCACTTCACATTACCAGTGTATCGCGCTCGATGAGGCCAAACATGACAACTAACGGCAATCCCACCGTTCCCGTGACGGTACTGACAGGGTACCTCGGAGCAGGTAAAACCACCCTCCTGAATCGGATCTTGACCTACGAACACGGCAAGAACGTTGCTGTGATTGTGAATGAATTTGGCGAAGTGGGTATTGATCATCAGCTGGTGGTCAACACCGACGAAGAAATTTTTGAAATGAATAATGGCTGCATTTGCTGTACCGTCCGCGGTGATCTGATCCGCATTATTGGTAACCTCATGAAGCGGCGGCATAAATTTGATCATTTAGTGATTGAAACAACGGGGTTAGCGGATCCAGCCCCCGTCATCCAAACCTTTTTTATGGACGAAGACATCCGTGGGCAAACCCACCTCGATGCCGTGGTTACCGTTGTGGATGCAAAGCACATTCATCATCACTGGGAGGCAGACGAAGCACAAGAACAAATTGCCTTTGCCGATGTTATTCTCTTAAACAAGACGGATTTAGTGAGCGCCGAGGAACTGCAAGCCCTAGCCGATCGCATTCAGGCAATGAACCCCTTAGCCAACGTGCATTACACCCAACACGCCGCAGTGAACATGGATGACATCTTGAATGTTGGTGGTTTTGATTTAGAGCGAGCCGTGTCCATCAATCCTAATTTTCTGAGTGAAGATGCCCATGAACACGATGACACCGTTGGCGCCGTCTCCATTGTTGCCCAAGGCGAGCTAGATGGGGCAAGGTTGCAGGCATGGCTGAGCCAGTTATTACAAACCCAAGGCCCCGATATCTTCCGCATGAAAGGCATTTTGCATCTCGCGGGGCAGCCCACCCCCTTTGTATTTCAGGGGGTACATATGCTCTTTGACGGTCGTCCCCTCGATCGCCCCGTTAACCATCAGCGTAACGAGCTGGTGTTTATTGGCCGCAATTTAGATGAACAGCAGTTACGTCAGCAGTTTGCCGCCTGTCTCATCTAGGGGTTGCCACCGCGATATTGCAGGACACTTGAGTAACTGCCTGTGCATAGGCGATCGCCCCCAAGGGTAATGTTTATAGTAGGCAACTAAGGGCTATCTTCAACGTTTCCTTAAGCAATTAACCATAGGGTGAGACACAAATGTCGGAACAGCGTGCCATTGCCACCACGATCGCCACTGGGTTTGTGGCTATTGCCATCAGCGGTTGCGGCTTGTTTGTGAGCGAGAGCGAAATCAGTGAACCCCTCCCCCAGCAACCAGCAGCTGAGGCCGAACCGGCTGCCGAAGCTACGCCAACTCCAGCCATTGTCCCTTCGCCTATCACTGCCCTAACGCCGCCCACCAACCCCAAAGAGTATGTTGCAGGGTTGTCTGATACGGGTCGCTCTAACCCATTTGAACCGGTACCAGTTCCGGGAACGGGCACCCCAGGCGGTAATGGCAATGGTGCTACGGGTGGAACAAGTGGTACAGGTGGTGCGGGTGGTTCTGCTACCCTGCCGCCACCGCCCCCACCGCCGCCCCCACCGGTAGATGCCCAAGCTGTCCAAGTATTTGGTGTTGCGGCGATCAACGGTCGTCTCCAGGCCGTCATTCGCTCTCCCAAAGAAAATGTCACCCGTACCGTGCAAGTAGGGGACACCATTGCTGGTACAGTGCTGGTGCGCTCCATTGATGCCTATGAAACCGTACCCGCAGTGATTTTGGAGCAATTTGGCCAAACGGTACGAGTGCCGGTAGGTAAACCGACAACCGCTCAAGCAGGGCAGCCAGCGACGATCTAGCTGGGCTGGCTACACCGATCTCTAGCCCAAGGGTAGCGTTAAGGAGGTGCCGCCTATCCTCTTGGTTGCCCTTGAGGTGCTGGATCGTGACCCCCTCTTTCGCGATGCCTAGGCAGTGAGTGCATTGATGCCTACCGCAAGCTAAGATCCTGCGAATGGGAGCAGTTTTATAAAACCGCATGAGCCTTTAACGCAGCCTAACGGAGCCATCATTACTGTGGCAGCCGCTGAGCCCTACGCAGAACGAATCAACCCCACGGCGTGACGTTCAGCGCCAACGGTTGCAAAAACCTTCACGCCATCTAACGTTGTTGTAAAAATTATTAACTTTCTTAAGGGAGTTGGGTTCAAGTCCATCCGTTAGAATGATGTCAGCGTTTGGGGGGCTTCCACCTCTCAATAGCCAGTGTGGCTCTTGAACGAGTCGCTGCTGACTCTGTAAAAAACACTTTGACCTGTCTGCATTTGAGGACAACACTTCCATGCGTCGATTGTTAGCCCTACTTCTAGTCCTGAGTCTCTGGATTGGCTTTACGCCCCTTGCCTCTGCCGATGTCGCCGGACTAGTCCCCTGTAAAGATTCCCCAGCCTTTCAAAAGCGTGCCGCTGCGGCTGTTAACACCACTGCGGATCCCGCCTCGGGACAAAAGCGTTTTGAGCGTTACAGCCAAGCGCTGTGTGGTGAGGATGGGCTGCCCCACCTCGTCGTTGATGGTCGTCTCAGCCGTGCGGGTGACTTTTTAATTCCCAGCGCTCTCTTTCTGTTCATCACTGGCTGGATTGGCTGGGTTGGTCGTGCCTACCTAATCGCTGTCCGCAACAGTGGCGAAGCGAATGAAAAAGAAATCATCATTGATGTGCCCCTTGCCATTAAGTGCATGCTCACGGGGTTTGCATGGCCCTTAGCCGCACTGAAAGAGTTAGCCTCTGGTGAGCTGACCGCCAAAGACAACGAAATTACTGTTTCCCCGCGCTAACCCTTAAGGAGACTGCTCTATGCAAACTAAACACCTCTTAACCTACCTTTCAACGGCTCCCGTGCTAGCCGCATTGTGGATGACCATTACTGCCGGGATTCTGATTGAATTCAACCGCTTTTACCCAGATTTGCTATTTCATCCCCTCTAGGGACTGCTCAACGTTGCTTCATTCAAGAACAAGGGTGGAACACTGGTTCTGCCCTTTTTTGTGCACCAAGGCGATCGCCGCCACAATCCTGTAAAATAGTTATTTGTCTCAAAACAGTATTATGGCTGTTTAACCGATTAATCGTACGTGAGCAAAGAGGATACCCATGGCAAAGCGGGTGCAAGTCGTCTTAAATGAAACCGTGAATAAACTTGGGCGAATGGGTCAAGTGGTAGAGGTTGCCCCTGGCTATGCCCGTAACTACCTCTTGCCAAGGGGGCTTGCTGAACCTGCAACACCCAGTGCCCTGCGCCGGGTTGCCCGTCTGCAAGAACTAGAGCGGCAGCGATTGGCAGAGCTGAAAGGGGTTGCTGAAAAACAAAAAGCCACCCTCGAAAAATTAGCAACCATCACCATCTCAATGCCGGTTGGCGAAAACGAGGCTCTTTTTGGCAGCGTTACCCCTCAAGATGTGGCGGATGCCATTCAGGCAATTACCGGCGAAACCATTGACCGCCGCAATATGACCTTACCGGACATTCGTAAATTGGGAACCTATACCGCTGACATCAAGCTGCACCCCGAAGTGAGTGTCAAGCTCAGCATTCAAGTTGTTCCCGACTAATGCTGTAATGCTCAATGGTGCAAGAGCCGAGCTTCCAGCCCGATAGTCAGTTGCTGCCCCCCCAGAATCTTGAAGCGGAAGAATGGATTTTGGGGGGTATTCTCTTAGATCCGGAGGCCATTAACCGTGTTATTGATATTTTGCCGGTGGAGGCCTTTTACCTCAGTGCTCACCGCGAGATTTATCGAGCCGCCTTGTCGTTGCACAGCCGTGGCAGCCCGACGGACTTTCTCTGCATAACGGCGTGGCTACAAGATCAGGGCCTACTGGAGAAAGTGGGGGGGCAAAACAAAATTGCCGAGTTGCTGGATCGCACCGTCAGCGCCATCAATATCGATCGCTACGCCCTACTGGTCAAGGAAAAGTMCCTCCGCCGTAAACTTATTGAGGCGGGTACAAATGTTGTTAAATTGGCCTACGACACTAGCCTCAGCTTAGAAACAATTCTGGATCAAGCAGAGCAGCAAATCTTTAGCGTGACGCAGGATCGCATTCAGCAGGGGTTAACCCGCACTGACGAAATTCTCACCCGCACGTTTACAGAGTTAGAGCAGCGGGCGCTCGGCAATGTGCAACCGGGGTTGTCCTGCAACTTTTACGACCTCGACAATATGACTCAAGGCTTTCAACGCTCGGATTTGATTATTATTGCCGGGCGGCCGTCGATGGGTAAAACAGCGATCGCCCTGCAAATTGCCCGCCGCATTGCGGAAATTCATCGCTTGGGGGTGGCGATTTACAGTCTGGAAATGTCTAAAGAGCAACTGGTACAGCGATTATTGGCCAGCGAAGCCCGCATTGACAGTAACTACCTACGGGCAGGCCGGATTAGCCAACACCAGTGGGAACCCCTCAGTCGCGCCATTGGCCTACTCTCCCAGCTACCGATCTATATTGACGATACGCCCAACCCAAGCTTAGGAGAAATCCGCTCGACCGCGCGACGGCTCCATGCTGAACATGCTAATGGGCTGGGACTGATTCTCATTGACTACCTACAACTAATGGGGGGAGAGGAAAACACTGAAGGGCGGGTGCAAGAACTCTCGAAGATTACCCGTGCCCTAAAGGGACTGGCGCGGGAACTGAATGTACCGGTCATTGCCCTCTCCCAGCTTAGCCGTGGGGTTGAAGCCCGCCAAAATAAGCGCCCCCTGATGTCAGATTTACGAGAATCCGGCTCAATTGAGCAGGACGCAGACTTGGTGATCCTGCTCTATCGCGATGAGTATTACAATCCTGATACACCAGATCGGGGAATTTGTGAACTTTTGGTAGCTAAGCACCGGAATGGGCCGGTGGGCACGGTTAAACTGTTATTTGATCCCCAGTACACTCGTTTTGAAAACCTAGCTCGTGACTAAATTTTAGTTTTTGATGCTACTACTGACGCTATCTAAAGGGTGAGTGCCATGTTCCTGTTGCAGTGGGGGGCGATCGCGTCTCTGAGCTTGGCTTTTGGTATGACATCAGTCCAGGCAGCCACCATCGCCCCTAGGGTACCACAGAGTCTCAGCCGTGCCGTACTCAACATGGAGACCCGCATCAAGAAGGAGTACGATGATTATTTTGGTCGAGATCTGGCTGACGTCACCCAAGATCCGGTGGCGATCGCCCGCAGCCTTGATCAGATTAGTCGTGCCACTGGCAAGAAAACCGCTGTCCTGTGGGTTATTCCCCGAGCCCAAGACCTTCACCTTGTCCTGATCACCCCAAATCAACCCCCTATTGTGGTGGATCTGGAAGAAGCACGTCAGGAAATCTTTTTACCTGTGGCTCAATCCTTTCAGTGGGCTGTTTCCCATCCCCTGAAAAATATTGACTCTTTTGCCAGTAGCCAACAGCTATACCGTTGGATTATTGAACCCTTTGAACAGACCTATCTCAAACCCCAAGGCATTGAAGTACTCTTATTTTGTCTGGGTAGTAGTATCCGCACTCTACCGTTGGCAGCGCTTCACGATGGTCAGCAGTTTCTCATCGAAAAGTATAGCCTGAGCCGCATCCCTGCCTTTAACCTCATTGACCAAGACTATCGTCGCCTACAGCAGCCACGGGTGTTGGCAATGGGGGCATCTACCTTTCCGGGCTTGACTCCCCTACCCGCTGTGCCGGTTGAACTACGGGCGCTACAACAATTTCTCAATGCAGCGGCACCGACCTCCCGTGAACTATTTAATCAACAATTTACCCTCGGTAATCTTGAGCAAACGCTACGGCGACAATCCTTTGATATTGTGCATTTTGCAACCCATGCCGAATTTCGACCGGGAGCACCTAGCAACTCCTACATTCAACTGTGGGATCAACGGCTCACCTTGTCACAGATGAATCGCCTGAATTGGCGTAGCCCGACCCTTGAACTGCTAGTCTTGAGCGCCTGTCGAACTGCCGTGGGCGATCGCAATGCCGAGTTAGGGTTTGCAGGCGTTGCCCTCCAAGCAGGGGTCAAGTCTGCGGTTGCTAGCCTGTGGTATGTGGATGATGTTGGCACGCTTGCCCTCATGAGTGAGTTTTATCGTCAGCTTCCCCGCAGCACCACCAAAGGTGAAGCCCTGCGCCAAGCTCAGATCCGGCTTTTGCGAGGGGAGGTTAGGGCTGACGGAGACCATCTTTGGCTAGGAGACACCCAACTTCCTTTACCCACGACCCTGCAACTCAATCACTCCCTAGACTTTCGTCATCCCCGCTATTGGTCAGCCTTTACCCTTATTAGTAGCCCATGGTAAGGTGAGGGCAACCTCCCATCCTTGTGAGACCCTATGTCTGGCGATGTGTGCAGTCGCTTACGATCAGGTCTGTCGGCGCAAGCGGCATCAACGTGTCGGCAATTGATACGTTGAATATGGTTTGCTTCGGTGCTATTGAGCCACGCTCAACAAACACGGCGTTATCCCGACACTGACCTAAAGATACAGTGCGGGGCTTCCCGCCGATTAAGCTAAACCAGAGTCTCCTCAGGATACTCACACACATGGCGGACGTAACGCTCTTCAGCACCTTGAAAGGGTTCAAACGAGGCCATTTGCGTAGGAAGGAGGTCAGGGGTGGCTTCGGCAATATCCCCTTGGCGATCGCTAAGGCGCTGCGAGAGCACCTGCGGTGGCGCGCTACAGTAGTGAATTTCTAGGGGCACCCCAAGACGTTCCGCCAACTCAATCACCGGGCGGCGGAGATCACAGCGATCGTACTTGGCATCTAAAATCACGGTATGCCCCTGCTTAAGCAGTAGTTCTGCGTAGGCCAGCAGTTGATCGTAGGTTTTCTGGGTCATGGCCTGAGAGTAGAGATCTACATCGGGGAAATCACGACTGTGGCGGTCGAGGGGGATCCCCGCCAAGTGCTTGCGCACTGCATCAGAGCGAATTTGAATGGCGTTTTCCTGTTGCGCCAAGCGCCGCCCCCGAGTGCTTTTCCCTGCACCCGAAAGGCCAGACATGACATAGAGCTTAGGGGTACGGGGTTGGGTGTAGTGGTAGGCCGCCTCGTAGTACGCAGCCGCAGTGGCCTGAATCTGGGCTTTCTCAGAGTCGCTAATGGCGGGATCATTGAGGGCAAGGGAATTCACATTGCCGCGAATATAGGCACGCACACACAGGTACAGCGGCAAGAGCCTAGCCCCTTCGTAGTCACTACTCCATTCCAGATAGGTATTCAAAAATAAATTCGCCAAGTCTGAGCGGCCACGAAACTCCAAATCCATCATCAAGAACGCCACATCGTAAATGCCATCGATATTGCGAAACTCTTGGTTAAACTCAATGCAGTCAAAAATCTGCACCTGACCGTTGTAAACACAGATATTGTTCAAATGCAGATCGCCATGGCATTCACGAATTTTGCCCGCCGCTTGGCGCTCAACAAACCAGTCTTGATGCGTGGCCAGAAATTGATTTGTAAAGGCTTGGATGGCATCGTACTGGCTGCGCGGTTGACAGCGGTCAATAAACTGCTCAGCAAGGGTATGGCAGTTATTGATCACTTGGGCAATGGCACTGGGGGAACCGAAACTGGTGATCTCAGGGGTTGTGGTAGCAGTGGTGTGGAAGTATGCCAGTTCTTTACCAAGGGACTCGATGAGGGATGGGCTGAGTTCATTGGCAGCGAACAGGTGTGAAAATAGTTGTGACTGGTCAAACTGCCGCATGCGAATGGCGTAGTCCACAATGGGGGTGTCAGCAGCGATCGCCTCGTTAGCGCCAATGCCAATATAGTAGCGATCGCCCCGCTGCAGGATCGGCACCACCTCAAGGTAAAGCTGAGGGGCAAGACGGCGATTCAGGCGTAGTTCTTCTTGACAATAAAACCGGCGCTTATCGAGGGTTGTAAAGTTCAAGAACCCAAAGTCCACCGGCTTTTTCACCTTGTAGGCGTAGTCTCCGGTCAAAAAAACGTAGGAAATATGGGTTTGCAGGAGTTGAATCGGCGCAGCGACCGGATGGGGATACGCTGCAGCGGTGAGTAGCTGTTCAACAAAGGCAGGCAGGGTGGCAGACATTGACTTCTTAGACTTTTTAGGAGGATTGCCGAGCGGGCTTGGGTAACGTTTTTTACCATAGCATCCAGCAGATTCCTACTGCGAGGCTCTGATTCCCCCATCACTCACGGTCAGAGATTAGCCGAATTCTGCCTGTAGGGCATCATCGTAGTCATCTGCCAACGTTGCTACAATAGTAATGAGTCGAGCAATTTCTGCCGCAGTGATCCCAGCTAAAGTGCGGGTTGCCACCACCTGTACCTGTTCCTCTGCAATGGCAAAGTGAGCCTCCAGCGTGGTCAACCAATTAAGGGACAGCAATCGACGGTACAGCCCCAGCAGATCCGCCACCGGTAAAGCCAAGACAGGAGACCAAATCGTGAGGAAGTCTTCTTCGCTATAGCCACTCAACTGCACAAACACCTCTGCACTGCCATAGCGAAACATCCAGATTTTGCCAGTTTCTGTCTGGCCGACGAGGGGAGCCTCCCCCTGATGTAGTCCCGAAATTACTGTTTCTATAATTTCCACCCAGTCTGTAGCATCCGCAGCCAAGGAAGGGGAAGAAGGGCGAACTTCACTCACCATGACGTATGTCCTCGTAGTCTATCCCTAGAGTACTTGATGGGTGTAGGCGTGTTGCTTGATGTTATCTGCGGCTGTCACCATGCGCTCAGAGTTGAGGACTCGCTTGCGCTCGGTGGAGGTATTAAAGTCACGATAGGTATCGCCAAGGGGAATATGAGCCGTACTCTGGGGACGGGCGAGGTAGGTGCGGGTGGCTGCCGCTAGGCGTTCGCCGTAGTCATCACACAGGTGTGCTGTGCTGGGAAAGTGGCTCAGGACATTGGCAGTGTCCATTGCTTGGCTGTAGGTGAGGGCATGAGCCTCACTGTAGGAGGTGGGCAGGCCGTGTAGGAGCGCTTCGAGGGCTGCCGAGGGAATGGGTTCAATAATTTGAACAGGTTGTAATTTCCCGTCCACTTGGACAAAGCAATGGGCAAGACCAAGGATGACGTAAGCATTAGCAGGAATATCGTTACTCATCAAACTGACTCCCAAGACACTCCTCAAGTCTAGCTTGCTTTTCCAACAGCCCCGAGGTTGCGCAACATAGAGATAAGGAGCAATCGTCATAGGTGCTGTGGCCTAGGGCAATCCTTAGGGTATTATCGTCTAGGCTATGGCCAATGTTACCTTTGGGCTGTATAGTGGGCATTTTAGATTTATGGAAACGGCAAACTCGATGCCAGCAACAATTGAATCGACMCCCGCCGAGTTACTGCCACCAATGTTGGCGGTGCTGCCGGATCCTCCCGGAATTAGTGTGTGTCCCCGACGTGCCCGCTGGCAACTGGATCTGTTGCTGTTAGCCCTAGAGTCGGTGGATTTGAATGCGTCGGAATTAATGCTGCAGGTGGTGCGAGACCTACAACTGCAGGTTATGATTCCCAATCGCGTGATCTTCTGGCAAATTCGCTGTACAAACCCCTTTCGCCAAGTGACTCAGCGAACCCCTTTACCGTTGAGCGAAACCAAAGCACTGACCGCCGTTGTGGTACAGGTGGCTCGACGGCATACGGCCACACTACGTCATTTGTTGTTGGTGCTGGATCAACTCCACGCTCAAAACCTCCCACCAGAGACCTATGCGCCGCTGGCGGAGTATCTGGATCGGTTTCGACGGCATTTTCGTAAACGGATGAATCTTCAACGCTCAGGGCTGTTTCTTTACAAAGACAACTCTGCCCTGAATGAATTGGCGCTGCAATTATTGGTGCAGTTATTGTTGTGCGCTGGAACGAAGGGGATGGAGCGGCTATGGTTTAGTTTATTTGATGGGGAAGTAAGTTAAATGCTGTTGCAACGTCAGTATAGTCTGCCCAACTGTACGCTACGCATTGAGGGGCTGAGCAGCCAAGGTCATGGGGCTGGACAATTAGATGTGGTGACGGTGTGTGAGTGCGAGATTGTGGGGCAACCTGCTCCCCTCAAGGGGGGAAAAGATTTCTTGGTTGCGTTACTGAGCAGTGTGCCTGCCGCAGCCCAGACGTGGCTTAGTGGGGTTAAACTGCGGCGATCGCCCCAGCAGGCTATTCAAATAGACACACAGTCCTTTAATCAGGTGTGGCTGCGGATTCCGGGGGATCTGTTGCTGCTGCCGGAGGGAACATCGGCACGGATGGTGGAGATCTGCCTCACTTGGTTGCAACTGGCGGATCTTGTAGAAGCCCTTGACCAGTTCTGTAGTGATAGTCAAACCTTGCCCACTCTTACCCCTACCTTTTCCTCGTTGCCACGCCGGGCGATCGCCCCTGCGGTGCCCCTACGGCAACAACTGACTCCCTTGGGGATTGGCGCTGCCAGCCTAGCCGTGATGGCCGCCCTGTTCTTCCATATGCCAGTTCCCCAACGCCGCCCCGAAGACCCAGAACTCAACCAACCGCCGCCAACCGCTGCTCCCAGCCCCTTACTGCCAGAGGCCAATCCGCCAACCCCAGCAGGCAACTAAAGCCAGATTTGCTTCGTGCTCAGCCACTGCTCAATCCCCATAACCCCTTGGTAGGCACCCCGTTCGGCCACAACCCCGATCGCCAAGGCGCTCAGCCGTTCTAACTGTGGGGAGCGATTGAGATAAACAAGGGGGGTGTGCACCTGCTGATAAAACTGACAGCAGTCTTGGTAATGGGTCGTGGCAATGACACTGGCGGTGGTACCGTAGCGGTTAATCCAAGCGATCGCTTTGCCTAAATCCTCTTCGTAGTGCCAAGCCAACCGTTGGTTCAGGTAAGGAAGGCTCCACTCCGTTGCATCCACCATAGGTAATTCGGGATAGGTTGCCCGCAGATACTCGTCAACCGCTGACTTGTACCCCGCTTGGGCGAGTTCATTCATCACAAAGGTGAGATGCGAAGGATTGACCCCTGCAAGCACAATGATCTTTTCAATGGCGAGGGGACGATCGGGAGAGCCATCATGGCTTTGCTGAATACAGCTAAGAATGACCTCGGGCGAAACTGAACCATCCCACACCAGATAACTATTGCCTAGGGCAAGGGGAACAAACGGACAGCAAGTGGCACTGCGGTGCTCTGCAAGAAAGCGAGAACGCCCGTGGGCGATCGCCACATCCACTGCCTTGGGCTGGGATAGCCAACTGGCAGGGGGTAGTTCAAAAGGTAAGGTTTGCAGGCTACTTAGGGGTAAGGAGGTGCGGCTGAGGGCATCCTGCAGAACATTGGCGATCGCCTGCGCCGTAAACCGACTACTGGCTCCCCCCCACATTACTAAAGCATTACCCGTTTTGAGTGCCAAGCCTGCCATGAGCAAGCTTAAGGTGGGTAACCCCTCATAGATTAAACCGATCACCCCCAAGGGGACCGCATAGCGAAAGGTGTTTCTGCCGGTGGGCAATGCCTGTACCCACGGATCTGGGGCTTGGTAGAGCTGCTCTAACCAGCGGGTAATCCGTTGTAAACGCTCATGGGTTAGCCGTAGCCAGCCCAAAACAATACCAGACACCGCTAAGTCTCGACTCGATTCTAGGTCGAGGGTATTTTGCTCCAGCAATAGCGGCTCAGCCGTCTTTAAGGCATTAATTAGAGCCAGCAATGCCTCCTGACGACTGCTGTAGGAGGCTTGGGCAAGCTGAGTACTGGCAAAACGCGCAGCCTCTAACAACTCCGATAGCATTAGGAGACGCTACCTAGCGGCGCGATAGAGCGACCCAGACCAAAAAGGCAGGGGTGAGTGCTAACAGCAGGGAAGCAATAATCCATAGCAGCCCTTCCGGTTTTAAGGATAATTGTAGAAGCAAAGGCAACCACAAAAGGATAGGCATGAGTAAGAAGAAGCTCAGGCCAATGGCGAAATACCAGTAGTTTTCCGAAAAACCACGCTGCAAAACACTCCACTGTAGCCCTGTCCAATACCAAGCGCGCTTGTAGGGGTAGGTGGTGGCCAACTGCTCTATGGAAAACCCATCGGGGCGGACAACAAAAATTTGCTGGCAACGGCGACAGCCAAAGGCATCGGTGAGGGCAATGGGCATCAATTCCCCTTGACGGCGGCAGGGACAGGGGTAACTCGCATCCAGATCCAGTTTATGGGGTTTGATTGGAGCCACAGTCGTCTCGTCTCTAACGCAGTAACAACAGTGCGGTTACCCCTTTGCGCCCCAGCAACAGACTCGCAACATGAGGGGCGATGCCCGCCTATTGATACAGCATACAAAGAGAATCCGCCTTTGCTGGCAACCTATACAATTTGTTAACCATAGGTCGCAAGCGGCTGAGATTTGATTTTTATACTTTCAGAGAATGTAGGCTAGGATACAGTGAAACCGCCGAGTTCTCCGTAATGATTCCCCAAGATTTTCTGGATCAGATTAATCCTAAACGCTATATTGTCCCCATTGGTGAAAAATTTCATTGGCGGGACTACGACCCCGCCGATACTGCGGGCTTAAAAAGTAAAGTTGAAGCTCGGGAGCTTTTAGAAGCAGGCATTAAAAAACTTGCCGCCTACCAAGATATTCTCTATGCCCAAAATATCTATGCGCTGTTAATTATTTTTCAGGCGATGGATGCAGCGGGCAAAGATAGCACCATTAAGCACGTGATGAGTGGTCTGAACCCCCAAGGCTGTAGTGTCTATAGTTTTAAGGCACCCAGTGCTGAAGATTTAGATCATGATTATCTGTGGCGAGCCAACCGCGCCCTTCCCGAGCGCGGCTGCATCGGCATTTTTAATCGCTCCTACTACGAAGAGGTATTAGTGGTGCGGGTGCACCCCGACCTCCTCAATCGGCAACAACTCCCGCCGGAGGCAAAGGGCAAGCACATCTGGCGCGATCGCTTTAAGGACATCAATTGTTATGAGCGCTATCTAAGCCGTAATGGGATACTCATTTTGAAATTTTTCTTAAATATTTCTAAGGATGAGCAAAAGAAACGTTTCCTAGAGCGGATTAACCGACCGGAAAAAAACTGGAAATTTTCCCTAGACGATGCCCGCGATCGCAGCCATTGGCAGGATTACCAAGATGCCTACGCTGATGTGTTTCGTTACACCAGTACGGCGTGGGCACCGTGGCATATTATTCCCGCGAACCACAAGTGGTTTGCCCGCCTAATGGTAGCTCATTTTATCTATCAAAAGATGGCTAGTCTAGACCTGCACTATCCGGTCATGAGCGAGGCGCATAAACAACAATTGCAAGAGGCAAAAGCCATGCTAGAAAATGAACCCGACTAACCATTTGAGAGGCAAGCACCGGTGCAGCCCCCAACTGAACCCCTCAAAAGTTACGGTAGTATAGGGGATGATTGTCTCCCCGCTGAACTCCCATGGCTGCTGAACAACATCTGCATTTGTGGCGACCGATCAATCTCAGCGATCGCATTCTCGCCGCTATTGATGTTGGCACTAACTCGATCCACATGGTGGTAGTGCAAATTCAGCCCAGCTTACCCAGCTTCAAAATTATTGCCGCCGAAAAAGATATGGTGCGGCTGGGGGAGCGCTGCCAGTTGACGGGGCAACTGACTGAGGAAGCCATGGCGCGGGCGATCGCCACTCTACGGCGGTGTCGAGAACTGGCGGCTAGCCTAAAGGCCCAAGACATCATTGGCGTAGCCACGAGCGCTGTACGCGAAGCCCCCAACGGGCGAGAGTTTCTGGCGCGAGTGCAGGAACAAACAGGCTTAACCATTGATCTGATTTCTGGCGAAGAGGAAGCCCGACGCATCTATTTGGGAGTGCTCTCAGGAATAGAATTGAACGGCAAGCCGCACATCATCATCGACATTGGCGGCGGCTCAACAGAATTAATTTTGGGAGATGGCCACGAACCCCGCTATCTCAGCAGTACCAAAGTGGGTGCGGTACGGCTAACGGATTTGTTCGTAAAAAGTGATCCCATTAATGACCATGACTATAGCGCCCTGCGTGCCTACGTGCGGGGGATGCTCGATCGGGCCGTGGAAGAATTGCGCTACCACCTTCAGCCCCACGAGACCCCCCAATTGGTGGGGACGTCAGGAACCATTGAAAGCCTGATGATGTTGCATACCTGCCTTCGCCTCGGCAGTTGCCCAACCTCCCTACAGGGGTATGAGCTGACTCTGGCAGATTTACAACACCTCCTTGGCAAGCTACGGCGGTTGAACGTTAACCAACGCTGCCAACTGCTAGGGATGTCAGAGCGGCGGGCTGAAATCATTGTGGCGGGAGCCGTGATTTTGGCAGAAGCCATGGATATGCTGGGGCAGTCTAGCCTGATCACCTGCGATCGCGCCCTGCGGGAAGGCATTATTGTGGATTGGATGCTCACCCATGGCCTCATTGAGGATCGGCTGCGCTATCAAAGCTCAGTGCGGCAGCGCAGTACCTATAGCATGGCGCAAAAGTTCCACGTCAACTTAGCTAGTAGTGAGCGGGTGGCGGATTTTGCCCTAACACTTTTTGATCACACCCAAGGAACGCTGCATCAGTGGACAGACGCCGAGCGAGAACTGCTTTGGGCCGCAGCGATTCTGCACAATGCTGGCCACTACGTGAGTCATTCAGCACACCATAAGCACTCCTACTACCTTGTGCGCCACGGGGGGCTGCTGGGCTACACCGATGGGGACATTGAAGTGATTGCTAATCTCTGTCGCTATCATCGTAAAAGTCCCCCCAAGAAAAAGCACGATAATTTTCGCCATTTAACCGGACGGCGACAACGGCAACTCGTGGAAGAACTTAGTGCTATCCTGCGCATTGCCTCAGCTTTGGATCGCCGCCAAATTGGCGCAGTGGATCACATTACCTGTGAGTGGCGATCGCCCCAGAGAGAAGTCATTCTCTCCGTTTATGCCAGCCATCCCGACGATCGCTGTGAGCTGGAAGTTTGGAGCGTGAACTACAAGAAAACCCCCTTTGAAAGCCAATTCGGCGTCACCCTAACGGTTGAAGTCGTGAGTGCCTCGCCCCAGCGACTGCCCGCGTCTGCCAATGCCTAGGGCTTGCTTGTAATCTCTTCCCCATAACTGCGTTGGCACGGCAAGAACAGGGGCTATCGGCAAGCTAGCAGGCAGTTATGCCGTCGATAGCGCAAGTACACTGTCGAGATGCGCTACAGTAAGAGATTGCTGCTCTGAAGATGGCAATGACCACTGCGTATCGAATTGCTGTGTTGGCTGGGGATGGCATTGGGCCGGAAATTACGGAGGTCACCCTCAACGTTTTACGGGCGATCGCCCCTCGCTTTAACTTGGACTTTGAATTTGTCCCTGCCCTAATAGGAGGATGTGCCATTGATGCCGTGGGAGAGCCTTTGCCCGCAGCAACTCTGGAGACTTGTCGTCAAAGCGATGCCGTATTACTTGCGGCCATTGGCGGCACAAAGTGGGATACCCTCCCCCGACCTTTGCGCCCAGAAACCGGTTTACTGAAGTTACGCGCTGGCTTGGGGTTATTTGCCAACTTGCGCCCAGCGAAAATCTTGCCCCAATTGATCAATGCCTCCTCCCTGAAACCAGAGGTGGTGGCGGGGGTGGATCTCATGGTTGTGCGCGAGTTAACGGGCGGCATTTATTTTGGCCAGCCTCGCGGTATTTTCACAACAGAGTCGGGAGACGCTCGCGGCGTGAATACGATGGCCTACACCGCAACAGAAGTGGATCGCATTGGGCGGGTCGCCTTTGAAACGGCTCGCAAGCGGCAACGAAAGTTGTGCTCTGTGGATAAGGCCAACGTGCTAGAGGTGTCGCAATTATGGCGCGATCGCCTCACTGCATTGAGTGCCGAGTATCCAGATGTTGAACTAACCCATCTGTACGTGGACAATGCCGCCATGCAACTGGTACGCTCACCCAAACAGTTTGACACCATTGTGACCGGCAATCTCTTTGGGGATATTCTTTCCGATATTGCAGCAATGCTCACCGGTAGTATTGGTATGCTACCCTCTGCCAGTCTTGGTGCCAGCGGCCCAGGAGTGTTTGAACCCGTCCATGGTTCAGCCCCAGATATTGCCGGGCAAGACAAAGCAAATCCACTGGCTATGGTACTTAGTGCTGCAATGATGCTGCGTTACGGCCTTAATCAACCCGCTGCCGCCACGGCTATTGAACAGGCAACCTTGGCTGTTTTAGAGCAGGGGTATCGCACCAGCGATCTGATGACCGAAGGCTGTATCTTAGTAGGTTGTCAAGCCATGGGGGAACAACTCATTGCACAGCTCACCCTGTAAGTGCCTCGCAGAGACTCCTGTAATATCCTGTAACAGTTAAGACCAGTGAACTCATGAGGCGTTCGGGGAGCGATACATCCCGCGCTGTGCCCGTAAGGTCAGCATCGGGAGGATGTCACTCATGAAAACTCTGGTAGGATGTTAGCACCTTCCCCATCATTTTAGGCTTTCACCTCATGAGACGAATGTCCCAGCTAGAGAGACTGGTTGAGCCTGTTCTCTGGTATTTTCGTATCTTTGTGATTATTCCAGTGATTTTTAGTCTTCTGAGTACTTTCGCACTGTTTATTCTGGGCAGTCACGAAATTCTTCAAGGCTTGGGCGTTCAATTTAGTAACTATGGTGATTCGACTATTTATGTTAAAACATTGGGGTATATTATTACCGGAATCGATCTTTATTTAATTGGTATTATTCTATTACTATTTGCCCTCGGCATTTATGAACTGTTTATTTCTAAGATAGATGCAGGCTTATCTCGAGATACAAATACTGATATTTCCTTGATGCAGTCCCAGAGCTTAGATAAATTAAAAGATAAACTACTAAAAACTATTGTTATGGCTTTGGTGGTGACGTTTTTTAAGCAGCTTATTTCCTTCAAGGTTAAAACCCCAGGCTCTATCGTCCGAGTTATGCTTAATCAATAGCTAAATGCCAGCAAATTAAGCAACGTAACTGAAAATTGTCAAAGTTCCTGAACCCATAACCTGACCGCTTGATCAGCTTCAATTTATTGTTAATACCTTCAACAACACCACTATTTGTGTGATTATCAAAATAGGCGGTGACTTCACCAAACCACCGACAAATTGTTCTTACGCTCTCTTGAAAAGAATCCTGAGCTTGAGCTAACCAATCGAGCAATTGAAAGGTTCCATCTTTCCAATCTTTTGCTTGCTCAAAGATGGCTCTAAACGATTCCTTCTCCTGATGCATTCGAGCCAGACTTGGCACTACTTCTCGAATTTCTTCCAGTTTTGCTTTTTGCTTCTGAGTTAGATTTTCCTCCGGCTTGAGTAACGCATATTTACTTTGTTTGAGCGCGGCTACAATCTGGGCTTTCTGGACTTCATTTACCGTCTGCTCATTCGCTTTACAAATACTTTGTCGAGCCTTATCCAATTCCTGATTCACAATTTTCATAACATGAAATCGGTCGGCAACCACCATAGCATTAGGTAGGAGTTGATGAACCAAACTTTTATAGTTTCCAGACAGGTCAATGCTCACCTCAATAATTTGATTGAGTACTGCTGCTCCCCATGTCTCAAGCACTTGCCTCACATCTTCCTGCTTGCGAGAAGGGGCAAAGGCAAGGGGAATTCGCCGCTCTAAATCGACCAAAACAACTATGTAATCTCCTTGTCCTTTGCCTAAGGAAATCTCATCTATACCTAATCGTTTTACTGAACTCACATCGACGTTGAGTTTTTTTTACTGACATACTGTACCATTGACCATACTTCTTCATCAGTGAGACCATTTGAAATTGCAACATTATGAATGTTGCTGTGCAAAACCTGTTGCACGATTGACTGAGCAAATCGATAGATCGGAAGAG
>NZ_JAKLTU010000027.1:0-30120 GCF_022570815.1 Synechococcus sp. PCC 6716
ACCGCCACAATACACCACACAGGACTGTAGTAACTGTGGGCATAGGGTAGCAAAAACCCTATCCACTAGAACCCATAGTTGTCCTAAGTGCGGGTTTGAGTTAGACAGAGACCAGAACGCGGCTCTGAATATCTTGAAAAAGGGGCTAAGCATCTTGGGGATGGAATGGCAAAACGGTACCTTAGGGCATAAGGGAACCGCCTCGCAAGAGGGAACGCTTGGGGAGAGATGTACCGCTGCTATGAAAGGGCAACCTAACATGGTAAGTGCGCTCGTAGAACCAAGAACAAGAATCCCTGCTCTTTAGAGCGGAGAGTATGTCAACGTTAGCCCCACGGTGTGGTTCAGTGAAAGAAGCAGTAGGCAGGGGTTAACCCCCCTGTCAAAATGGGTGTCTCGGAGGTTCTGATGAATGTTTTTGTGCTGTGTACCGGTCGTTGCGGCTCGGTGACCTTTGCCAAGGCCTGTAGCTATATGACGAACTTCACTAGTGCCCACGAGTCGCGCACCTTTCTGCTGGGAGGCGATCGCCTCGCTTATCCGGATCAACACATCGAAGTGGATAATCGCCTCTCATGGTTTTTAGGCCGCTTAGATCGTGCCTACGGCGATCGCGCCTTCTACGTGCATTTGCGCCGGGATGCAGCCAGTGTAGCTCGCAGTTATCGCGAACGCTATGGTATTTGGATCATGAAAGCCTACCGGGAAGGTATTTTGCTGAACCTCCCTGCCAATGCAGATCCCCTTGCCGTGTGCTTAGACTACTGCGACACGGTCAACAGCAATATTGAGTTCTTTTTGCGCGATAAAACCCACACCATGACCATTGACCTAGCGGAGATTGAAACCGCCTTTCCGCGATTTTGGCGCTGGATTGGTGCTGAAGGAAACTTAGAGGCTGCCTTGGGGTGTTTTCAGACACGGCACAATGCCTCGCATTTTATTCCAGCCACCACGATCGATGATGCGCGGCGTTTTCTAGGGAAATTCCTGCGGCGTAGGTCAGCGAGTATTTAGCAATATTCCACAGCCGCGGATGCAGAGATAATCTAGGGGTGACTCTTTAACCAGTCTTTGAGCGCTAGGACAAGGCGATCGCACTCTTGGGGCAAGGTAAAGTAATGCACACAGGCGCGCACCGAAGGAGGATATAGCAACTCCCGCACAAGAATATCTTGGGCTTCGAGATCCTGCACCAGTTGGCGGTGTTGACCATTGGCAAGCTGAAAGGACACGAGGCCGGAGGGAGGAGGCACGGGACTGAGGCAGGTTAAGCCCGCAATGCCCTGCAACTGTTGCCATAGGTACTGGCTAAGATAACAAATGCGACGGTAGCGATCGCCAACGCTGCCCCATTGATCGTGTACCCCAACAGCTGTGGTGAGGGCACTGACCAAGGAAAATGCTGTGGTAGCCACTTCAAAGCGGCTGGCATCCTCTTTCCAGCCAGCGGGTTGCGCATCCCGGGTCTGATGAATGCCCCGCCAGCCCACAAAGGTCGGTTCAAGGGTTTCGATGCGATCGCGGCGGATATACAGTCCACCCAGACCCGCAGGCCCACAGCACCACTTATGCCCCGTAAACGCATAGTAATCCACCCCCAAGGCAGGTAGGTTCAGGGGCACCATTCCCACACTCTGGGCGGCATCCGCTAGCACTTGAATCCCCTGCTGATGGCATAACTGCACAATGTCTTGCAGGGGTAATAGCTTACCGGTGTTCCACAGCAGATGACTGATCACCACCAAGCGAGTCCGGGGATGAAGCCGCGCTGCAATGGCTGCCACGTCGTCCTCACACCATGGCCAGAAATTAACCCGATCCACCACCACTCCTAAGCGCCGCTGCAACTGCTCAGCAATGGCCACTACTCCGGGATGCTCACAGTTCGAGATCAACAGATGATCCCCTGCTTGCCAGTTAATACCCCAGAGAACGATATTGCAACCACTGGTCACTGAATCCGTCAGAGCTATTGTGTCGGGAGTGGTGTTGAGTAAATCGGCGAGGGCTTGGCGTAGGTCTTGTAATTGCTGCGCGAGCCATGGGAAGACTCGATTCGCAAACGGACCTTGCTCTTGGATGTGGCGATCGCTTTGGATCAGCGCCTGCCATGTCTGTTGGTGCAGTGGGCCTTGGCCACCGTAATTGAGATAGGTTTTATTCAGCAGAGCCGGATAACTGTGGTGATAAGCATTGAGAGTTTCAAGATCCATAGCGTGTCTCACGAGGGCGGCAGCGTGGTTGAAGCGCCACAATGGCGGCAATAGGGAAGGTGGCGATAGGTGGGCTGTTGACAGGACGGGCAGGGCAGCCACTGCAAGTAACCACAATGGGGACAGTGGCGATCGCCGTGCTGTAATCGCTTGCCACAGCGCAGACACCGCTGCTTTTGCGCCCGCCCAGCCGCTTGGCGGTGGGGGTTGAGGAATAGCGCCTGTGCCACCTTAATCAGGCCAAAGCCAACCACAGGAATGATCAAAATATAGAGGTAGCGCACCAGAAAAAGGAGACCACCAAACAGGGTCAACACCAGCTCCGACAGCCAGCGGAACAGCACCCCCACCTGCAACAGTTCAAAAATTTTCAGGATCAGCGGGATCAAGAAAATGACCAGTAGGTGCCAACTCATCAGCGCCACCAAGCCGTACTGGTGGCGATCGGCGTAGCGGTTGACCCCCCACGCCACCCCAATCAAGGGGACTAAAAAGAGCGCTTGTAGCAAAAACCGCAGGCTAGGGTACCAAAACTGCGAGTGCTGGTACTCAGCCTCAAGGGTGGCAAAGGTGGCATCGTTAGCTAAAAACTGTAGGAATGTTTGGCTCGATGGCTCATTCAGAATCGTTTGCTGAAGAGCTGCCTTCTCTTGATTTAGGGTGGCGATTTTGCGGTTGTTGGCCTCTAGGGTCGCCTTGGCTTTAGCGGCTTCTACTAGGTTGATGGATTGCTCTGTGGGTTGGCCTGCTAATTGTTCAAGCAGCGTTGAGTCATACTCTTGGCGAATCTGCTGGTTAGTGGCTTCGAGGCTATCAATCTCCTGCTGCTTTTGCCTCAGTAGGCGGAGCCGCTCCTGATTCACTGTCGTGTTCACTGCATCCTGATAGCGGGCATAGGTGACACAACTCTCAGAGATTTGCCCCAATTTCCCGACAGCACTCTGCTCTAGAGCTTCTAGAAAAGTAGGGGGTCTCGTCTCAGAGGGTTGGGGAAGGGTATCGCGAATTTGCTGCTCGATAAACTGCCAGTGGCGATCGCCCCCCGTTTGCTGGCGATAGGCCTGCCATGGGGCATAGCACGGCTGTGCTTGGCTCGGACTCAGCAGCCAGTTGCCAATTTCCGCTAGGCCACTAAAGACATTAATGAGAATAAAAATATCCACCAAAATAATGACGATTAAACTTACCCGATTCAGGGGTTCGTTATTGACAAGGCGCGATCGCCGCCAGAACGTGCGCCAGCCCCGCCGCAACTGCCCACCAATCGTCATAACAGGGCATAGCCAAACGCTAACTTCACTCGCTCAAGAGTGGCATTGGCAACGGTCGCGGCTTGATCTCGACCAGCCTTCAGTAACCCTCTCAAATAGGTGAGATCGGTCATGATCTCGTGGTAGCGTTGCTGAATCGGCTCAAGCGTTGCAATCACCGCATCCGTTAGCAAGGGCTTAAACTGTCCCCAGCCCATCTCAGCGCACTCAGCCGCCACCGCTTCCTTGGTTTGTCCTGTTAACACTTGGTACAACCCCAGCAAATTATTTGCTTCGGGACGCTCTGGATCGTCAAAAACCAACCCTCGGATGGGGTCAGTTTTACAGCGCTTAATTTTTTTGCGAATCTCGTCGGCAGAATCCAATAGGTTAATGCGACTCATATCCGACGGGTCTGACTTCGACATTTTCTTGGTGCCATCGGTGAGGCTCATCACCCGTGCCCCTGCCTTAGCAATGAAGGGCTCCGGTAGCTTTAGGATGGGTGGTTGGTTGCGGGCAAACAGATAATTGACCCGGGCGGCAATATCGCGGGTCAGCTCCAGATGCTGCTTTTGATCGTCGCCCACGGGAACCAGATCAGCATCGTAGAGCAAAATATCTGCCGCCATCAGTACCGGATAGTCCAGCAGCCCAGCAGCGACATTCTCCCCCTGCTTGACGGCCTTTTCCTTGAACTGGATCATGTCCTCCAACCAGTTGAGGGGCGTGATGCAGTTCAGCAGCCAAGTTAGCTCAGCATGGGCACTGACGTGGGACTGCACAAAAATGGTGGCATGGTTCGGATCAATGCCACAGGCAAGGTAGAGAGCAGCAACGGTATAGGTATTGGCAGCCAGTACCGTTGGATCGTGGGGCACCGTAATGGCGTGCAAATCAACAACACAGAAGTAATTTTCGTAGTTTGCCTGACCGGCCACCCAATTGCGAATAGCCCCTAAGTAATTGCCAAGATGTAAACTTCCCGTGGGTTGAACCCCCGATAACACCCGTTTTTTGGTCACCCGACTCTCCCGTGATGGCTCCTTTTCTATGCTACTGGGGACTGTCACCCCTCCGGCGATTGCCCTAGGGATTCTAAGCAAGCAGCGAGGCTAAAACGAGACGAAATGTAAAGAAGTTCTGTATCCTCTGTCGAAACGTAACAGTGAGTAACAGTGGACGGATGAGGGTTAAGAGGGTTGGCTAGAGTGGAAACGAGAAATCCTAATTATCATAGCAACTCTCCTATCCGTTTACGTTGAGGTCGAACCACCATGATTCAGCCACCGCGCTGGCGATCGCTCCCCGTGATCCTGTTCATAACCGGCATAGCCTTTTTGGGAAGCAGTGCCCTGTCAGTAATGGCGGCTCCTCGCGGACGTGGGCGACCGGCCGGCAACCCACCTCGTGGCCCTGTTGATGTCACCCCGGCAGCACCCAGAAACTCGCCCCGTGGGCCCGTTGATCTAACCCCCCGTGGTGGTGTGGATGTCACCCCGGCAGCGCCACGCTACCGCTACAATAACGCAATTGTTAATCCTCGCTGGAATCCAGGCTTAGGCAACTGGTGGTGGAATGGGAGTCGCCCTTGGTATCCCAATCGGGTATATTGGGGCGGGGGCTTTTGGGGGAGTATCGTTGCCGGAGCAGTTGCTGGGAGCGCAGCAGCAGAAGAGTCGGAACCTACAGTGGTCGTAACCAGTCTAGGAGGACAGTTGCTCTCTAGCTACAGTTTGGTGCAGGTACCCTGTCATAGCACGAACACCGCCAACTTAGTGGTGATCCGCGGCCCCGAGGGGAGTGTCATTTGTGCCCAACCCACTGCTACGGTACCCAGCGGTGTCTATATCGTTGATCCAGAAACCCTATCCCTTGTGCCGCAGTAAGTCATGTTTGGTGTTTGGCGCAAGAATAACCCTGTCCCAACGTCCGATTACGCGGGGTAGCGGCTGGTGCCTAAGCCGATAGACCCCCTAGCTCTGTATCTTAAAGGATGACTGGATGATGCGCAACTCACTCTCACTCCTCAACTATCCCCTTGCTGTTGGGCGAGGAGTGCTCATTACGCTGCTGTTGGCAGCACTGGTTAATCCGCTGCCTGCCCTTGCCAATCGCGGCGGCGGGCGGGGCAACCTTGGCGGGGCGCTTAACCGTGAGCGCAACCTTAGTAATCGTGTAAACCGCAACAACCTTTGGAATCTTGAGGGCAACGCCAACATTAACCGGAACGTCATTCGCAACCGCAATAATCGCCCGAATAGTATTCGCAACATTGATCGGACAAACCTTAACATTGATCGCCGTAATCGCAACTGGAATAATGTCAATGTTGACCGGCGTAACCGCAATTGGAATAACGTTAATATTAATAATCGCAGCTGGCGAAATAATCGCTGGAACAATAACAACATTATTGTGAACCCACGTTGGCGACCGGGCTGGAACCACTGGTGGTGGAATGGGAATCGGCCATGGTATCCAACACCTCGTTACTGGGGGGGTGGCTTTTGGGGCAACCTTGCCATTGGGCTGTCCTCTGCCGCTGTCGCTGGCGCAGTGGCAGGCAATATTGCTAATGCTAATAACAACCCACAGGTGGTGGTAGTGAATAATAGCCCCGGCGGCCAACTCCTGAGCAGCTATGAACTTGTGCAAGTCCCGTGCTCAACTAGTGCTAATTTAGTTGTCATTGCTGGACCGTCCGACAGTGTTATTTGTGCCCGCCCTACCGCTGCGGTGCCGGCAGGGTTCTACACGGTAGATACTGCTAATTTGGCGCTCATTCCAGATGTCTAGGCAATGTCTGTTGACACTCCCACCGACTAACGCCGGGGGATTCTTACGTAGTCCACAAACGAACTCGTAAAGGCGCTGTCAACGCAATACCTTCATCGCATTAGCCAAATCACCTGCCCCTAGCAAATGCGTTTGTAGAACCTAGCTCAAGGCGTATTGCGCCGCACAACCCAACTGGTAATGGTACCGCCCGGTGTCACCCCCAAATGCACGGTGGCAATTTCTAGGATATGGCCGCGGCGGTTACGGAACTGAAAGGCACAGACATCCACACCAAAGGGCTGACAGCCAATCAACTCACTAAACCCTTGGCTAATGAGATAAGCCACAATGGGAGTGGTATTCGTGACCTCTAGCATAACTGGGTTGACAACAGGCTGCCACCCGCGGGCAATCAACTGCTCACGCGCCTCTGGATAGTTCATCCCTTGGCGTAGGCGGGGCAAGCGTTGGGCAAAGGCACCGGGAGCAAGACCGACACCGGCCATGAGCAGACCAAGGCTGACAAAGCGTTGCACAAGGGTATAAGGCATAGCAACAAAAGGGATGCGGCTTGGTAGCGTCCTACGGTGGTTGCCGTTGTTTTATGCAGTTTGCCGCTGGCCACCCGTTTCTAGGTGAAGCGATCGGTCACCGCCCCCAAGCTACTGGAGGAGACCAACTTGGCATACTTTGCCAACACCCCACGGGTATAACGCGGTGCGGGGGGGTGCCACGCTGAGCGCCGCTTAGCGAGTTCCGCCTCACTGACATTGAGCTGAAGTAGTCGCTGATGGGCATCAATGGTAATTGAGTCTCCCTCTTCCACAAGGGCAATTGTACCGCCGACGGCTGCCTCTGGCGCAACATGCCCCACCACCATGCCGTAGGTTCCCCCTGAGAAGCGGCCATCGGTAATGAGGCCAACGCTATCGCCTAAGCCAGCGCCAATGATGGCGGAGGTAGGGGCAAGCATTTCCCGCATTCCTGGTCCGCCCACTGGACCTTCGTAGCGAATAACGATAATATCGCCGGGATTGATCGTGTTGGCTAAAATTGCATCTAAACAGGCTTCTTCAGAGTCAAAGACGCGCGCAGGGCCAGTGATTTTGGGGTTCTTGACCCCAGAGATTTTAGCAACAGCCCCTTCGGTGGCCAAGTTGCCTTTGAGGATAGTCAGGTGGCCGGTGGAGTAGAGCGGTGTCTCGAAGGGACGGATCACATCTTGGTGAGGGTCAGGCGTGTCGGGTACATGCCGCAGTCGCTCGGCAATGGTCTCGCCGGTAATGGTGATGCAGTCGCCGTGCAGCAGCCCATGGTTGAGCAGCATTTTCATGACTTGGGGAATTCCCCCCGCTCGATGCAGATCGGCGGTGACGTATTTGCCGGAGGGTTTGAGGTCGCACAGGACGGGCACCCGCTGGCGAATGGTCTCGAAGTCATCGATCGTTAAGGGCACTTCGGCACTGTGGGCGATCGCCAAAAAGTGTAGAACTGCATTGGTTGAGCCACCCACCGCCATAATCACACTGAGGGCATTTTCAATAGACTGGCGGGTAATAATATCGCGGGGGCGTAGGTTTTGACGAATGGCCTCCACAAGAACTTTACCAGCCAGTTCCGTGCTGTCAGCCTTTTCTGCGTCCTCAGCGCTCATGGTGGAGGAATACATCAAGCTCATCCCCATGGCTTCAAAGGCAGAGGACATCGTATTAGCGGTAAACATGCCGCCGCAGGAGCCAGCCCCCGGACAGGCATGGTGTTCAATAGCGTGGAGGGTGGCATCACTCATTTTGCCAGCACTGTACTGCCCCACCGCTTCAAAGGCGCTCACCACGGTGAGATCATTCCCCTGCCATTGACCCGGCTTAATGGTGCCACCATAGACAAAAATGGCTGGAATATTCATCCGTGCCATGGCGATCATCGCGCCCGGCATATTTTTGTCGCAACCGCCGATCGCCAACACCCCATCCATACTCTGGGCGTTACAGGCGGTTTCAATGGAGTCGGCAATGACATCCCGCGAGACGAGGGAATACTTCATGCCTTCGGTGCCCATCGAAATCCCGTCGCTGACGGTGATGGTGCCAAATAATTGGGGCATCCCCCCTGCGGCGCGAATCCCTGCTTCGGCACGACTAGCGAGGGGAGCAATGCCCATATTGCAGGGGGTAATCGTGCTATGGGCGCTGGCAACGCCAACAATGGGCTTACTAAAATCCTCGTCGCCAAACCCAACGGCTCGCAGCATTGCTCGGTTGGGGGTGCGCTGAATGCCTTCAGTAATAATACGACTGCGCCAATTGTCTGCCATGGTGTTCCTGCGATCGGCTTGCAAAAATTCAGTTGGATATTGTTTTATTCTCTCCCACGGGTGGGCGATCGCTCCAGTGGCCAAGCCAAATAAAAGAGTAATGCCAAAAACAGTCCTAAGCCTGAAAGGTACTTCAAACTATTGGGAATGAGCGGACTGGGTGACCAGAAGCCTTCAATAATCCCAGCAATAACCAAGAGAGGCACCACCCCAAACATCAGTTGAGCGGCCAAGGTACCATTGCGTTTCAGGGCGCTAAAGCGACGATACCGCCCTGGAAAAAGCAGTCCTTGCCCCAGCAGCAGCCCCGCCGCCCCCGCCAGAAAGATCGCTGGCAACTCAAGGGCACCATGGGGGCTGACAAACGCCCAAAAGGGATACGAGAGATCATTTTGTGCCACAAAGGCGGCGATCGCCCCAATGTGAATCCCATTTGTCCAAAGAATGTAGAGGGTGCCCAACCCGCCGAAAATCCCCCCCGCAAGAGTTGCAACGGCCACACTGATGTTATTGGTCATGATGGAACTAGAGGCCAACGGCTCAATGCCCACAATAGACCCCATCCACAACTTGCCTTGATCCTCCACCAAGGAAATAATGTTCGGGGGCACCACCAGTTCCATAAATTGGCGATCGGCCCATGTGTACCACCAACCCATCGCCAACGCCACCATAAATACACCAACGGCCACGGCTGTTTGCGGCCACGTTTGCTGCACCACGTCGGGAAACCCCCGCTGAAAAAACCAGAGCACCTTACGCCAGTCTTCCGGCTGCCTTCCCTGATACACTTGGCTGTAGCTGCGCAGCGTCAGACCTTGCAAGTAGTTGACAAGATGACTGCCGAGCCGTCGGGTTTTTGCCCGTGCCAGATCCGCGCTAACCAAGCGGTACAGCTGACTCAGGCGACAAATGTCCGCAGCAGACAGAGCGCCAATCCCCTTAGTCTCAGCCCGGTTGAGCAATTGCTCTAGCTCAAGCCACTGTGCCTCCTGCCGCATCAACCAGCGCTCAACATTCATCGGGTGTCTCATCCATCGCCGCTAAAAAGGCTTCCAGTTTCTTGCGGGGAATATAGGGCCAGCCGCCGTTGCGTTCGATTTCCCTGAGGAGCTTGTACAGAGCTTGGCGGTTCGTGGGCAGTACCGCCTGAAACTGATTGTCACAAATATCGCGGTGCAGCTCTTCAAGCAGCCGCAGCAGCGCCAGCAACTCAACCACATCCCCCGCTGCCTGTTGTGCCGCAGTGCGAATCCTGAGGGCGAGTTCCGTTAACTGCTCAGAGGGAGCCGAGGAAGTTTTGACATCCTCCATCGTCCTAAAAGACGGGGATTCCCAGTCTGGTTGCATTAAGCACCCTCCTGATGGATAAGCGGACTGGATAAGCGGATCATCGCCAACTGCCTCCAAGGAGGTCTGACACTGACTCACGCGCTCATTCGGTCGGCATCGTCCTGCCACCAAAATATTGTTGCTGGCATTCTCGTCTCTATCGTGTTCAGCCCCACAGTTGAGGCGCAGCACAGACCGAATAGAAAATTTTAACTTCCCCCACCGATAACTGCAACAGGAGCAGATCTGAGAGGTGGGATCCCATCGACTGATGACTCTCACGTCCCGGTCTGCAATCATGTTGGACTTAGCCTCACACTTGGTCTGCTACCTATGGCAATGTAGCGGGGAGTCTGATCATGGTCATGTACTGATTGAACAAAATTAGCGACGCATTCCCCCACCTCGGAACAGGTGGAGGTCAAGGAGCGGCGGTTTCTATGTTGTGATGCTATCCATCTTGAGCGGTACGGTAAAGGGCGGAACTGAGAGCTCCGAACACCCCAGAGACACGACCTCTCAAGTGATGGAGAAGCACCCTATAAATCCTAGAGAGTCGCTTCATATAGGTCGGACTCTGGGTCAAAGCGTCACTCAAAGCCCCATAGCGGAAACGGCTTGGAGGTGTCTCTGGGCAAAAGTTCCCGGAACACGGCGAGAATACCGCCTGTCGGGAGGGATAAATCCTTCTAATTAAGACATCACCACCTCGCGTAGCAGGTGGAGGAGTATTCATTACCCGCCAAAGCTGTCTATTCAGCTAGTTGTTAGTAACCCCAACATAGCGGGACTCGCACCCGTGGCTCCCAAGCATCCGGTTGCTATCTATTCACGGGGTTGCAGAGGGTCACCGTAGGGATTATCTAGCGAGTTGGCTGGATCGCTGCACCGCCGTTATCACTGCCGCTATCTGGGCTTGGCCAGCAGATTTCTCGAATCGCAGCGGAAACTTACCCCGTCGCACGAGCCGCCAACCTAAAGGGATAATACTGGTTACGCCTGCTACATCCCGAAACCGATTGCCCACAACTCGCAGGCCAAATTTGCGCTCATCCACCCAGCCCCCTTCCTTGACCAGTTCGACCAAGACTTGGCGGTGGCGTAGGGGACGGTCTTGATTGCGGCTGGCCACGGGTGCTGTTGCCAAAATCTCCTGCTTGACTTCACTAATGCGATCTAGGGGAGCCACCCCCACTGGACACACCGTATTGCAGTTAAAACAGCGGGTACATCCCCATACGCCACTCTCGGCATTGTTATATTGGCTTAAGCGCTCTGGGGTGGCGCTGTCGCGGGTGTCGGCCACAAGGCGAGCGGCTTTGGCTAGGGCATGGGGGCCAACAAACGCTGCATTGACCTCCACGGCATTACAGGCACCATAGCAAGCACCACAGAGAATACAGTTGCCCGCGGCATTGAGCTTATCGCGGTCTTGGGGGGATTGCAGAAATTCCCGCTCTGGAATCTGGCGGGCGGCGGTGCTGACGTAGGGATCCACGGCGGCTAATTTTTGCCAGAAGTCGGTCATATCCACCACTAGATCCCGCAGTACCGGTAAGTTCCCCAACGGGGCGATCGCAATCTGGTTGGGGGTGAGGCTATTGGCTAACTCGGCGCGGACACTCTGCTGGCAGGCAAGGGCAGAGCGGCCATTAATCGTCATGGCACAACTGCCACAAATGGTGTTACGGCAATTCTTACGAAAGCTGAGGGTGCCGTCGTGATACCACTTGATTTGGTTGAGGGCATCCAGAACCGTTTGACCGGGATCAATTTCAAGCGCAAAGGTCTGCCAGTAGGGGTCTCCTTGGGGCGCTTGGCGACGGATAGCAAAAGTAGTCGTGCTCATAGTAGGCGTAGCAAGATGGCCATCGGAACTGCTCAGGGCATCTCTATCCTAGGCGCAAAACGATTGCCCCCGCTAGGAAGGCTAGATCACTCTTCAAGCACTGGTGGGCTGGCGGTGGGGAAGGGAATTAAAAAGGCCACAATCGAGCCTAAGGCAAACCCAGCCACATTACGCAATAGGGGCAGCCATTCATGGGTACGCACTAGGACAGGGCCTAAGCCAAAGGCAAAAAAGAGCATTCCCCACAGGGGTGAAAAGAGCAGCACCCATTTCCAGGCAATGAGTTGATCGCTACGGCGAGGACGCGCCACAAATCCCAGAATGAGACCACCAAAGACGGAGGTGGCTAAGGTGAGAATCCACTGCTCTTTTGGCAACCCCGGTACAGCACGGCAGCCGCCCTGAGCAAGGCAGGTTTCAATGGCGGCAAGGGATTGGAGAATTGCCTGATCTTCGCCGTTGTCCCGCACAAAGTATTGATTGCCAAAGCGGGTTTGCAACTCGACCCAAAAGGTACGCTGGAGAACACGGTAGGCGGTATCCCCCACATTAAAGTTAAGGATATTGCCGCCACGGGAGTCTGCCACTAATAAAATACTGCGGTCATCAAGCTGCCAAAAGTCCCGTACTGCTAGCCCGGGGGTGCGATCGTACTGGGTGAGCACTCGCAACTTCCAGCCGGTTTGGGCTTCAAACTCTGCTAGCTCTGCATCGAGGCGCTCTTTTTGCACCGGGGTTAAAATGCCCGCTAGGTCCACGATGTTGGTGGCTTGGGCGGGTAGCAACTCAGGGTTGTTAAAGCTGTGAGCCGGGGCGATCGCCCCCAGCCAACACAGGCTAGAAAGGACGAATACCAAGGCAAATTGCCGCAGCCACTGAAACGTCTGCTGAAACATTGTAATAAAAATTTACAAAAAGAGCGGGTTTTTTAATTATCTTAAGGGTATGCTGCGAAACATTGCAATCCGGCGGCAGACAATTCTCAGAAATATGCTGTTTTTGTTACAGACATCCCTCAATTAGAATCAGGCTGCTATACTTCAGGTCTTATGTTGCGCTGTTTCCTCTTGACAGTTGGCCACCGCTATCCTCTAAATGACCATGCGCTATTCTCCCCAGTTGCTCCACTACCTTGAACGCGATCTGGCCTTGCCGCCAGAAAGTATTGCCATGGCACTGCGGCAGTGGCAGCAGCAGCAAGGATCATTGCCCATCATCCTTTGGCAGTATGGTCTCATTAGCCTAGAGCAACTGGACAGTTTATTTGAGTGGCTAGATGCAAGCCGTGGCGATCGCCAATTCGAGCACTAGAGGCACAACCGCACAAACCACACGGTAGGATCATCCCCAGGGGTAAACTCAAAGTGCCAATGGCGGCAAATACGGATCATCCCCTCATTATCTTTGAGGACGTAGGCATGGAGTGCGCTTAAGCCTTCATCCCGGGCAATTTGAATGAGGCGGTGCATTAATTCTGTCCCTAGACCCTGCCGCTGCCACGGATCGCTTACAAGCATCGAAAATTCGGCCGTATTGCCAAAGTGATCTTTACTGAGGCGGCCAGCAGCGATGATTTCTGAGCCTGTTGGGGTCTGACGCTCTGCCACTAAGGCTATTTCTCGATCGTAATCGACAAAACAGATGCGGACGAGGCGATCGTGGGCTACCCGCTGCGAGAGCTTCATCAGATGAAAGTAACGCAAATAAACACTCTGCTCTGAAAGGGTGGCATGGTACTGCCGCATGAGGGGTTCATCCTCCGGGCGAATCGGACGAATGAGCACCGGTGTACCATCCCGTAGCTGCCACGGCGAGACATATTGACTGGGATAGGGACGGATCGCTGGCTTGGGGATGACGGCTTCGCTTCGATGGAGAACAATCCGCGCATCTAGAGCCACGACCCGCTCTGGCGGGGCAACGAGCAGCGGGTTAATGTCAATTTCCTGAATCCAAGGTTGCTCTACGACTAAGAGGCTGAAGCGCACCAGTAGATCTTCAAGAATGGCTAAGTTAACGGGGGGCCAACCCCGTACTCCCGCAAAGGCACGGGCAATTTTGGTTTGTTGGAGTAGCCGCCGTGCCAAGGTGGTATTTAGGGGTGGCAGGGCGATCGCCGTGTCCTCCAGTACCTCCACCAGTTGGCCACCGGTACCAAAGAGGATCACCGGCCCAAACTGGACATCGGTGGAGCAGCCTAAAATCAACTCAAAGCCTTTCCACGGAATCATTGGCTGAACGGTGACCCCTGCAAAATGCTCGGCGCCGACAGCTTGAGCAACGTTAGTTTGAATGGTGCGGTAGGCCGTGGCCACTGCCCCTGCATCTGGTAAGTTCAACGCAACCCCGCCCACATCAGTCTTATGGGTAATGGTGGGGGAGTAGAGTTTGAGCACCACCGGATAGCCCATACGATCAGCAGCAGTAACGGCCTCGGCTTCAGTGGTGGCAATGTGGGTCTCAACCACGGGAATCCCGTAGGCTGCTAGTACTGACTTTGCCTCCCACTCGTTCAGGAGGGTGCGTCCCTCTTGGCGTAGTTGGGTCAATAACTGGGTTACATGCTCTCGGTCTGGATGATTGGTGCCAAGGGTGCGTGGCAGCACAGGGGTTTCGTAGAGAGCCTGCAAGTGGTCGCTGTAGCGCCACATATAGCTAAAAATACGGGCGGCGGTATCGGCGTAGGCATAGGTAGGAATGCCCGCTTGGTTGAGCAGCCTCTCGCCGTCTTTAACCCCTTGGCCGCCCATCCAACTGGCCAGAATAGGTTTGGTACTGCTGGTGCGGGTTTGGACATAGTGCGCCAGATCCTGGGCGATCGCCAGTGGATCGGTCATGGCTTGGGGGGTCAGCACCACCAATAACCCGTCACTGTTGGGATCCGTCTCACAGTGTTGTAGGGCTTTGAGGTAGCGATCGGGGGTGGCGTCCCCCAAAATATCCACAGGGTTGCCATGACTCCACGCCGCAGGCAAGAGCTGATCTAATACCGCCACGGTCTCGGTGGATAGCTGCGCTAACTGACCCCCCGCACGGATCAGGGCATCGGTAGCCAACACCCCAGGCCCCCCCGCGTTGGTCAGAATCGTCAGGCGCGACCCCTTAGGCCGGGCTTGTTTATCTAGTMCCTCCGCCATATCAAAGAGATCGGCAATCGTGTCCACCCGCAGCACCCCACACCGCTGTAGAGCCGCATCAAACACGGCATCTGACCCCATCAGCGCCCCGGTATGGGAGGCGGCAGCTTGCGCCGCTGCTGCTGTACGCCCGGCTTTAATCACAATGATGGGCTTGACGTAGGCCACTTCCCGGGCAGCGGATAAAAAAGAGCGGGCATCCCCCAGCGACTCCATATAGATGACAATGCAGCGGGTTTGGGGGTCATCGCCTAGGTAATAAATCAGATCGCCCCAGCCCACATCCAGCATCGTGCCAATCGAGATAAAGGCACTAAAGCCAACATTTTCTTGGAGACTCCAATCCAAAATTGAGGTGCACAGCGCACCACTTTGGCTAATAAAACCCACATGGCCACTGTGCGCCATGGTTGCCGCAAAGGTGGCGTTTAACCCCGTCGGCGGACACATGACTCCCAAACAGTTGGGGCCAATGACGCGCATCCGTGCCTTCTGGGCGATCGCTAGAATTTCTTCTTCCAACCCTAAGCCAGCAGCTCCAATTTCCCGAAACCCAGCGGAGATAATAATGGCACTTTTGACCCCTGCCGCTGCACACTCTTGCATCACCGCAGGCACCGTGGCAGCAGGGGTAGCAATCACCGCTAAATCCACTGGCTCAGCGATCGCCCCAACCGTTGGGTAGGCTTTAATCCCCAACACCGAGGAGCGCCGTGGATTCACCGGAAAGACAGTGCCGCCAAAGGGAGACTGAATTAAATTCCAAAGCAGAGTCCGCCCGACACTACCGTCTTTTTCGGTGGCTCCCACCACAGCCACACTGCGGGGGGCAAACAGAGGGCGCAGGGGCTGATGACCAGCTCGCAAAATATCGTAGGCATGAGACATCGCCATAATTGTCGCCTCACGAATAGTAGTCGCGCTGTACCCCCTTCCCTCTACTCTAGCGAGGGCTGCAAGGCAGACGAGGAATTCTTACAACTGTTTTAAGGTCGGTTGTTTTAAGGTCGGTGTTGCTGAATGTGGCTATGAATTGCCTTCATCCCCAACCCGTCTCCCCAAGAAGAAGGGAGCTAAAATTCCTGTTCCCTCTGCTTTGGGAGAGGGCTAGGGTGAGGGCGGCAAAAGACTCAAACCCGAACATCATACGTCTATTCAGCAACCCCTTAAGGTCTATTCGCTGGTACCTGCTGATTTTGATTGTTGCTCCAGTTGGTTCAGCAGCGACAGTACCCGGTGACCCCGCTCAATGGAGCGATCTTCAATAAACACCACCTCTGGTGTCCGCCGTAGGCGAATGCGCTGTCCCAGTTCGTGGCGTACAAAGCCAGAGGCGGCCTTCAGCCCTGCCATCGTGGAGCGGCGTACTTCATCGGTACTATAAATGCTGACAAACACTTTAGCGTGTTGTAAGTCGCCAGATACTTCAACATCGGTGACACTCACCATGCCAGCGCCCACCCGCTCGTCGCGGATTTCGTACATCAGCAACTGACTGACTTCTCGCTTAATTAATTCCGCAACCCGTGCGACCCGCCGCTCTGTTGCCATGGCTGGCCTCCTTTCTGTCTATTGCAGATGCTATTTCTTGTTCTATCTTAATCGCTTGTGGCTAGCTACCCCGAGACAGTACGGCGTTAGCAGGGGCGATCGGTTTGCCAGTAACGATTTAGGGTGGCAAAGGAAAAACTGCGCGGATCGATGCGCTCTCCCGATCGATCTACGGCGGCGTGGGTGGTCACTCGTGCTGGGGGAATGCCAGTCTGCGCAATTAGCCACCCTAGGGCTTGGTACTGGGCAGGGGTGTAGCCTTGGTGGTGCTGGCCATTGTGGCGACCTTGGGGCGGGGTTTCTAGGGAAATATGCAGGGCAAAGTTATTGACTGAAGGAGCAAGGCGGGGGTTCGTCTGGACGGTTTCGCTGCCAAACGTGGAGTTCCCAGCACCATAGGCGCGCTTTGACCACGGGACAAGGTGCAATATCCAGCCATTGAGGGTAATGAGCTCGTGGTAACTGGCCTGATCCTCATCGCGGGGGTGGGGAGTCTGAAAAAAGTTGAGGGCTGACCGGGCTGAGGCCACGGTCTCGTGCAGCACAATAATTGGCTCCTGTTGCAGCAGGTTGCCACGGCTATCGGTACGGAAGCGATCGCCAAAGTTGGTGCTATGGGCAGGGACACTGTACCAAGGCGGCGCACTCGCACACTGTTGATGCTGTTGCCGCACTTGGGCAAATAACCGCTGGTAAACAGCGCCATCACTGGGCTGCAAAGGAACAAAGCGAGTGGGGGAATCGCTTGGGAGTAGGGGGGCACTGGCGGGGCTGAGATCTGCTTCCACGCGTGGGTCATCGATGGCGATCGCCCCGGTCAAATTGAGGGGCGGATCCGTCTTAGGCATTGACCCCATCATGACCCCCCAAAGCGACAGGATAACGACTGCCGCAATTGCAAGGGAAATTGTAAAACGCAACCCATCCGAGGGACGCAGCATAGGCAGAACGAAATCAATTTGGCACAATACAATCAAACCCTAAGCCAATTACTGGGGATCAGCAAGCAGATGATTATCGTTCTAAAAAGTGGCACCCCCTCTGAGGAAATTGAGCGGGTGGGTGCCGAAATGCGCCTTTGGGGACTGACCCCCGAAAAAATTGTCGGCAAACACAAAGTTGTCATTGGCCTCGTTGGGGAGACTGCCGAACTGGATCCCCTGCAAATTCAAGAAATCAGTCCGTGGATTGAGCATGTGCTGCGGGTAGAGCAGCCCTTCAAGCGGGCTAGCCGTGAGTATCGCCACGGTGAACCCAGTGAAGTGGTGGTGCCCACGCCAAACGGTGCTGTGTCTTTTGGCGAAGGCCATGCATTGGTGGTGGTGGCGGGTCCGTGCTCTGTGGAAAACGAAGCCATGATCATTGAAACGGCGCAGCGGGTTAAGGCAGCAGGGGCTAAATTTCTGCGGGGAGGGGCCTATAAACCGCGTACCTCCCCCTACGCCTTCCAAGGCCATGGGGAGAGCGCCCTAGATTTACTGGCCGCTGCCAAAGCGGTGACGGGCTTAGGCATTATTACCGAAGTCATGGATGCCGCAGACCTCGATAAAATTGCCGAAGTGGCCGATGTCCTGCAAATTGGTGCCCGCAATATGCAAAACTTTTCTTTGCTGAAGCGGGTGGGGGCGCAACCCAAACCCGTGCTCCTCAAGCGGGGGATGTCTGCCACCATTGATGAATGGTTAATGGCCGCAGAGTACATTCTGGCGGCGGGCAACCCCAACGTGATCCTGTGTGAGCGAGGCATTCGCACCTTTGACCGGGAATATACACGCAATACCCTAGATTTATCGGTGATTCCCGTTTTGCGGAAATTGACCCACCTGCCGATCATGATTGATCCGAGCCATGGCACTGGTTGGGCAGAGTTTGTCCCGGCCATGGCGAAGGCAGCCGTAGCCGCAGGTACCGATGCCCTCATGATTGAAGTACACCCTAACCCCGCCAAAGCCCTCTCGGATGGTGCCCAATCCCTCACACCGGATCAGTTTGATGCCTTGATGCAGGCATTGCAGCGACCCCTTGTTTCCCTGCGTTCTTAGGCGGGTCATGGGCTACGCGATTGAAAACAAATTGGTCATCGCTGTTGCCTCCAGCGCGTTATTTGATCTCACTGAGTCCGATGCGGTGTTTCGCCATCACGGGGAAGAAGCCTATCGCCATTTTCAGCGGCAAAAAAAGTACGATGTTTTGCCTCGAGGCGTAGCATTCCCCTTTATTCGCCGGTTTCTTAACCTGAATCGCGCCTACCCTGACCAAGAGCCAGTGGAGGTGATCCTGCTCTCGAAAAATGACCCTGATACTGGGCAGCGGGTGTTCCATTCGATCCAGCACTACGGCCTGAATATTACCCGTGCGGCGTTTTTGGGGGGCAAGTCCCCTCATCCCTACATCCCTGCCTTTAATGTCTCACTGTTTCTTTCGGCGAATGCTGAGGATGTGCGCCAGGCGATCGCCGCGGGCTACCCTGCCGGAATTGTCATCCCTTCCGGTGTAACGGACACAGAGGAAGAAGCGGAGCTACGCATTGCCTTTGACTTTGATGGGGTGATTGCCGATGACGAAGCAGAAACCGTGTTTCGCGATGGCGATCTCGAGCAGTTCCATGCCCACGAAATTCAACATGCAACTGTACCGCACAACCCCGGCCCCCTCAGTGATCTGTTTAAGAAATTGGCGGCGTTTCAAAAATTGGAGATGACTCGTGAGCAACAGAACCCCGACTATTGCCGCTTACTACGAATTGCCATTGTAACGGCGCGTAATATTCTCGCCAGTGAGCGGGTGGTTACGACGCTGAATAGCTGGGGGGTCACGCCGGATGAAACCTTTTTCTTGGGCGGTATTGAGAAAGTTCGAGTTCTCCGGCAGTTAAAACCCCATATTTTCTTTGATGATCAGCTCACCCATATTGAATCAGCAGCAGGGGATATTCCCTCTGTGCATGTGCCCTTTGGGGTACGCAATTAGGGGCAGATTTGCCGATTTTCCATGCGCACTTTAGCATCCATTTCGCGATCGCCTCGATCTAGCTCACCGCTGGCAGCGATGGTGCTGCCCATTTTCAGCGTGCCATTGCGCACAGCAGGTTTACAGGTGGATAAATGCGACATTTACCTGTGGTTTGACTAGCGATCCTGTACGGTGGTTCCTTCCTGCTGCACTGCCAATACCTCAACCCGTGCTTGCACCCCTAGAGTCGCCCACGTGTCCCTAAGGGTACTGGCAATTCCCATGGCGTTAACCGGATCCCCAAGCGCCAACAGGCTGGGGCCAGCTCCACTGATCACCAAACCATAGGCTCCAGCGGCCAACGCTGCGGCATGGAGGTCGGCATACCCTTTGATGAGGCACTGACGGTAGGGCTGGTGCAGATGATCTTGCAGGGCAACCTGTAACCAGTCGCGGTGACCCGTTTCTAGCCCCCGCAGCAGCGCTCCCAGATGACTGATGTTAAAAATGGCATCTGTATAGCTACAGGTCGCAGGCAAGACGTGACGGGCGGTCTCGGTGGCTAATTCGAAATCAGGAATGGCAACAATAGGCACTACATCGCTATCCCACGGTACGTCTAACCAACGCCACGTGCCGGAGTGTTCTTCCCGGACTGCCAAGCGACAGCCGCCCAGCAACGCCGGAACTACATTATCGGGATGGCCTTCAAGGGCGATCGCCAACTCTAAAACCTCAGTATGGCTGAGGGGGAACCCTGCCAGCCGATTGGCTCCCACCAAGCCGCCAATAATGGCGGTGGCTGAACTGCCTAACCCGCGAGCGAGGGGCACCCCTAACTCAATTTCTAAATAGACAGGCGGGGCTTCGCGTCCAAGGTGCTCGTAAAGGCGGCAATAGGCGCGATAGGCTAAGTTATCTGTACTGCTGGCTACCCCGACTGCTTCAGCCCCCCGGATCACAACACAGGGGCGATCGCTGGCGGAAAAGGTAAAGGTGTTTGTAAGGGTTAAGGCAGCGCCCAAACAGTCAAACCCCGGTCCCAAATTGGCGGTTGTTGCGGGTACGGTGACTACTGTTACCATTGAAATTCCTCGTGCATTGACCCATAGTGGCGAGCGCTTAGGCGGTGCCAAAGGCGCGATCGCCCGCATCCCCTAGCCCAGGCACAATAAACCCCTGCTCATTGACCATCTCATCAATCGTAGCTGCATAGACCTGTACCGCCGGAAAGTGAGCACTGAGTTTTTGCAGGGCTGGCGGGGCGCTCACCACTGAAATAATCCGCACCAGTGCTGGATTGACCCCCCGCTCAGTGAGTTCCGTCATCGCTGTCATAATCGAGCCGCCGGTGGCCAGCATGGGCTCACTAATGAGTACCCGTGTCTGCGGTGCAAATTGCTGAGGAAAGCGGTTGAGATAGCAGGAGGGCATCAGGGTACGCTCATCGCGGACAATCCCCAGATGGTAAATGGTTGCCGTGGGTAAAACGCCCTGCGCGCCCTCCAACAACGCCAACCCCGCCCGTAAAATCGGCACAACTGCAACTGGCACCT
Organism: Synechococcus sp. PCC 6716; assembly: GCF_022570815.1. NCBI lineage: Bacteria > Bacillati > Cyanobacteriota > Cyanophyceae > Synechococcales > Synechococcaceae > Synechococcus > Synechococcus sp. PCC 6716. The sequence continues at coordinate 20,939 of NZ_JAKLTU010000027.1, forward strand.
GCGGGTCAATCACCACAGCAGAGGTGGCAGCAAGGGGAGTCTCTACAGTCGTTTCTATCGTTGGTAACCAGTCGCGCACCGCTTCGTAGGCGAGCCACCGACCTAATTCAGTCATTGCAACTCGAAAAAGGGAATTGGGAGTGTTTGCATCCCGTGCAACAGTAAGCCAGTGCTTGATCAAGGGATGGGGCGGAACGTAAATGCGCAACTGTAAGGTCACAACAACACTCCAAGGAGGGGGAAAATAAGCTCTAGATGCCTTTTAATTTATTGTCGGGTGAAACCACCGCCTTGCACAGGATGACATCTTCCTGTGCCCGACCGCAAGGGGGACAGTGCAGGGCTTATCTACCCCCGAACCCCCACAAGCTAACCGCAAATAGAGTCTGAAGACATAGAGAGGGATCCCCTTGCCAAAACCCAGTCATAGTGGGAATAATGGAAGGTTTTCCCCATGCCTGTAGGGGTGAACCGCCCGATAGATAATGACTAGCTGAGGCGGGCGGAAAGTTGTCCCCACGCTTGTGGGGGTGAACCGAGTTGGAAGCGATCCGACCTAGGATTATCCAGTGAGACAGCCGCTCATCCAGAGCACCTCCATACTAATTGGCAAGGATACAGCGGTCTGAGACAATGGTCGGTGGTACCGCAACAGATGGGATCAGCATGAACGGTTGGCAACGGTTGGTGCAGTGCACTGTAGTGTTTTTCCTCTGCCTTGCTCTGTTTTGGGGAATCGAGGACATCGCATGGGCAACGTCAGGGAGTGAGCTTGCCGAGGTAGCAGCACCAGTGGCTATCGAGGATCTGAAGAGCTGGTTTGACCGCTACGAACCACGCCTGCAGATTCTTAGCCCCCAGCCCAACCAAACCCTAGAGGCCACAACCATTGCCGTTACCCTTCAGGTTGAGGGGCTAAACATTTTTCAGGATCCACGCACTGGCCTAGGCCCCCACGTTGAAGTGGTGCTCGACGATCGCCCCAGCCGTTCGGTGTATGACCTGAAGGAACCCATTGAATTTAGTGACCTGCAACCCGGCACCCACCTGCTGCGCGCCTTTATTGTCTATCCATGGGGAGAAAGCATCAAAAGCCCCCTAGCCTATGCCGAGCGTACCTTTCACCTCTATACTGCTACTGGCGATCGCCCCACAACTCCGTTGCTGACCTACAACCAACCTCAAGGCGTCTATGGCGCTGAACCCATGTTGCTAGACTTTTACCTCAGCAATGTGCCTGTTGAGAGCGATCGCCCCACGTGGCAGGTTCGCTGCACCATCAATGGTCAATCCTTCACAGTCAATCGTTGGCAAGCCTACTATCTCACAGGTTTCAAACCCGGAGACAACTGGGTTCGCCTAGATCTACTCGATAGCAATGGCCAGCCTATCAGCGATACTACCATCACGCGCCTTGTTACCTACCACCCAGGGGGAAATGACGCCCTTTCACGGCTGCTGCGGGGGGAACTGGCCGCCAAAAACCTCCAAAGTAGCCTCAGCCCCAGCCTTCCCGATCAATTACCACCCCCCCCCAACGTGGAACCGGAACCTAGCCCGCCAGCCGAACCCGTCGCTCCAGAACCAGAACTCAGCCCCCCTGCCTCTCCCGAACCCCCAGCGGCCGCCACAACCCCTGCACCCCCGCCTAAGCCCTTTTGGCAACGGTTTGGCGCTGCTAAGCCCCCTCAAAACTCCGGATCCGTTTTAGTGGCTCCGCGCCCAGCCTCACCACCTGCCGCCGAACCAGCGTCTCAAACCAACGACACGGAGGAACCTGAACCGTAAAAGCCGAACTTTTTGGATGCCCTGTTAATTTACCCCCTTGGCGTGGGTATGTTGATCTCTAGAGGCAATTTGCCGTGCCCTACTGGAATGAAAGGAGTTTCATCGTTATGAAAACTGAGCTTAAAGCTAAATTCCTTCAGCACCTGCTCGCCAAGAAAAAAGCCGACGAAGGCTTCACTCTCATCGAGCTACTCGTGGTGGTGATCATCATTGGTATTCTGGCTGCCATTGCGCTGCCCTCCATGCTGAACCAAGCCGCCAAAGCCCGTCTCTCTAGCGCCAAAAATACCATCGGTGCCATTAACCGTGCCCAGCAAGCCTACCGCCTTGAGAGTACAACGTTTGCTTCTAATGTTACCCAGTTAAAATTAGGCGTTTCTACCCCCGACGGCTACAACACGCCAGGGATCACCGCTACTGGCGGTACGAGTGCAGTTGCTAAAACAGCTGCCACCGATCCCGCTGGCACAGGGGTAACCGGCTGTGTCACCGTCTCCGGTGGCATTACCACCTCTACTGTTGTAGAAGGGAATACTAGTGCGGCTCCCAATTGCTAATTAACTGCTAAACACAATCTTTTTCAACCGGCCGAGGCGAACCCCTTGGCTTTTTTTTGTGCCGAGTTAGCTAACGCGACTGCAATTTACCGTCGTATTTTTGTTGCCCATGTTGTGAAACGGTTAAGCTAGTATTAAGGTGAGAGCTAAAAAGCTAAACTGTTGTTAGACTTTACCTTAGCTTCGGATCGAGAGCTAGCTTAGCATACCGCAATTGCTACACCTGAGCGGCTGAGGGTCGATGGTGTAGCCTAGAGAAGACGACAATTCAGGGGGACAAAATGGAAACCCTAGGTCAGGTCGCCTACGAAGCGTTTGAAAAATACTACCGCAAAATTAGTAAGCACGAACCTGGTGTACTGCGCGATCGCGATCCCGAAGCCATTCATCAAATGCGAGTAGGCTTACGGCGGCTCCGTACTGCCCTTGAAGTGTTTAGCCAAACGGTGCGGTTTCCGAAGGGCGTGTCAATTCAGCGGGTGCGCGCGGTGGCAAGCAGCCTCAGTCCTGTGCGGGACTTGGATGTGATGATGCTGGCGCTGAAGGAGCAGTACTACCCCCATTTACCGCGGAGCGAGCAACAGCAACTGGCCAAGTTAATTAAAAAGCTGGATAAGCAGCGCGAGGAGGCTCTACAAAAAGCTCTACACCTGCTGCGGGGCGATCGCTACCGTAAACTGCAACAGGGCTTAGGCGAATGGTTAGCTCAGCCCCAGTATCGCCCCATTGCCAATTTGCCCATTACCCTCATTGCTCCCGATATTTTATTGCCCCTTGTGTGCCATCTGTTACTACACCCTGGCTGGCAGGTAGCGGTGGACTGGCAGGGCGATCGCCCCACGTTTTTGGCCATCAGTGACCCAGCGCCACTCCTCCAAAAATCGGGGGAAGATCTCCACGATCTGCGTAAGCAAACCAAGCGCGTGCGCTACCAAATGGAGTTATTTAGTCGTGTCTATGGCGAAGATTTTGCCTGCCAAGTGTCGGCTTTTGCCGAGCTACAGGAACTTTTAGGAACCCTGCACGATGGGGTCGTCCTCCATGAATTTTTCCAACGTCAATTAGGCCTCAACCTCCGAGAGGCATCCCCCTGCCTTGCAGAAATGATTGCCCTAGAGCAAACTCGGCAATGGCAACTGTGGCGATCGCACCAGCAGGACTACCTTACCCCTGCCAAGCGACATCACGTGCGTCAGGTATTACTTATTGCACCCACCCCCCTTGCCCTGAATGGCATGGCCAGTGCAGGCACCATTAGTGTGAACTAGTCCATTGAATCAACCCCAGTTCAGGTGATTTCGCGGACTAAAATTCCTTCATTGATTTTCTCTTGCACCAGCTGGCGATAAAGCTCTAATTCCTCGAAGGTTACTTTACCGTCGGCATTAATTTGACGCTTAATTTGGGTCATTTCCTCCGCAGTGAGGACACCATCCGCAACAGCTCGCTCAAGAATTTGTTTGAGCCGTTGTAACTCGGCTTTATCTGCCTCAGTCAGCGGGGTGGCATTGGGTTGATAACGTTCCATCGTGACCTCGCAAAATGAGTATTGACCTTGGGTATGCCCTACAGCATATGCCGCCATCCCAAGGCACTGAAACCTCTACGCAATGGCTCTCTTTGCAAACGTTGACATAAGCGATCTAGACTCCTACGTTTATTCTGTGCGTTGATCGCCGTTAAGAACCGGGACAGAATTGTAAATGTTGATAAAAATTTACCAATCTTTTGCAATTTATAACATTTTGAATTTCTGATTTGTTTTTATAGGATCATAAATATATTAAAGAGGTTCGAACATTCTCGTTAATCACAAAATAACACAATCATTGATCCTTTCATTATTGACTTTGATTATTGAGTAAAGACTCATTCTACTTGGCTTAGCAATCCAACGTTTCCAAAGTTAGAGGTTGCCAAGCTCATGGAAATGTTAGTGCCCTATGGGGGGCGATCGCCCCAACGCCAACCATCAACATCAAAATACTGACAATGCAAAACCGGGGGGATAGTATGAAACGCTTTTTGATCCTTTTTGCAGGACTCCTGTTCGGCGGATACGGTTTAGGCATGGCAGGTATGAGTGCGCAGGCGCAATGCCCAGCACCACTACAGGGGGCAATTTCAGAGCAAACTGCTGTTGCCACCCCAGCCTCCCGTCAAAACACGCATCAGATTTTTTACAAAGGTTCGCTGCTGCGTTTTGAGTTCCCAACCCCTGAGGGCAGCATGGATGAATTAGGGCGTGTCATGGTGCCTGCGATGCGCTTACCCGAACTGCTCACTGGTCCTGATCCTGAGAGTGCCAACGCTGCCTATATCGATAGTCAAGGGGTCATTCACCTGATTCATCAGTAGGCAAAATGTCCAGCTTTTGTATTGCGTGGATAATAAAGAAATGTGATCTGTGAACCAATAGCCTATGTCCTTGGTTGCGCTTTGCCGCAGTTGGGCGAAACTACCGCTGACGGCTGAACTACTCAGTAAGCTCCAGCAGCAGCGATCCCTAACACTGACCGGGATGCCACGGCTGGTCAAAGGGTTAATCACCTCTACCCTAGCCCAACACTGCCAGCACTCGCTTTGTATTGTAACCTCTACCCTTGAGGAGGGGGCGCGCTGGGCAACACAACTGGAGTTGATGGGGTGGGACACCGTGTTGTTTTATCCCACCTCAGAAGCTTCTCCCTACGATCCGTTTGATCTCGAAGCAGAAATGGTCTGGGGGCAAATGCAAGTCCTAGTGGAGAGCGATCGCCCCCCCGGTACCATGGCCATTGTTACGACCGAACGGGCACTGCAACCTCACTTGCCACCGCCAGCAGTGTTTCATGCAGCATGTCTGACCTTGCGGGTCGGGGACGAGCGATCCTTAACTGCCCTAGCAAACGACTTGGCACACCTAGGGTATGAGCGGGTCTCCCTTGTAGAAACAGAAGGACAGTGGAGCCGCCGTGGAGACATCATCGATATTTTTCCTGTGGCTGCCGAACTGCCGGTGCGGCTGGAATGGTTTGGCGATGAAATTGAAGCCATTCGCGAATTTGATCCGGTGAGCCAACGGTCACTGCGCTCTGAGGGAGATCGTCTGGATGCCCTCGCGCAGGTCACCCTCACCCCCATTAGCTTTACCCCCCTGATCACGGCAGCCCTTGCGGCGAAGGGTCAGGCTCCCCCTCCCGAAGATGCCCGCCGCTATTTGGGCACTGCCTTCCCTCAGCCTGCCTCTTTACTGGATTACTTACCGATCAATACCTTAGTGGCGGTGGATGAACCGCCCCTGTGTGCCGCCCACAGCGATCGCTGGTGGGAACACTGCCAGAGCTATTGGCAAACTCTGAGCGATCCACCCCCCCCGATTCATCAACCTTGGTCTGTTACTGCTGAAGCCCTCGAGCGGTTTCCGCGCCTAGACCTCTACGAATTAGCCAGTGAGGGGCAAGGGTTGAACGTGGCGGCTCGACCCGTACCGGCGATTCCCCACCAGTTTGGCCGGCTAGCCAGTATCCTCCGGGACGAGCGCGACAAAGGCTACACTGTCTGGTTAGTCTCAGCCCAGCCGAGTCGGTCTGTTGCCCTGCTGCAGGAGCACGATTGTCCAGCACAGTTTGTTCCCAACCCTAGAGATTTTCCGGCCATTGATAAGCTGCAACAGCAGCGAGTCCCCATTGCCCTGAAGGCCACAGGCCTAGCAGAGCTATCGGGGTTTATTCTACCTACCTTTCGCACGGTGCTCGTCAGCGATCGCGAGTTTTTTGGCCAGCAGAGCCTGATCAACGTGGGCTATGTGCGCAAACGCCGTCGGGCTGCTGCGAAGCAGGTGGATGTTAACAAACTACAACCGGGGGACTATGTTGTTCACCGCCAGCATGGGATTGGCCAGTTTCTGCGCCTCGAAACCCTAACCATCAACAATGAAACCCGCGAATATCTTGCCTTACAGTATGCCGATGGCGTGCTCCGTGTCGCTGCTGACCAACTGAATACCCTCTCGCGGTTCCGTAAGCAAAGTGAGACCCCACCGCAACTGAATAAGCTCACCGGCAAAACTTGGGAACGCACCAAAGAGCGTGTTCGCAAAGCCGTAAAAAAAGTGGCTGTGGATTTACTGCAACTCTACGCCCAACGGGCACAGCAGCGGGGGTTTGCCTTCGCTGGCGACACTCCGTGGCAGCAGGAACTCGAAGACTCGTTTCCCTATCAGCCCACACCAGATCAACTCAAGGCGATTCAAGAGGTCAAAGCCGATATGGAGAGCGATCGCCCCATGGATCGCTTGGTGTGTGGGGATGTGGGCTTTGGCAAAACCGAAGTGGCGATTCGGGCTATTTTCAAAGCCGTGATGGCCGGTAAACAGGTAGCCGTTCTGGCACCCACCACCATTCTTACCCAGCAGCACTACCACACCCTCAAAGAACGGTTTGCCCCCTACCCCATCCAAGTGGGATTGCTGAATCGCTTTCGCAGTGAGAGTGAACGCCAAGAGATTCTCCAAAAGCTCAAAACTGGTGAGCTTGATGTTGTTGTGGGCACCCATCAACTATTAGGGAAAGCAGTGAAGTTCCGAGATTTGGGCTTGCTCGTTGTGGATGAAGAGCAGCGGTTTGGAGTCAACCAAAAAGAAAAAATCAAAGCCCTGAAAACCCAAGTGGATGTACTCACCCTGAGCGCCACTCCCATTCCCCGTACCCTTTATATGGCTTTATCTGGGGTGCGCGAGATGAGCCTGATTACAACGCCGCCCCCGTCCCGCCGCCCCATTCAAACCCATCTGGCTCCCTACGATGCCGAAACAGTACGCAGTGCCATCCGCCAAGAGCTAGATCGCGGTGGCCAAGTGTTTTACGTGGTGCCCCGAGTGGAAGGGATTGAGGAGGTGGGCAGCAAACTGCAGGCAATGGTGCCCTCTGCCCGGATTCTCATTGCCCACGGCCAGATGGCAGAAGGCGAATTAGAATCCACCATGCTTGGCTTTAGCAATGGTGAGGCGGATATCCTCGTGTGCACGACCATTATTGAGTCTGGCTTAGACATCCCCCGTGTCAATACTATTTTGGTGGAAGACGCCCAGCGGTTTGGCTTAGCGCAGTTGTACCAGCTACGGGGTCGGGTAGGTCGGTCTGGAATTCAAGCCCATGCATGGCTCTTTTATCCCCGCCAAGAGGTGCTGACCGATGCAGCCCGGCAGCGACTCCGAGCGATTCAGGAGTTTACGCAGCTTGGCTCAGGCTACCAATTGGCAATGCGGGATATGGAAATTCGGGGGGTAGGGAATCTCCTTGGGGCAGAGCAGCACGGCCAGCTGGAAACGGTGGGGTTTGATCTGTACGTTGAGCTTCTAGAGGAGGCGATCGCCGACATTCGCGGGCAAGACATTCCCGCCGTCGAGGATACGCAAATTGATCTCAACGTCACCGCCTTTATCCCCGCTGACTATATCCCCGATTTAGAGCAAAAAATGGCCGCCTATCGAGCCGCCTCTGCGGCCACCACCAAGGCAGAATTGATGCAGTTGGCGGCGGACTGGAGCGATCGCTATGGTGCATTACCCAAATCCGTTCAACAACTCCTGCGCGTGGTTGAACTGAAGCAACTGGCGCGACAGTGTGGGATTAGCCGCATTCGTGCTGAAGGCAAGCAGCATGTGATCCTAGAAACGCCCATGGCTGAACCGGCATGGAAACTCTTACAAGAGCAATTACCCAGCCATCTCCACAGCCGCTTTATCTATAGCCAAGGCAAAGTCACCATCCGGGGCTTAGGGGTGCAACCCATTGAAAAGCAAATAGAGCAGCTCATTGACTGGTTCAGCCAAATGCAAGTCAGCATCAGGCAGCAGGAAGCCGTTTGAGATACGAATCTGCTAGATTGGTGGTAGTTTGAAGACTGATTACCGGGTGCGATTCTACTGAGGGCGCACGAGGTCAAGTAACGCCTAATCATTGTTTGCTGATTCTATGGATAACCGTGGCGATCGCTTTGGCTGGGGTTTTCTAGCTGGTGCGCTGTTTGGCGGCATTGCTGGCTCCCTTATTAGCCTACTTCTGAAAGAAAAGCTCACTGAAATCAGCACGACTAATGCTGTCCCCCTCAAGGGCGCAAAAGCAGGGGATCTAAACAGTAGTGATGAAACCCTCATGGAATCCATGCGGCTTGAACTAGAGGCAAAAATCGCCCAAATTAACGAAGCTGTGGACGATCTACAAAGTCGCCTCAGCACCGATGATAACCGCTGATCCTAGCCACTAGAGGCGTTGCTGAATATTTGAATATAGAGGCGTTGCTGAATATTTGAATATTAAGTATGACTTTCGGGTTTGAGTCTTTTGCTACCCTCACCCTAGCCCTCTCCCAAAGGAGAGGAAACAAGACTCTTAGCTCCCTTCTCCTTGGAGAGACGGGTTGGGGGCTCGCTCGATAGCAGGAACCGACCAAAAAAATACCCCCTTGTATCTTAAAACTAGAGAGATAGACCGTCACCCCTTAGATGCGAGACATCGTGGAGAAGCTAGGGTCATCTCTCTGATGCAACAGGTCAAACTCGAATCATCGGTTGGGACAGTAGAACCCGCATGACGCAAGGCTGAGTAAACACCTGATTTACCCCCAGACAGGCGCAAAAGTGATATGCAGGATCAAGAACAATAGATTGGCATTGATGTGTGTAAGCGGTGGCTAGATGTACATCTACGCCCCCAGAAGCAGAGTTTTCGCGTGAGCAACACTGCGAGTGGGATTCGCGAACTTCTGACTCACCTGTGTCCGCCTGAGGCGGTCGCTCGGGTGATTCTAGAATCCACTGGCGGCTATGAGCGGTCAGTGGCGTTGGTAGATCGG
>NZ_JAKLTU010000028.1:0-33262 GCF_022570815.1 Synechococcus sp. PCC 6716
GCCCAAAGGAACTCGAATCAAGCCTTTCTCGGCAATCCCTGAAAGTAGAGAAAGGCTTGATTCGAGTTCCTTTGGGCAACGGTGGAAAAGCTGCAGTTGGAAGAGATGCGTTCTACATCCCGTTGCCAGAACGATTAAAGGATGTGCAGATCCGAGAACTGCGATTCATTCCGACGAATGGGCAGTGGGTTGTTGAGTATGTTCACTTCACGATGGACAAGACTGCTCAATGCTGCAAATTGTGTCCTGAGAACGTTTTAGCGCTTGACGCAGGCCTGAATAACCTCTTGACCGGCGTGACAAATACTGGACTTGCCTTTGTGCTGGATGGTAGAGGGTTGAAATCTCGAAACCAATGGTTCAATAAGCAGGTTGCCAAATTCAAATCGATTCTGACTCATGGCAAGCCATCCATGAAGGGCGCGACCTCGAAGCGAATCCAACTTATTACCCATAAGCGAAATTGCTATGTGCGAGACTACATCAACAAAGCAGCACGGTGGGTCGTCAACTTCTGCTTGGAAAACGACATCGATACGATCATCTACGGTCGAAACAAAGGGCAGAAAGATGAAATCAATTTGGGTGCAAAAACGAATCAGGAGTTCGTGCAAATTCCGCACTACAAGCTGTTTGGACGAATTGAGCAGCTTTGTTTAATTTTCGGGATTCGATTAGTCGAAACCGAAGAATCATATACGTCTCAAGCCTCGTTTTTTGATAATGACTTCTTGCCTACGTTCGGTGAAAAACCTGAAGGGTGGAAGGCATCAGGAAAACGAATTCTTAGAGGTCTGTACCGAACTGCTCAAGGATGGCTCATCAATGCAGACTGTAATGGAGCCTGCAATATCATGAGAAAGGTAAGCACAAAGCTCAATATCGAGTTGAGTGGAGTGTGTAGAGGGGCTGTGGCAGCCCCTTCTAAGGTCAAGTTAGGGCAGATTGGTTTTGCTCTAGCCTAACTCAGAGAAGCCTCGCCGTTCCACGGCGGGGAGTGTCACATCTCCAGACGCCTTGAGCTAGGGCGGCGTGTTGAGCACACAGAGGCAGGGATCTTGGGCTAGCCACTGGGATCCCACCTGATGGAGCGCCGCCATCACCGGCTGAAGCTGCTGCCCTTTGGGGGTTAGGGAATATTCCACCCGAGGCGGCACCTCCGCATAGACCCGTCGTTCCACTAGGCCATGGGCTTCCAGTTCCCGCAAACGCTGGGTCAAGGTCTTAGTGCTCACTCCCGGTAGCGCTGCCAACAGCTCGTGGGTGCGGCGATCGCCCTCAAATAGCTCCCGTAACAGCAAAATTGACCACTTATTGCCCAACAAATCCACCACAAACTGAATCGGACATTGGACATCAATACACGCCTTCGCCATTGACATCTGCCATTTAGATCGATCCTACTCCTTCACAGCCCCGCCGAGAACACCCCCATTGTCGGCATTCTCATTGTCGGCATTCTAGACACTGCCATGAGGGATTTTGACAGGTTGACACAAAACTCAATATTTCTTAAGAATGTCCTCTCGTCAAGCTATCTGGGTAATGCTTTACTCCAAGTTCCTATAGGGATAGCGCGGTAACTGCCTTGTGAGAACTCATCGCTTCAGGGAAAGATGTTGCACAGTACCGATAGCAACACGCACAGTTATGGTCAGTACCTCCTCTGCTGAAGCAGCCAGTCTGCGGCCAGGAATTAAAGCACCAGCTCAAGAAACCCTTTTAACGCCTCGCTTTTATACCACCGATTTTGATGCCGTTGCTCAGATGGATTTGTCTGGGCATGAGGATGAAATTGAGTCGGTATTGGCCGAACTGCGAGCCGACTACAACCGCTATCACTTCGTGCGCAATGCGGAGTTTGATCAATGCTGGGATAGCATCGATGGTGAAACCCGGCAGGCCTTCATTGACTTCCTAGAGCGCTCCTGTACGTCAGAATTTTCAGGGTTCTTGCTGTTCAAAGAACTGTCTCGCAAACTCAAGGGGCGTAACCCTGTTCTGTCGGAAGCCTTTGCACTTCTTGCCCGTGATGAAGCCCGCCATGCTGGCTTTCTCAACAAAGCCATGGCTGACTTTGGTCTATCCCTCGATTTGGGCTATCTGACCAAAAACCGCACCTATACGTTCTTCCCACCAGAATGGGTTATCTACACGGTTTACTTATCCGAGAAAATTGGATATTGGCGCTACATTCTAATCTATCGCCATCTGGAACAGCATCCTGAACATCGCATCTACCCGCTGTTCAAGTACTTTGAAAGCTGGTGCCAAGACGAAAACCGTCACGGTGACTTCTTCAAGGTCTTACTGCGAGCGCAACCCAAACTGTGGAATACTTTGGGCGGTCGCCTCTGGGCTCGGTTCTTCCTGCTCACCGTTTTTGTCACCCATACCTTGACGGTGCTGGAACGGGCAACGTTCTACGAGTCCATTGGGTTAGATCCGGATCAATTCAATAAAGACGTCATCCGCAATACCAACGAAACGGCTCGGCGTGCCTTTCCCTGTATTCTCAACACCGACCATCCTACCTTTTTCCTGCGCCTGAACACCTGCGCGATCGCGAACCAGCATCTAGCCGAGATTGCCAGCACCCAGCGTCCTGCTGTAATCAAGCTGATCCAGAAACTGCCATGGATGGCAGTCATTATCTGGCAAATGCTGTGCCTCTATCTAATTCCGTCTGTGAACGCTGAACAATCACGAGAAACTGTTCGTTAGGAGAGTCTCCATGAGTTCATTGTCTGCTCGCCTCCGCGAAGGAACCCAGCAGTCCCATACGGCGGCTGAAAATACGGCCTTTATGAAGTGTTTTTTGCAAGGGATTGTGGAACCGGAGCCATTGCGTAAACTCTTTGCAAATTTATACTTTGTTTACAGTACCTTAGAAGACCTCTTCCGCCAGTATATTGATCATCCTGTCGTTGGGGCGATGTATTTCCCGGAGCTAAACCGAGCGGAACAACTGGCTAAGGATTTGTCCTACTACTATGGCCCCCAGTGGCGCGATCAAATTACCCCATCTCCCGCCGGCCAAGCCTACTGCGATCGCCTGCGTCTGCTGGCGGAGGTTGACCCACTGTTGCTCATTGCCCATGCCTATACCCGCTACATGGGTGATCTATCAGGGGGGCAGGCTCTAAAGCGGATCATTCGCTCGGCGCTCAACCTACCCGACGGTGTGGGAACTCAGATGTATGAATTTCCAGCATTGCCAACCGCCGAAGCCCGACAAGCCATGAAGGAACAGTATCGCCAAACCCTTGATTCTCTGCCCATTGATGAGGATACGGTGGAACGGATGATTGCCGCCGCTAATGATGCCTTTATGCTCAACCGCAACATCATGCACGAGCTGGAAGAGGATGTGAAGGCCGCCATCGGGGAGCATACCTTTCACCTGCTCACGCGCCACGATCGCCCCGGCAGCACCACGCCCCATGCCCAAGGGGGCGATCGCGAACTCGTCCTAGGCTAGGCATTGGCGCTTGGAGAATCTGCTCTTCGAGGGTTCAGCGCTTGAAATCCCAGCGTCAGGTGATACAGCATTCGACATGTGCTGGGGTAGCTTGGGACTGTTCCGACTCGATTGATCTGCCCATCCATTTAACGTATGAAACCTAGCCATCATGAAACCGCTTTCTCAGACCGTTGAATTTGATGCGGCTCTGCTTAACAAATACAATCAGCCACTGCCGCGCTACACGAGCTATCCTCCTGCAACAGAGCTATCTCCCAATTTTGATACAACCTCATTTCGAGCGGCGATCGCTCTGGGAAACTATAAGAAAACACCCCTATCCCTCTATTGCCACATTCCCTTTTGCGAAACCGCCTGCTATTTCTGCGGCTGCAATACCATCGTGACACCGCGTAAGGGCATTGCTGCACCCTACGTCGATTACTTGGGGCGCCATATTCGTCAGGTAGCGCCCCTGATCTCTCGCGATCGCCGGGTGCATCAACTCCACTGGGGCGGCGGTACGCCTAATTATCTAAATATCCATCAGGTTGACTATCTATGGGAACAGATTTCCCAGCAGTTTACCTTTGATGACAGAGCCGAAATTTCCATTGAGATTAACCCTCGAGATGGCGATCGCCAGTATCTCAATCATCTACGGCAGCTTGGATTTAATCGCATTAGCTTTGGCATTCAAGACTTTAACCCCACAGTACAGGCAGCGATCAACCGGATACAACCAGAATCAATGCTGTTTAATGTGATGGACTGGATCCGGGCGGCGGGCTTTGAGAGTGTCAATGTGGATCTGATCTATGGATTGCCCTACCAAACCGTGGATAGCTTCCGGGAAACAGTAGAAAAAACCCTAGCGCTTAACCCCGATCGCATCGCGGTGTTTAACTTTGCCTATATTCCTTGGATGAAGCCGATTCAAAAGCGCATGCCCGCATCAGAAATGCCCAGCAGTGCGGAAAAGCTCCAAATCCTTCAGCAAACCATCGCCCAGTTAACCGATGCAGGCTATGTATTTATCGGCATGGATCACTTTGCCAAGCCCAACGACGAACTGGCGATCGCCCAGCAGACTGGCAAACTCCATCGCAACTTCCAAGGCTACACCACCCAGCCCGAGTCTGACCTAGTTGGATTTGGCATGACCTCCATCAGCATGGTGCAGGATGTCTATGTCCAAAACCATAAGCGCATTGGGGATTTCTACCGAGCTTTAGATACCAACCAGCTTCCCATCGAGCGCGGCGTGCGGCTCAGCCAAGATGATCTGATTCGTCGAACGGTGATCATGGAACTGATGTGTCAGTTCCAACTCTCGGTGCAGGATCTAGAAGCCAAGTATCACCTCGGGTTTGACCTCGACTTCAACGACTACTTTGCCCCCGTCTTGCCCCAGCTCGATGCCCTAGAAGCCGATGGATTGCTGAAGCGCTCGGGGGATGGCATCGAAGTAACCCCCAGTGGCCGCCTGCTGATTCGCAACATTGCTGCTGTATTTGATGCCTACTTGGGCGATCGCACCGGCAACGTATTCTCCAAATCTATATAGATTGATTATGACCACTAGTGCACCAAGTCAACCCACTCGCTATCCCCTCAACTGGCTGATTGTCTTCTTCTTCACCGCTGTCCATGCCTTAGCCATGCTGGCTCCTTGGTTTTTCTCTTGGTCGGCCTTGGGGGTGATGCTCCTGCTCCATTGGCTGTTTGGCAGCATTGGCATCTGCTTGGGCTACCATCGCCTGCTCAGCCACCGCAGCTTTCAGGTTCCCCGCTGGCTGGAATATGCGATCGCCTTGGTGGGGGCAATGGCTCTACAGGGCGGGCCGATCTTCTGGGTGGCCGGCCATCGACTACACCACGCCCATACGGAGGATGTGGAACAGGATCCCTACTCCGCTAAGCGTGGCTTTTGGTGGAGCCACATGCTGTGGATGATCTATCCCCATCCCGACTACTTCAACTACGATCGCTACCAAAAATTTGCGCCTGACCTAGTTCGCCAAGGCTTCTACCGCTGGCTCAACCGCTACTTCATTCTGCTGCAACTGCCCCTCGCGATCGCCCTGTATGCCCTAGGCGGCTGGCCCTTCGTCATCTACGGTGTTTTCCTGCGGTCAGTGTTGCTGTGGCATAGCACTTGGTTGATCAACTCCGTCACCCATATGTGGGGGTATCGCACCTTTCACATCAACGATAATTCCCGTAACCTATGGTGGGCTGCGATTTTGACCTATGGCGAAGGCTGGCACAATAACCACCACGCCTATCCCCATGTGGCGAAGGCAGGCTGGCGGTGGTGGGAGATTGATGTCACGTGGTGGGCTATCTGGATATTGAAAACCCTAGGGCTAGCCCGGAACGTCGTAATGCCGACGGAGACGGCTCTCGCCCTTGCTGTTCAACCGGTGCGGCGATCGCCCTAAATCGACAAACCAAATCTATTCGAGGGATAGGAGCATTGAGGGAGAACTTGCTATCAAGGGTTGATCCCTTTCAGGGCGGCTCAAGCCTACAGAATATGACGCACCCCCCCACCAATGCCCACATCAACCGCCGCTGTGGGGTTAGGCATAGCCATGGGTTTGGAGGAAGGGAATATCAATGGTTGAATCGGTTGCGGGTGCTGCTGATCGCCCCAAGAGTTTATGGGTATATTTCCCAAGGAGATCGGCTTCTAAGTTCACGGCATCCCCAATCTGAAGAAACTGGAGGGTTGTTTCCCGATAGGTATGGGGAATAACCGCCACCGTAAATTCATCCCCCAGTTCATTACAGGCAGCCACCGTCAAGCTAATGCCGTTGATGGCAATACTGCCCTTGGGAATGATGTACGTAGCAACGGCTAGGGGTGCGGCAACGGTCAGCTCCCAACTCTCGCCAGTGGGGGCGATCGCCTGCAGAGAGCCCACCCCATCCACGTGACCGGTTACAAAATGCCCACCCAGTTTATCCCCGACCCGCAATGCTGGCTCCAAATTGACCGCCGCACCTTGCTGGGCTTTTTCCCCTAGGGTCGTGCGCTGGAGCGTCTCTGGAGAGACACTCACCCGAAAGCTGCTGCGATCAAAGGTTTCCACCGTCAGGCACACCCCATCCACAGCAATACTATCGCCAATAGCCATCTCCTTGAGAAACGGTGCCATCGCCGCAGTAACGAGCAACTGCTGATCCGATTGCCACTGCACCTGTCCAACCGCTTGAATAATGCCTGTAAACATCAGCACCCCTTAGAGAGTTCGTAGATAGCGTAGGGAGCCACTCGAGTTTCATCGAGCCAATCCTCCCCTGTTGCGAGGGGCGTGTAGAGCTGACAGGTGGTGAAGCCCGCCTGAGCAAAGGCTTGACGATAGTCTGCCTCGCTCCAGAACGTATCCGTCACAACTATGTTTTCGGGTAACAACCGTGCCTTGACCTGCTGACCTGAGCGTAGCGGCGGTTGGTTTTCGGGAAAATTCACCTCACAACTCAGCCAACGATGACTGTAAAACTCTGGGGTCGTGGTCACCACCCAACCCACGCCATTGGGCTTAAGAACACGGCAAATTTCCGCCATAACATTGATGAGTGTGGCATAGTCAGCAATTTCCAACACCATCCATGTTGAGAGAAACACATCAAACTGACCATCAGCAAAGGGAAAGGGGTGATTGGCGTTGGACTGCACATAGTGGCCATGGGGATCCTGCTGCCGCGCGTAGGTAAGCATGGCCTCACTCACATCCAGACCAGTGACCTCTAGCCCCAAAGACTTCAAAAAACGGCTCGATCGCCCCGCTCCACAGCCAACATCAAGCGCCTGCCCACAACAACCAAGTGCTTGAATCCGTGCGGCCACTTGGTCAAAGGCAAGGCGATCGCTGCCTTGAATGCCGCGCTGGGCAAACTCCGCAGCACTATAGGTATAGTCTGTACTGTTGCCCGTCATTGCAGTGGCCTAAACTGTCATAATATCTTTTTCTTTTTCTGCGAGCAGGGCATCCACTTTGCTGATGTACTTATCGGTTAACTTCTGAAGCTTATCCTGTAGATCCTTGACTTGATCTTCAGACAGCTCACCTGATTTGCCTTGTTTTTTCACCTGATCGATGGCATCGCGGCGGATATTGCGAATCGCAACCTTACCATTCTCAGCAATTTTGGCGGCTGTTTTCACTAATTCTTTGCGGCGTTCGGTAGTAAGAGGGGGAATATTTAAGCGCACACTGGTACCGTCATTGTTAGGGGTTAAACCCAGATCCGACAGTTGAATGGCTTTTTCAACAGCGGCAAGGCTGGAGCGATCGTAGGGCTGAATGAGAATCGTTGTTGCATCGGGGGTGGAAATATTAGCTAAGGAGCGCAGGGGCGTTTCAGTGCCGTAGTAATCCACCATCACCCGGTCTAGTAAGGCCGCATTGGCGCGACCCGTGCGGATACTATTAAAGTCGTGCTGGGTTGCTTCCACGGATTTTTGCATCCGCTCTTCGACATCAGCTAATTTCACAGGAGCCTCCAACCATCGTACCAATGGGTTCCCCAGTCAACGCACGGTAGATATTGCCCGCCGTTTCTAAGCTAAACACAATGATGGGGATATCATTATCTTTACACAGGGCGATCGCCGTACTGTCCATGACCGCCAAGTTATGGGTCAGGGCGTGGGTGTAGGTTAACGTTCGATAGCGTCGGGCATTTGGGTTTTCTTGAGGGTCGGCATCATAGACCCCATCCACCTTGGTTGCTTTGAAAATAACTTCGGCATCAATTTCTGCGGCTCGCAGCGCAGCGGTAGTATCCGTGGTAAAAAAGGGATTCCCAGAGCCAGCGCCAAAGATCACCACGCGGCCTTTTTCCAGATGGCGGATGGCGCGGCGACGAATGTAAGGTTCGGCAATCTCCTGCATCGCGATCGCCGTCTGTACCCGGGTGGGCACATTCATTTGTTCAAGGGCATCCTGCAGGGTCATGGCATTCATCACTGTGGCAATCATGCCAATGTAGTCCGCCGTTGCTCGATCCATGCCAGCGGCAGCCCCCTTCATCCCCCGAAAGATGTTGCCACCGCCCACAACAATAGCTGTTTGTACCCCTGCTTGAACCACTTGGGCAATTTCACTGGCAAAGGCCTGAACTACTTTCGGGTCAATACCGTAGTTGAGGCCACCCATGAGGGCTTCACCGCTCAATTTGAGCAAGACGCGGCGGTAGTTAGGACTCATGGCAAAGACTGTCGCACTCCAATAGCTCCCCATCAACCATAGCAGGTTCAGTTACCGCCGCAGTAGCCTACACGGTTGCCATTCTCAGCAGAGGCGTTCCTAAAAATTGTCTGGAAAAGCAATGGGGTTGGCCGCCGCTTGTAACCGCCGCTGCACCTGTACCAGATGGGGGCTATAAAGGGGCAGCGGTTCCGTAAGCTGATGGGGGCGCAAACCCTGCTCAAGAACGTAGGCGGCCACCGTGCCTGTGCCAGCCCCCACCGACCACTCGTAGGGGTGTACCCGATAGGCCGCAGCCGCAATATGGCTGGTGGCAATATTTTTGCCGGTCACCAGTAAATTATTGATGCGGGGGGGAATCAATGCTCGCAAGGGCACTTGGAACGGATAGGTTTGACCAGCCCCTTGACGTTCTCGCGGGCGTTCAATATTACCTGCAGCTTCTGGGGGGTGTTGCAGCATACAGGGATGAAAATCAATGGGATAGTAGCCAATGCCAATACTGTCGGGATAAAGTCGCGCCCGACGCCGCCATTGCATCTGACTCAGGGGAAGCACACCGCGAGCAACCGCCAGTCCCTGCAACCCACCCATGCGAATCGCTAGTTGTTGGAACTGCTCTGCACCGAGAGTCTGGGGATAGTAAGGATCTTGCCAGTAGGGCTTTGCAGAAATATCAATCTCATCAATACTAAACCCCGCTGGCCAGCCCCCCTGATAGCGACCCACCAACCGTCGCCCTTCGCGAATATAGGGGAATTTAGACAGGCCATGAGCCGTGCCCATCGGCGAATCATACCCCTGTAGATAGCGCAGATAGGGGTTGGGTTGCTTGATGTTATCCCCTAAGACTGCATCGGTGGTGCCAGTGGCCAGCCAGTAAAAGTAATTCCGTGCCAGTTCTTCTGCTGCCGCTAAGCCAGCAATCCGCCAGCCTCCCTGCCAGCGTCGGGGTTGGAGTTGACCACTGGCCAGCAGTTGCGATCGCGTCAACAATAAATTATCCATCGCCGTTCTTGGGCCGTAGTCATTGCCCCGCTCCCAGTTTTGCATCGAAACATCCCCCACACTGACTTGTCGGGAGCCTTGAGCGGGCTGAGCACTAAAAATGCGCCGATAGGTGAGCACCAATACTGGCTCTTGGCCAAAACGCAAATGGGCATAGCTGTAAAAGGGGGCAAAGCGATCGTAACTGGCGGGACGGCGATAGGTTTGAGGCTCAGCCATGACCTCAAGGGCAAAGGTATAGGTAATGGCTTGGGGGCAGTAGGGATAGGGAACAGGACTAGAGGCGGACGGGTTGTCCACGCTCACAGGATCAATCCCCAAGCGATAGGGGAGATCCGCCAAGGCCAGCACCTCTCCTGTTTCAGTGGCTTCAATCACCATCCAGTCGCCCGCGGTGGGGGGCTGAAAATTGAGAATGGTTTTGCTCAACCGTGGTGAGTCTTGATCGCTGTAAATGTCTGCCAGAGTTTGGGAGAGGGGGTCGGTATTTAGCGGTGGGGCTTGGGGGGCACGTCGGTGTTGAATGCCGCGCACATGGCGGATGAGTTGCCCGGGTTGCTGTGGATCGTCTGCGGGGGTGATCTCCTGCACCACTGTATTGAGAAACACCTTGAGGGTSCCCCGCCCCTGAGCCGCCATTTCTTGCAGCAGGTCACTCACAAGGGTTGCCCCCACTGCTGGCAGAAAGCAAACCTCACTGACCCAGCAATCTCCCGGGCGGTTTTGGGCAATGATGCGGCGACGGAGTTGGCTATAGCCAGCGGGAAACCACCACTGTTGTCGCTGGCGCAGTTGTTCATCGAGGGCAGAGGTGCCCTGGGCTGACAGTTGCCCCCCCAACCAATCGGTGATTTCGGTAAGGCAAACAGTTTTGCCGTAGCGTAATCCTTCGTAAGCAGTGGCCACGCCAGCTAAGCCACCGCCAATCACTAAAATGTCGCACTCAACGGTTTGGGGAGCGGCAAGGGCACGCTGGTTCGACAGCGGGGCGATCGCCACCAAGCAACCCATTAACCACCCATAGCAAGTCCGCATGGGGCAAGTTCTCCCGACGTGACTCTCGCAACGACTGTGCCAGCCAGCACCGCAAGTTTGCCCCTAGGCATGGGGGTAGAACTTAACGGCGCGGTCGTGCCAATTTCTGTACTATACTTAGACCCGTAAGCCATGTCACTCATCAGCGTTAGGAACGAGCGTCAGGAAACTAATCGCATGAATGAATTTGAAACATCGCCAGCCACGGAAACAACCCATACAGAAGCCTCCGTTCTTGAGGTGGACACAACTCCAGCCGGCAGTTTAGCTGGACGTGAACCCGCAACACCCGCCCCTACGGTGGGAGGGTTAACCGATGAGCAGTGGCAACAAGCCCGCGAAAAGCTGTACTGGGTGCTGACGGTCTTTCCCGATCAGGTGAGTACATTGTTGGGAGAGTACAAGCAACCCCTACGGACGCTGCTGATTATTTTGGCAACGGTTCCCTTTGTGGCACTGGCGATCGCGATTTTGGAAGTTGTGAATGCTATTCCCCTGTTGGCACCCACCTGCCAACTCATTGGCTTTGGCTACGGCACTTGGTTCCTTTACCGCTATGTCTTGTTTGATTCAGGACGGCGAGAATTGACTCAAAAGGTCAATGATTATAAGGCACGTATTCTCGGGGATACCACGTCCACCCCTTCATAGGCAATGCGACTGCACTACCTGCAACATGTGCCCTTTGAACCCCCCGCTCACATTACAGCATGGGCACACTCGCGGGGACATCACTGGCAAGGCACCTATCTTTATGCTGGTGAGACCCTTCCCACGCTTGCAGAGATCGATGCCTTGATTGTTATGGGTGGGCCGATGGGGGTCAATGACGAAGCAGTTTATCCTTGGTTACGGGCAGAAAAAGCATTTCTAGGGGCGGCGATCGCCCACGGGATGCCAATTCTGGGTATTTGTCTGGGGGCACAACTCCTAGCCCAGGTGCTCGGGGCTAGCGTTACCGCCGGTATTGCCAAAGAAATTGGGTGGTATCCTATTAACCTCACCCCTGCCGCCCAACAGCACCCATGGTTTCAGGCGTGGCCATCTTCCCTCACCGTTTTTCATTGGCATGGCGATACCTTTAGCTTGCCGCCGAGAGCGATCCCCCTAGCCACCAGTGCTGTCTGCCAGCAGCAAGGCTTCCTTTGGGGCGATCGCGTCTTGGGATTGCAATTTCACCTTGAAGTGACCCCGGCCACCATTGCGGATCTCATCCACCACTGTGGCACTGAGTTAGGCTCAGGGGCTTACACTCAATCGGCGGCTGACATAGTGGCGAAGGCTGGGCAAACCCAAGTACTGATCCCCTACTTAGAGCAATTGCTGGATCGGTGGCTGACTGGGATCCCCTAAACCTGCTGCAAAACTGCCGCTGACTGGTAGGATGATCCCAAGACAAACCGAGATAACAACGTGAACCGTCTTCAAACCACTTTTAGTATCGAAGGCTTTCAGCGGCAAATTCACAGTGCGCCAGTCCCTGTCATTGTCCATTTTTGGGCACCCTGGTGTGGTGTGTGTCGCCTCATTGATCCCCTCTTGGATCAACTGGAGCAGTCCTTGCCGCAGCGGCTACAGGTGCTCAAAATCAATGCTGATGAGCATTTTGCCCTAAGCCGCCATTTTCAACTCACGACCTTACCCACCCTGTTATTTTTTGATCGCGGCGAGCTAGTACAGCGGTTTGACCCAGCACTAGTGAAGGGGGATTTTCGCCAAGCTCTGCAGCAGGTGCTTTGCCGTTCCTTTCCATCGCTGCTGGCAGCGGAGTCCCGCTCTTGACATCCTTCCCGCCGCAAGCAGCGGGAATTCCTAAGCCTCACGACCTAGGTTTCTGCTTCTTCGCAGTTGCCCTTTAGACGTATGCCTATCAGGTCTTACACCCGCTCCACAGACAGTCACCGTGTGTCTCACGGCCAAAATGTTTCGCGCCGCATTCACATCGCGGTCATGGTGCGCCCCACACTCAGGACACTCCCATTCCCGGATACTCAACGGCAACCGCTCAACAATGTGACCACACGTCCCACAGCGTTTAGAACTGGGAAACCAGCGGTCAATCTGCACCAGTGTTCGACCATACCACTGGGCCTTGTACGCCAACTGCCGTAACAGTTCACCCCAGCCAGCATCACTGATGGAACGGGCAAGTGTGCGGTTTTTGACCATATTCTTCACCGCCAACGACTCAACGGCAATCGTTTGGTTCATGCGCTTCATGCACGCTACGCGAACACGAATCAGCCGCGTCGTCAACTTGTGCAAATGGTCATTTCTGGCGTTAGAAATGCGTTGGTGGACTCTAGCTACCTTCCGTCTGGCTTTCTCTCGATTGCGAGACCCTTGCTGTTTGCGACTCAAATCCTTCTGAGCCTTACGGAGCCGCTTGTAGTGACGGTTAAAGTGTTTGGGGTTGGCAACCTTCTCACCCGTACTCAGGGTAACAAGGCTGTTAATCCCAGCATCCAAGCCAACCGATTGTTGAACAGGAGCTAACGTTAGGTCTCTCGGGTCGTCAAACCGGATGCTGATGTACCACTGTCCAGCAGAGGTCAGCCGAATGGTCACTGTGGATGGCTCAACACCCTCTGGCAATTGTCTAGACCATCTTTGTCTAGACCATCTAATATTCAATGGTTCTGAACACTTTGCCAGAAATATCTTGCCATCGTTTCACTTAAACGCAGACTTGGTGAACGTTGCACTACCACCGTTCCGTTTCTTTTTGAAGTTGGGGTAGCTTGCCCGACCGGCAAAGAAGTTATTAAACGCGTCTTGCAGATGTCTCAAGCTTTGCTGAAGGGGAACAGAACTCACCTCATTCAGAAATTGGAGGTCAACTTGCATTTTTCACCTTGTAAGCAAGGCAGAGGTTTGCGCATAGTCAATCTTCTCTTGCCGTTCACGCCACGCTGCCGTTCTTGCTGCCAGTGCTCGGTTATAGATCAACCGGACACAGCCCACTGTTTTCCGCAGCAAGGATTCCTGTTCGGTCGTTGGGTAGAAGCGGTCGTTAAACGCTTTTTCCATGCTTTACATCGTACCGTGTATTTTCGTAGGCTTGTACTAAGCACGGTTATTGGTTCGCTATCCATCCCCGCCGCAAGCGGATGGTTTTTTTCGCTCACATTCGATAAACTGCAGGGTGGCACTGCAATGGGTTGGCTGCGTCGCCTGAATCACTTTTTAGAACGCCGCTGGGTTACGCCTGCCTATGCCGGTGTGCTGCTGCTGGGGATGACTCTCTTTTTATTTGCGGCGGCAGTGAACTCCATGGCCGGTTGGCTATACGTCATTACCGGTATGATTCTGGGGCTATTAATCGTTGCTGCTATTCTGCCGCCGCGACATTTGCGAGGGATAGTTTTAGAGCGCGCACCTGTAGCGCCTGTGCACGTGGGCGATCGCCTGCGGTTGCATCTTTATGTAACTAATGCCACCACCTCCCCCCGAAATAGCCTTCAGGTGATTGATCGGCTGCCCCGTGCCCTCTGGTCACCGACCCAAAGCCAACCGCCGCAGCAGGCCATTGCCGAAATTTTGCCCCACCACACCTACGACTGGCAGTACGACCTCATCCCACACCGGCGGGGAGTTTACGATTGGCAGTGGGTCTCCCTGCGAACGGCCTCGCCCTTGGGTCTATTTTGGTGTCAACGGCAGGTGAGTGTGCCAAGCCAACTGGTGGTTTATCCCCAAGTACTGCAACTACACCAGTGTCCACTGCTGGATCAACTGGGCCAAGAACTGTCCCAAGACTGGCGCGATCGCCAACACCATCTCCACGTTGCCCAAGAGGGTATTACCCGCTCCCTGAGACCCTACCGCTGGGGCGATCCGTTGCGCTTAGTCCATTGGCGCACGAGTGCCCGCTACGGCGAACTGCGGGTGCGGGAGTTCGACACCTTCAGCGGTGGCAATACCATCACCATTGCCCTTGATACAACCCGCCGCTGGCAGGAGGAGGATTTTGAACAGGCCGTGATTGCTGCAGCCAGCCTCTACGTGTATAGCCAACAACAGCAAATTCCCGTGCAATTTTGGAGTGCTGCCACGGGGATGGTGCACGGACAAGCAGCGGTTCTGCGCACCTTAGCGGACATTCAACCCCAGGCCACGGTTGCCCCCTACCCCATTGATCCGATTCTTTGGCTAACGTCTGAATCCTCGACCCTAGACCAGTTACCCCCCGGCAGTGTCACCCTACTGTGGGGATCACAAGCGTTGCCCCCTCAACCAAGAATCTTGTACATTCACGGCGATCGCCCCCTTAGCCTCCAGCTCCAGGCCAGCCCCAGTACTTGCTACGTGCCACTGTGACGGTTCTGATTACGGGAATTGGTCTATTGACTACCCTTGGTGAAAACGCCCCCCAAACGTGGCAGCGGTATCTTCAGGGGGACACCGGGCTACAGCCAAAGGGCTTACCAACCGGAACCGTAGGCGTTATCGGCACAACAACCCAACCCTTAGAGACAATTCTGAGCCAAACCGTTGCTGAAGCACTAGCGGATGCAGGTTTAGCCGCGCCTCTGGTAGATGGGGGGGTCGTCGTTGGCTCTAGTCGTAGTTTTCAAGCCCAGTGGGAAGCATGGCTGTGCACCGGGGAACCATCGCTCCCCCTGAATTACTGGCTAGAGCGGTTACCGGCGGCGGTATCCCAGCAAGTGGCTCAACAGGCGGGCATCGTTGGTCCGGTGTTGAATCCGACGGCGGCCTGCGCTACCGGGATTTGGGCGATCGCCCAAGGGGCAATGCTGATCCAGCAGGGGCAGTGCGAGGTCGTGCTCGCAGGGGCAGTAGAGTCACCCCTGTCACCCCTGACGTTTGCTGGCTTTCAGCGGTTGGGGGTGTTAGCCTCTGAGCGGGTGGCGCCCTTCGATCGCGATCGCCACGGCTTGGGGTTGGCGGCGGGCGGTGCCATTCTAGT
Source organism: Synechococcus sp. PCC 6716 (assembly GCF_022570815.1). Taxonomy (NCBI): domain Bacteria; kingdom Bacillati; phylum Cyanobacteriota; class Cyanophyceae; order Synechococcales; family Synechococcaceae; genus Synechococcus; species Synechococcus sp. PCC 6716. The sequence goes on from NZ_JAKLTU010000028.1 coordinate 15,656, forward strand.
GCTGGAGTCGGAGCGCCATAGTCGCTCTCGCCAAGTACAGCCCTACGGTCTTATTGCTGGGGTGGGTCTCACGGCAGATGCTGAGCAAATTGCTGCCCCTAGTTTGAGCCAGCGGGGGGCGATCGCCGCCATTCAAAAGGCTCTGCATCAGAGCCAATGCACCCCTGCAGAGATTGACTATATCCATAGCCATGGCACCGGCACCCGGCTAAATGATGCAGCAGAAGCGGCTTGGATCCAAAAACTGTTTGGGTTCCATACCCCCGTTACCAGCAGCAAAGGGGCGGTTGGCCATACCCTTGGGGCAGCAGGGGCGATCGCCACCGCCCTATCCTGTTTATCCCTGAAAGACCAGCACATTCCCCCCTGTGTAGGCTGTCAGCACCCTGCCTTTGACCTCGATATTGTCCTGAAGGCACGGGCTGCTCACCTGCGGCGGATTCTCTGCTGTAGTTATGGCTTTGGCGGCCAGAATGCAGTGCTGGTGCTGGCAGCTCCCTAAAATGTCCCCTAACTAGCAAGGTACTCATGAATATCGCTCCGGCGCTTGCGCAGCTTACTGAGGGCTTCCCGCTCAATTTGCCGCACCCGCTCCCGGCTAATGTTTAACAACTCACCCACCTTGGCGAGGGTCAGGGGTTGACCGTCTTCCAGCCCAAACCGCAGAGACAGCACTTGGCGCTGCTGCGGGGTTAAGTCCGCCATCAGCCGCTCTAAATCACTGCGCAAGGACGACTGAGCCGTAAACTCTTCCGGCGAAATCGAGGTATCCTCCAGCAGTTCGCCCAGTTCGGTATCTTGGTTGTCCCCCACCCGCACATCCAACGACAAGGGCTGCCGCGCCCGCTCCAGATACTCCCGCACTTGGGCTGGGGTGAGTTCCAGTTCTGCAGCCAGTTCGTTAATGGTGGCGGCTCGTCCTAGCCGCTGGGAGAGTTGGCGTTGCGCCTTCTTGATTTTGTTGAGCTTCTCGGTAATGTGAATGGGGAGCCGAATGGTGCGCCCCTTCTCAGCGATCGCCCGCGTAATAGCTTGGCGAATCCACCAGTAAGCATAGGTAGAAAAGCGATACCCCTTCGTCGGATCAAACTTTTCCACCCCCCGCTGCATCCCAATCGTGCCCTCTTGAATCAGATCCAGCAGATCCACATTGCGCTTAATATACTTCTTGGCCACCGACACCACCAAGCGCAGATTTGCTTCCACCATCTTGCGCTTAGCCCGCTCGCCCGTCTCAATAGCGCTCTCTAGCTCCGCTGGGTTGATATTAGCGGCAGTTGCCCACTCCTGTAGAGTTGGTTCACGGTTGAGGTCATTGGCAAGCTGTTCGCGCAGTTCATTGAGTAGGGCAAGGTGCTGCACCTGTTTACCATAGATAACTTCTTGCTCGTGGGTTAGTAACGGTACACGACCAATCTCCCGCAGATAAGTACGTACCAAGTCTTTTGAAGTCTCCATAGTCACCATCGCTCAATATGAAGGTTGACAGCAGTTAGTCGTTGAAATGCTTTTGATATTGGTTCTTTAGGGTAGTACGGACAAGCTCTCCTGCTAAAGGGTGCAGTCAAACCAGTGGTGCTTTAACAGCTTTTTAGCAGATGTATTAGATATATTAAGAATCTTAACATTTCTAAATCTGTTAATCGGAATACTAACATTGCCCTTTGGGGGTTTTTAATCTTTTCTTTATATTTGCCCTATTGAGAAAGACCTATGGTCGCGGTGGGGTACAGTGGGTTGGGTAGAGGCACTACAACGGTGCAGGGAGGGACAGTGCTGCAGCAAACAATCACTGAGGCGGTGCGTGGTGGTCTGATTGTGTCCTGCCAAGCCCCTCCAGACTCCCCCTTAGCCGCACCGGAGATCATTAAGGCCATGGCTCAAGCGGCGGTTCTGCGAGGCGCAGTAGCGGTGCGGATCAACACGCCGGAACATATCCGTGCAGTTCGCCAAGGGGTGAACGTGCCGATTATTGGCCTATGGAAGCAGGTATTGCCTGAAACTCCGGTGTACATTACCCCTCGCTTTGCCGATGCGATGGCCGTTGCCGCAGCGGGGGCAGATGTCATTGCCCTAGATGCGACGGAGCGCAGCCGCCCGGAACCCTTAGCCCCCTTGATTGAACGGATTCACACTGAACTGGGCAAGCTCGTCATGGCGGATATTGACTCGGTTGCCAGTGCCGCAGCAGCTGTGAGTGCGGGCGCTGATTGGGTCGCCACCACCCTATTTGGCTATACAGAGGCAACGGCGGCAGAGACACCTCCGAGTTGGGAGCTATTGACGGCGCTGGTGCAAACCTTGAGCGTACCTATCCTCTGCGAGGGGGGCATTGCCAGTCCAGCCATGGCCGCTAAGGCACTAGCCCTCGGTGCCCATGCAGTGGTTGTTGGTACTGCTATTACGGGGATTGACCGTCAGGTAGAGGTCTATCGGCAGGCGTTGAGGTCAGAGTAAGGCGCTTGCAAGCTATCGAGGGTACTCCCCATCGGGCCAAGGTAGCGACAGAGATAGGGGGAAAACACTTCGTAAATAAGGGTTAGGGGGCGGCGATCGTGCCAAAACAGATAGTGGCGACCCCAAAACGGCCCTGCTTCGCCAAACGCAGCAGCAAGGGTATCGCAGTGGCCGAAATAAACGGCTTGAATATCGCGATAAAGTTCTACTTTGCGCTGGGCAAGGTTCGTCCAAATGGGCATAGCGCGGTTTTGCAAGTACTCATCCACATGGGCGGCTTCCCACCAGGAGGCTGCGTAGGCAAGGCGCTGACCCGAGGCCGTGCGCAACCACACCTGACGGCGCAGGCGTGGCCCCGGAATCAGTTGCAGTTGGGGTGGCGCAGCATCATGTTCATGCCCAATGGCCGACATATCAATCACATCCACTTCCGTTGCTTCGCGGGTCAACAGTTGTAGGTGCCGCGTGGGGGAGCCATCTCCTAAGATGAGAATTTGCCATGCTGGGGCAAGCAGATCGTGGGGCAGCCCCTGCTGGATCGTTGCAAAGTCTCCCTGCCATAGCGGCTCAAGGGCGTGCCACGAGGATGAAGTGGTTGAGGGCAACAGCGAAGCAGTCAAGGAGAGTACAGGTTGCTTAACAAAACTTCGTTAATTGTAGCAAGGATTTTACGGACGCTAGGGTGCTATGGGGTACAGTCAATAATGAGGCAGGAGTATTCAACCCACTAGGCAAGTAGGATGACAACGACAACAGATACGACAGCGGAGTTAACCCCTGAGCAAACTGGCACATGGATTAAAGGACTGTTGAGTGTTGCCTGTGCTGACGGCCACTTTGACCCCGAGGAGCAGAAGCTCATTGCCAGCCTCATCCAAGACGAAATTGCCCCTGACATTGACATTGATCATTTTTCCCCCGTCACGGATGCCGAATTAGTTGCTGCCTTTGGGGGCGATCGCCCCTTGGCTGAAAACTTCTTGCGCACAGCGGTTATGGTGGGGCTGGCCAACGGCATTTACTCCCAATCCGAAGATGCTGAACTACAACGCTTCTGCCGTGCCCTGGGGCTAGAAATTGACGCTTTGGAATCGCTAAAACATACCCTTGACGGGCGGCACGACGCCGGTGAGCACACCCTGCGGCTGCTAGATCCAGTGCGCAACTGGTTAGACGACCTCGAAGTAAAAGATGCCAAGGTGGCGCGGTTTCTCTGCCGTTTAATTCCCCCCCAATGCCCCTTTGAGCGCGACATCACCCTCTTTGGGCGCAAAATTGTTCACATTCCCCCCCTCTGTAAACTCAATCCCCTTTATGATCAGTTAGTGGGGTTACGCTTCCGATCGCTGACGTACTTAGCCGATGAGTGCGGTGAGGACATTACCCCCTACTGTTAACATGCATCCTGCTACTCTCTATGCCCAATAAACCCAAAATTGCGATCGCCCATCTTGGCTGCGACAAAAATCGTGTTGACACTGAACATATGATTGGGTTGTTGGCAGCAGCAGGCTACGGAGTAAGCACCGATGAAACCGAGGCCGATTACGTTATTGTCAATACCTGTAGTTTTATCCAAGCTGCCCGCCAAGAGTCGGTGCGCACCCTTGTCGAACTCGCAGAGGCCAATAAAAAAATTGTGATTACCGGCTGCCTAGCGCAGCACTTTCAGGGGGAATTATTGGCGGAGATTCCCGAAGCGGTGGCGGTTGTTGGCAGTGGTGACTACCAACACATTGTTGAGGTCATTGAGCGGGCTGAAACGGGTGAGCGGGTGCAGCGGGTGAGTGCCGTGCCGACCTACATTGCCGATGAAACGGTGCCCCGCTATCGCACAACCCCAGAGCCAGTGGCCTACCTGCGGATTGCGGAAGGCTGTGATTACCGCTGCGCCTTTTGTATTATTCCGCACCTGCGGGGCGATCAGCGATCGCGCTCCATTGAATCCATTGTTGCCGAAGCCCACCAACTGGCGGCTGAGGGGGTGCAGGAAATTATTCTGGTCTCACAAATTACCACCAACTACGGCTTGGATCTCTACGGCCAGCCAAAACTGGCTGATCTGATCCGCGCCCTTGGGGAGGTCGATGTGCCGTGGATTCGCCTCCACTATGCCTATCCGACTGGTTTAAGCGAGGCGGTGATGGCTGCCATCCGCGACACTGCCAATGTGTTGCCCTACCTTGATTTGCCCTTGCAGCACTCCCACCCTGATGTGTTACGCGCCATGAATCGCCCTTGGCAGGCAGGCGTGAACGATCGCCTCATTGAACAGGTCAAAGCCCAACTGCCGGGTGCTGTCCTGCGGACGACCTTTATTGTTGGGTTTCCGGGGGAAACTGAAGCTCACTTTGAGCACCTCTGCGAGTTTGTGCAGCGTCATGAGTTTGATCATGTGGGGGTGTTTACCTACTCTGCGGAGGAAGGCACTGCCGCCTACCACCTGCCCGATCAACTGCCGGAGGCGGTAAAAACCACCCGCCGCAATCGCCTGATGGAACTACAGCAGCCCATTGCCCAGCGTAAAAACCTTGCCGAAGTAGGGAAGGTGGTTCCTGTCCTCATGGAGCAAGAGAACCCGCAAACGGGGGAATTCCTTGGCCGTTCGCCCCGCTTTGCCCCCGATGTGGATGGTGTGGTTTACGTGAAGGGGACGGCTCAGCTCGGCGCTATCATGCCGGTGGAAATTACTGCCGCCGATGTCTATGACTTGTACGGCAGGATCGCCCTTTAAGTACGGTTTTACCCCTAGGCGAATCCCGCAACAGCCGCTATGGTCAAAGCAGTTGGGGTTCCTGCCATGCTTCGTCCGCGCTCGGCCACCTATACCCGTGATATGCTGCGCGATCCACCGCAGACGGATCGCTTTTGGCAGTGGCATGCTGGGGTCAGGGCGCTGGAGGAGCTACTGCGCTATAGCGCCCCTAGTACCGGTTTTTTGGTGTCTTCCCCCAGTTTAATTCTTGAATATCCGGCGCTTAAGACCTATGTGCTGGCCCAGGGGCGATCGCTGGCGTACCTACCCGCCCAAGAGCGTCAGCAACTTCCCCAAGTGACGATCATTCCAAGTACCAGTGGCTGGCTTAGTCCCTTTTGCCTAGTGTTGAGCGCTGAGGTGAGTGTGCTGCTGGTGTATCAGCCAGAGCAGGGGTTACGATTTTTCTTCGCTCCGGAAGAAATCAATACATTCTGGCAGTATTTACGGCAAGAGCACCCCTTCTCAGGGTTGGAACCGATTGATGAGTGGTTGCAGGAGGTTGGTATTCGCTGCCCTAGCTATCGGCTGGTGAGCCAGTTTGGTCAGTGGCTGCTGGACTATAGCCAGCCTGTGCCCACGCCAGCCACCGCCGCGCCAACCGCCCCAGACGCTGCAGATGTCAATATTCTCCAAGCCCTTGCCCACGAAGTGCGCACTCCCCTAACCACCATCAATACGTTTATCCAACTGCTCCAGCGCCAGCAGGACTTGCCCCAGCGCACTTACCAGTACCTGCATAAAATTGGCCAAGAAATCCATGAGCAAATGACCCGCTTTGATCTGCTCACCCAAGCTGCGGAGATGCTCTCTAGTCCCGCATCAAAAACACCCATGGCCTTGGGGCGCACGTGCCTTCAGACGTTGTTGACAACCAATTTACCGCGCTGGCAGAAGCAGGCCGCACGCCGCCAAGTGAGCTTAACTCTCCAGTGCCCTGCCAACCTGCCAGTGGTGCTCAGTGATCCGGAGTCACTGGATCAGGTGCTCACCGGGTTGGTGGAATACTACAGCCAAACCCTTGCTGCTGAGAGCGCCCTTCAGTTAGTGGTACAGCCAGCGGGGCATCACGTCAAACTCGAGTTGCGATCGCCTCAGTATAAACACCGCAGTGATTTAGCCTCCCTTGGGCAACTCTTACTCTGGCATCCGGCAACCGGCCAACTGAGCCTCAACTTCCAGGCGGCCAAGCTCTTGATTGAAGCGGTTGGTGCAAAAGTCACCCAACGGCACGATCGCCACGCTGGTGAGATTCTCACCCTTTATTTACCCATTGCCCGCGACAGTGGCTGACACTGCGGACAATAGTGACTTGAGCGCCCAGCAATACGCAACTGCTCAATGGGGGTGCCACACACCCGGCAGGGCTGCCCTTTGCGGCCATAGACCCATGCCTGTCCTCCGTAGCGCCCATTAACCCCGAGGGTGCTAACAAAGGTGCGCAGCGTTGTACCGCCTGCAGCAATCCCTGCCTCTAGGACGTGGCGCACCGTCTGATGGAGCTGCTCCATTTGATTGGGGGTGAGAGCATCGCTAGGTGTCAGCGGATGCAACGCCGCCAAAAAAAGACTTTCATCGGCATAGATATTCCCCATGCCGGCCACAATGCGTTGATCGAGTAAGGTACTCTTGAGGGGGCGACGGCAGCGATGCAACTGGTCGGCTAAAAATGCAGGACTGAAGGCCTCGCTCAGCGGCTCTGGGCCAAGGGTGGCAAGGGTCGGAATCAGGGCGGCGATCGCCTCGAAGTTGGGAAGCAGCCAACACCGCCCAAAGGTACGCTGATCCACAAAGCGCAGTTCCATCCCCTCAGGAAAGAACCAGCGAATACGGGTATGGGAGCACAGGGGCTGCGAGGCTGCCAGCCACAACAACTGGCCACTCATACGTAGGTGGACAACCAGTATTGCCCCGTTGTCGAATGTGCCTAACAAATACTTGCCCCGCCGTTGCCATCCCACAAAGTAGCGACCCCTCAGGTCATTCCTAAAAACATTCGGGCTGTCTGGGTAAGCGAGCGAGCGAGCTAGACACACCTCCCCTCCCACAAGTGGCTGATGGAGGGTCAGCGCCTCTAGCCCACGCCGCACTGTTTCTACTTCCGGTAACTCCGGCACACGGGCACCTAACGTGCTCTAGGGAGCCAACTACTTCCCTTTTTTGGGAGCACTTACTTCTTCCACTTCGCTGAGGGCAAAGTTATTGGTGTTGACACCGCTAGCACTGCCACTGAAACCGGTGTAGTTGACCTTGTCAAACCGCACAATCACTGGATACTTAATCCCACTTTGATCGACCGAGGCAACGGTGCCAATTTCGTTGTACCAGTAGGATTCGGGGCGGAGAATTCTGACTTTAGAACCACGTTGCACCATGAGTTATGTCCTAAATATCTCTGAACGGCTAGACTTAAGACTACTATGACCGCTACAGCTTGTTACGCTCGCTCCACAAAATTTCACAGAACACCTGCAATGCAGATCCTTGAGCACACTGACGATTCTCTGCGTTTGCGCGATCGCCCACGACTGCTGTGGTTTCTTGGTGGCTTGTTTCTCCTTGCTAGCGGCGCAATTCCCGTTGCCTTTGGCCACCATGAACTGCTGTGCCAGCGCCAAACAGAACCCTTGACCTGTGTGCTCACCAATACCTACACTCTGCATCAACAACGCCTGAGCATTCCCATTGCCAGCCTGCGCCGCGCCCACTTAAAGCGAGATACCGATAGTGATGGCGACTCAATCTACCGCGTGGAACTGCTGACTGGCAGCCGCACCATTCCCTTTGGCAGTTTCTCCTCCGATCGGGGCGATCGCCAGAGAACGGTAGAGCGCATCAACCAATTTTTGGAGAATCCGAGCCAGCCCCAACTGCACCTCACTCAGGATGAGCGCTGGATTGGTTGGCTGATTTTAGCCATTACACTCCCCATTGGGGGTGGGCTTGTGCTGTTACCCGCAGTGGTTGATGTCGAGATGGATCGCACCAGTGGAACGTGGACACTGCGGCGGCGGAATTTGTGGGGGCACCAGACACAGGAGTATCGCCTACGGGATATTACAGACGTTTTCCTAGAGGTTAGCCGTAGCTCCGATAGCGACAGTACGTATCGTATTGTATTTCAGCTAAAATCTGGCGAAACTATTCCCCTGCGGCACTACTATAGCAGTGGTCGTCGCGATAAGCAGCAAACTGTGGACTGCCTACGGGAGTTTTTGTGCCTGCCAAGCGCGCTAGAGGATGACGCTCTTTAAGAGTGAAGTAGCACCCCTTGCCAACGGTAAATGGGTAACCCCTGTGCCAAAACGTACTGCTCCCGTTCTGTGGCCACAGGCCATGGGCTTTGGGGCAGCCAATTGGGTGGTGACGCGGCAAAGGCAGGATGGGCGCGAAACTGCTGCACCATGGCGACGGCAACCTCGAGGACATCGGACTGGAGAATGACACGGCCACCGGGACAGAGGTGCTGTGCAAGGGTTGCCACCAGATCGGGGGTGACCACTCGCCGCTTGTGGTGCCGCCGCTTAAACCATGGATCCGGAAATTGGATACTCACCGTTTGCAGCGGTACGCCTTGGAGTAGTCTCCCTAGGTGGGCATTTGCATTGCCCCATAGATAATGCAGGTTCAACAGGCCATGGCGATCGCGGCGTTCATTCGCCGCCACAACCAACGGATAGCGAATTTCTAGGCCAAGGAAATTTTGCTCAGGATGCAGAGCCGCCATCTGCAATAGAAAAGTGCCACGCGCTGAGCCAATATCTAGATGTAATGGCTGGGACGCGATGGCGTAGATGCGTGACCAATCCGGTACCGCAACCTCTTGCTGAAACCTGCGACTGAGGGGGTTGACGTGCTGTCGTAACCGCACAACAGTGGTGCGATCGCCCATACTCTAGAGCGTCTAAAGCTTACTGAGATTCAAGCCCGCTTCCTTAGCAAAAGCTGCTAAGCCTTTACGCTCAAGGGTTTTAATGGCTTTTGTCGAAAGGCGCAGCCGCACCCAACGCTTACCCTCTGGCCACCACACCCGTTTCCATTGCAGGTTCACTTCTTGCAGCTTTTTTGTCCGCCGATGGGAGTGGGAAATGGCGTAGGCGTTATTGGCCTTTTTTCCGGTGAGTTGACAAACGCGGCTCATAATCTTAAGTCCCTTGCAAGGCAATTGCTAGTCGTTAGACATAACCAAGTCTTTCATTCTAGCATAGAAACGTGCTTCAGCCTGTAAATCATTGGTGTGCTCCTTACACCTCAAGGCGCGGAAGTCTAGATTCGGCGGGCTGAGCCTCTCTAATTCTTCGCTCAGCGTATCCCACAGCTAAGGCAGGGGGCTTTATGCTCACCTTTGGTAAACTAAACACAAACCTGCCGAGTTGCTATCGCGTTGTGGCACGAGTACTGGGGATAGTGTGACGCTTTTGCCAAAACAACATCCTACCGGGGTATCTCGGCGCTGGCGCAACTGGCTCTTGCTGGCACTGGCACCAGTCCTAGTGATGGTGGGGGCGATCGTTGCGCGGCAGTACTGGTCTGCTCCGCCGTTAGAGACTCTCTATCCACTGACCCTAGAGGCCCCTCCCCAACGCCGCGCTCAGCTAGAAGAATGGGCGCAGGCAAAGGATCCCCTTAAACGCGATCGCGCCCGCTACTTGCTGGCGGTGGATGCGCTGCGACACAACGCCCCACAGGAAAGTTTGCGGTGGCTTGAGAATTTAGAGGCCACCTACCGACCCATGGCGGCACGGATTCTCCTGCTGCGCTCAGATGCCTATCGGCAAGCGGGTCAAGGACGCAAGGCAACGCAGACATGGCAGCAGCTGATCCGCGACTATGGCAAGGAGCCGGAAGCCGCCGTGGCGTTGCTCAACCTCCAGCAGCCCGACCGGGCGATCGCCCAGTTTCCGCAGCATCCCGCTGTGGTGAACTATGTCCACACCCAGTTACAAAACAGCCCGGATCACGTCCCCTACCTCAAGCTGGTGGCTCGTTATGGGCTGTATCTTAAAGACTATGGCACCTATCTAGAGATTCTGCGGCAGCGTTACCCTCAGGAGTTAACCCCCGCTGACTGGGAGGCGATCGCCTTTGGCTATTGGGAAAAGATGCAATATGCCCCTGCCGCCGCCGCCTATGACCGTGCGCCCCAAACGCCCTTGAACCGTTATCGAGTCGGCAGAGGTCGTCAACTGAGTAACGATACCTCAGGGGCGATCGCTGCCTACCAAGACCTTGTTCAACGCTTTCCCAACACTCAAGAAGCTGCTTTAGCGCAATTGCGCCTTGCCCGACTGGCTAGCTCCCCAGCAGGTCGCCTGCCGCTACTGGCGATCGCGTTGAAACTGGCCACTAACAGCCAATCGAGTGCGATTGCGGCGGATGTGCTGCTAGAGCAGTATCGCACCTATCGGGRACTGGGGAATGAGACCGCTGCCCAGCGCACTCAACAACAACTCTTGCAAACCTATGGGGGTAGCACCGCTGCTGCTGAACTTCGCTGGCAGTTAGCAGAGGCGGCAGCGCAACAGCGTCAGTGGCAAACAGCTCAACGCTGGGTTGGCGAAATCCTCAAGCTTAACCCCAATAGTGAAATAGCGCCGCGCGCCGCTTTCTGGCTGGGAAAATGGTTAGGAGAGGCTGGCGGGCTCCAAGCCCAAACCGCTGCGTGGCGATCGCTCATAAGTCGGTACCCCCATTCCTACTATGGATGGCGTGCCGCCAGTTTACTCCAGCAACCCGTCGGTACCTTTACAACGCTGCGGCAACAACACCCCCGCATCGATCGCGATCGCGCTCACCCCTTACCCCTGAGCGCTGGCAGCCCAACCCTTCAGGAACTCTACTTGCTGGGGCAAACGCAGGACGCATGGCAGCGCTGGCAATGGGAATTCCAAAATCGGGTCACCCCCACTGCCGCTGAGCAACTGACCGATGGCCTGATCCGTCTTGGGGTGGGTGAGTATCTCGATGGCATCTTCATGCTTGAAAACCTGTTTGTGCGTGCGAGGAATGAACCCGATACCGCAACCTTTTTCGAGTCAATTCAGCGTGACCCTCGCTTTTGGTATGCTCTGTATCCATTGCCCTACTGGGACATTGTTCAAAAGTGGTCTGCTGCTCGTAATCTCAACCCCCTGCTGGTGATGGCGCTGATTCGCCAAGAGTCGCGCTTTGAACCCGACATTCGTTCCGTTGTGGGGGCAACAGGGTTAATGCAACTGATGCCAGACACTGCGACTTGGATTGCAGATCAGCTGAGCCTGAGCGATTTCTCCCTTGAAGACCCAGAGGACAATATCCGTTTAGGGACATGGTATTTTGACTACACCCACAATCGATACCAACAAAATACATTGCTCGCCTTAGCTAGCTATAATGCTGGTCCAGGTAACGTTAGTGATTGGCTACAGCGGTTTGATGCCAGTGATGGCGATCGCTTTATTGAAACCATTCCCTTTCCCGAAACCTATGGCTATGTCAAACGGGTTTTAGAAAATTACTGGAACTATCTCCAGCTTTATACCACACCCCGTGACTAACGCTCGCGTTCTGCTGGTATGGTGACCGTGCCCCCTCCTATGACCCCAAAAAATGTACAAGCCCGTCCTTCAGGACAGCTTTTCTTGATTCCTGATGTGCTCCATCAAAACCGTGATAGGGGCGCCGCCAACCGATACGGCAACGTAGCTGGGACTCCATAGAGCGGTTTTGCCGTTAGGCTTCTTGTAGCCAGCTTGCCCATAACGCCTACTAGAGACACCCTTTAAGGCGTTCACAATTTTCGATATAGACAGCTTCGGTGGGTACTCAATGAATGCATGTACGTAATCAGATTTGCCGTTGATTTCTAGGATTTCAAAGTCCATCTGCTTGGCAACATGCCGGAAAACCCCCTCAATGAGCGCTAACTCATCCACCGAAAAGACATGTTCCCGATACTTGGCCACGCAGACCAAATGCGCTTTCAGATCTGTAACGCTATGCCTTCCTCGCCTAAACTGCCTTGCCATGCCCAAGTGAACCAAGTATAATAGTTACAGACCAATTCTATCAGAAGTGGTGAAAACACGATACCAGCTTAGAATCTACCCCACTCCGGCGCAGCAGTCCAACTTAGCCAAGCGGTTTGGTTGCTGCCGCGTTGTGTGGAACGACGTGCTGACGTATCTGTCACGTCGGTGCTATGCATCAACTGCGGTGCTGAACACGACCGCAATGAGAACGCCAGCAAGAATATTTTGGTGGCAGGACGATGCCGATCCGAATGGGCAAACGCTAAGCCGTGTAAGACCGCTTTGGAGGCGGTTGCTTGTTTGCCTACCCATCAGGAGTCAGCCTAATGCTGGCAGACTGGGAATCCTCGTCCTTTAGGACGGCGGAGGATGTCAATCTCCCCCCTCAGCGCTGGTATGTGCCGCCAATTGATTCGACTCTGTGTGAGTCCTTGATGGATGCATTGGGGTGCGATCGCCCCCTTGCGGAAATTTATCTTCGCCGCGGGTTGACCACGCCTGCCCTCGTGCAAGGTTTTTTAGAGCCAGAAACCCTTGATTTACCCTCCCCCAGTACGGTTTTTGCAGATTTAGACTTAGCGGTAGAACTGCTGCGACAGGCGATCGCCCGGGGGGAGAGCATCACCATCTGTGGCGATTATGATGCCGATGGGATGACAAGTACCGCCCTACTGCTGCGGGCATTGCGCCATCTCGGCGCAACCATTGACTACACTATTCCGTCACGAATGCACGAAGGCTATGGCATTAATGAGCGCATCGTTCGTGAGTGCCACCAGCGGGGGGTCAAGATTATTCTGACAGTGGATAACGGCATTGCAGCGGTACAGCCCATTGCCCTAGCTCGCGAACTTGGGCTGATTGTAATTGTGACGGATCATCACGATATTCCCGCTCAACTGCCACCCGCCCATGCCATCCTCAATCCCAAGCTCGTGGATCCTGATTCCCCCTACCACAGTTTGGCGGGGGTGGGGATGGCCTACATCCTTGCCCTATCGCTGGCACAGCGGCTGGAGAAGCTGTGCGGGCTGGTGCGCCCCTTACGGGAGTTGTGCACGCTAGGAACCATTGCCGATCTCGCCCCCCTAGTGGGTGTCAATCGTCGCTGGGTAAAACAGGGGTTACAGACCATTCCCACCTCCTCGTTAGTGGGGGTACAGGCCTTGATGGAGGTCTCTAATAGTTTGCCCGCAACCAATACCGCCCTGAAGCCCAGTGCCGTTGGCTTCCGCCTAGGGCCACGCATTAACGCCATTGGTCGTATTGGCGATCCACAGACTGTCATTGAGTTATTGACGACAGACGATCCTGCTACAGCGGCAACCTTGGCGGCCACCTGCGAACAGACAAATCGCACCCGTCAAGAATTATGCGCCGCCATTGAGGCCGAGGCGATCGCCCACCTAGAAGCAAGGGGGGTTGATCCGGTCGCCGAGTGGGTGCTGGTGCTTGTTCAACCCGACTGGCATCATGGGGTGATTGGCATTGTAGCCTCCCGCTTAGTGGAGCGCTATGGCGTGCCGGTTTTTATTGGCACTTATGAAACCCAGACCACCATTCGTGGTTCTGCGCGCAGTATTCCCGAATTTAACGTATTTGCGTCTCTAGAGGCCACGAAATCCCTGCTACTCAAGTATGGCGGCCATAAAGCGGCTGGTGGGTTTACGTTACTCGCCGAGCATCTCGATGAATGGCGCGATCGCCTACGTGCCTTTGCCAAGACCTGCCTCAAGAAAGAGCATTTGCGCCCCTTAGTCACCATTGATGCTGAACTCCACTTTAGCCAACTCAACTGGGAATTTTACGAGCAGGTAGAACGGCTACAACCCTTTGGCAGTGAAAATCCGCAGCCAGTTTTTTGCAGTCGCCGCGTCACAGTTGTGAGCCAATCTACGATGGGAAAGCACGGAGAGCACCTCAAGCTCACCCTGCAGCAGGGCAATAGCCCACCTATGAAGGCCAAAGCATGGCGCTGGGGACAGGTGTTGCCCCTGCCCTCACCCATCGACATTGCCTATACCCTTGTCACCAATACGTGGAACGGCGAAACACACTTAGAACTAGAACTACAAGGCGTGCAGCGAAGCGGTGCTACGGGCTTAGAGTGGCAGTGTCCTGAACCACCCCCCCACCAGCCCCCCCATTGGCAACCGTTATCGGAGAATTGGCTATCCCACCTCAGTGGGGTTGTTTTAATGTACGGCTATGAGCGCCCCCTCATTCCCCCAGAAACCACCACCGCTACAATTCAGTACGATCGCCCTCGCTGCCGTTGCCAGCAGTTGATCCTTTGGTCGTTACCCCCCTCATGGACCCACCTGCGTTGGTTACTGGCGATCGCCCAGCCCCAAACTGTCCATGTCGGTTCGCGCATTCCCCGGATCCTCCCAGAGCCTGAACTCATAGCCGCCATCCAAACCGCCATTCTCAACACTGCAACAGTCAACCTGTTGGCTCTCAGTCAAGACTATTGGATCGCCCCGTGCACCCTTGTCGCTGTGTTACGCCACCTTGGCTATGCGTGTGAGGGCTTTGCCCCGACGCTCAGCATTGCCGAAGAGCTTGGGCGACTGCAACGGTGGTATCGGTTACAGGCCACTCATCTCGCTCGGCTCTGCGCAGATCAATCCACCCAGTCAACTGGCCAATCCTGATGGCGATGCAATAGCGCGGTGGGCTGCCCGAACTGTTAAGGAATACAAAGATTTCCCGCTTTTCTCTTAATTTAAGCTAAGGTCGAATACTTTTTGGCTCACAGCACTATGCTACATTTGTGAGAATTTGATACGGTGAGGCAGGTGTGTTTATTCGATTCCAGCCACGGCGGCGACCAGCGCCTCCGGAAGAGGGACACCTCTTCTGGCAACTGGTGTTATGGATCGGGATCGGCTTTCTCTCCGCCAGCATTGGTGCTGTCTGGGGGCTGATGAGTCAAAGTACCCCCCTGATGCAACGATCGCTGTCGGCGAGCGAATGGCGGGTCTTCCAGCGGGGCGATCGCACCGCCGCTACCCTCAACCAACCCATCAATTTACTGCTCATCGGCTCTAAGGTACTCACGTCTGATTTGGAGGAACCACCGAATCCTCATCGCACCTACCATGCCCTTGTTAACTCCGTAGAGGGGCTATCGGACTCGTTACTGTTAGTCCGGTTTGACCCCCTCAATCAACGGCTGGTGGTACTCTCAATTCCCCGCGACACCCTCACATTTATTCGTGGGCGTGGGGATGCCAAAATTAATGAGGCCAATGCCTTGGGCGGCCCCGCCTTAGCGGCAGAAACCGTTAGCGATTTACTGGGGGGGGTGCCCATTGATCGCTATTTCCGCATTAACGTTCAGGGCATTGAGCGATTAATCGATGCCTTGGGCGGCGTGACCGTTGATGTGCCCCAAGCGATGCGCTACCGCGACGATAGCCAACGACTCTACATTGATCTCAAACCCGGTCGCCAGCACCTGAATGGCCATGAATCCCTGCAATTTTTGCGCTTTCGCTACGATGCCCTAGGGGATATTGGCCGTGTTCAACGCCAACAGATGTTTTTGCGCTCACTAATGGAGCAATCGGCACGCCCGGAAACCCTTGCTCGAATTCCCAGTATTCTCGGCATTATTCGTGAGAATTTAGATACTAACCTGAGCGTAGAGGAGTTACTGAGTCTGAGTCAGTTTATGGCTCAGCTACCGCGATCGCGCATTGAGTTTCTGTTGTTGCCCGGCAACTTCAATGGCACGGGGGAGTCGGAAATCAGTTACTGGTTGCCGAACTATCGCCGGATTGCTTGGCTCTCTGATACTTACTTTCGCGATACACCCACCGCCGACCCCCGCGAAACCCCTATCACCTATCCCGAAAATGTGCGGATTGCTCTGCAAAACACTAGTCTCAGTGAGGCAGCAGTAGAGCAATTGCGCCACCAGCTTTGGGAGGCTGGGTATCGGGATCAGTTTGTGGCCGACGCCTTGAGCCAACCCATTGAAATTACCCGGATTATTGCCCAGCAGGGAGACTTGGCGGCGGCACGGCGCGTGCAACTGCTGTTAGGCTTTGGTGAAGTACGAGTTGAAAGTACGGGCGTGCTAGCATCAGATGTAACAATCCAGCTTGGTAACGATGCGCGCGATCGCCTCACGCCAAGCGCTCAACCTAACGTGTCCCAAACTGATCTGTGAGTGAACCGTACGTTATTGGGGTTGATCTGGGTGGCACCGCCATCAAAATGGGGCGCTTTAATCCTAAGGGCGACTGCCTCAATGCAGTGACATGGCCAACCCCTCAGCCCCCCTATCCAGAGGCCGTTCTCAAGGCCGTTGTCCAAGGGATTCAAGAATTAGACCCAGATGATCGCGCGATCGCGATCGGAATGGGGGTTCCAGGGCCTGTGGATGCTGCCGGGCGGGTGGCGCGGCGTGCCATTAACCTTGGCTGGTACGATGTTCATGTCAGTGACACCCTCGAGCACCTCACCGCAAAGCCCACGATTATTTGCAATGATGCCAACTGCGCTGGCCTCGGCGAAGCATGGCTAGGGGCAGGCCGCCAGTTTCAAAATTTAATTCTGCTCACCTTAGGGACAGGCGTTGGGGGTGCCATCATCCTCAATGGTGAACTATTTGTGGGGCATGACGGTACGGCGGGTGAGCTAGGTTTAATTACCCTCGACTACAACGGTGCTCCCTGTAATAGCGGCAATCGTGGCTCTCTTGAGCAACACGTTTCGGCACAAGCCATTCGCCGCCGACTCGGTTGCGAACCCCACGAGCTAGATCAGCGTGCCCGCCAAGGCGATACCGAGGCGATCGCCTTCTGGCAACAGTACGGCCGTGAGTTGGCCGCTGGAATTGCCAGTTTAGTCTATGTGCTAACCCCCGAAGCCGTCATTATTGGCGGTGGSATTAGTGCAGGCAGTGATTTKTTCTTTCCCAGCATGATCGCCGAATTAGAAGAGCGAGTACTGCCCACCTCACGGAGTAACCTACAATGCCTACGAGCTACCCTAGGTAATCAAGCGGGGATGGTTGGTGCCGCAAAGCTCGCATGGCAATTTGTTAAGAAACAGTTGTAATGTGATACCCGAAGTGGAACATCACTGCGCCCGAGGGTGTGCTAGGCTGTAGTGAGTTATAGAAACCGGAGGGTTCGGGAACCGGATAAAACCTCGCTCGTTCACGACGGGGATACAGAACGGTTCAAGCCTCGTTTTTTGATAATGACTTCTTGCCTACGTTCGGCGAAAAACCTGAAGGGTGGAAGGCATCAGGAAAACGAATTCTTAGAGGGCTGTACCGAACTGCTCAAGGATGGCTCATCAATGCAGACTGTAATGGAGTCTGCAATATCATGAGAAAGGTAAGCACAAAGCTCAATATCAGATCGG